>NZ_BAAHYI010000001.1:0-321716 GCF_054657635.1 Halanaerobaculum tunisiense
GTCACATAACGTCCCGAGGCTTCGCGACGTCTGCGGAATAATCACTACAACTTATTTTTACACCACCCTGTATTTCATAAGTCAGCTCCTACTCTCGTGTATGCTCCCTAGCAGATGTCGCTAAGCCTGTGTTATATGACGGAAATAGGTAGTTTTAACTCTTATTATCCGGAAGCCTTTTAGGAAAATCTTCCCACATTTTTGTATAGTTTGATTCCTCTTTAATAGAAAACCTTAATCCTGAATCAAAAGATCTTAATTTTAATAATGGAACAAAAATTAATGGATCTTTAAAGCTAGGAAGTTCAAAAAAATTATCATTTAATAAATTTAATTCTACAACATTATTAGCATCATTTATTAATTTAACCTTAGTTCTTCCATAAGTTTCTTTAATTTTTTTATGCAATCTATAAACCATAGGATAAATACCTAAATCCTCCATTGACTGAATAATTTCTTTTATTTGGTAACAAAATCTCTCTAACTTTTTCTTAGGCGGAAAATCTTCATCTTCTCTTTGATGACTTGTACAATTTCTAATTTTACACACATCTATATTTTTTAGTCTTTGACTTAAACTTTTTAATTCAGTAATTACTCTTTGAAAATTTTCTAAATCTAATATTAAATGTTTATGTAAGAAAGGAAAGAAACATAAATCATGTTTATAACCAAATGGTAAATTAACTTCTTCTTTTCTATACTCGGTTTTGTTCGTTTTTAATTCTTCACAAATCAGAGCCAAAACTTTAAATCCCTCAATCAAAGGATACAAAGTATTCTTTCCTCTTGAATCTAATTCAAGCTTGTGATCTTCACTAAGATTATACCCATTAAGATATTTAAACATTATTTCTTCAGCCTCTTTATAAAAGTAACTAAAATTCGTATTTTTATAATGATCAGACAACAAGACCCAACACATAAAACTTAAACTCTTTTGTAATATTTCTTCTAATGAAATAAAAAAGTTAATTGATTTGCTTCTTATTAATTCCTTTACTTCTTCAGTATATTCATTGTGTTTTACACATTCCTCTCTAAACTTTTGATGTCTATCCCAAAATATTTTTAATTCATTTGGAAAAGTATTTAATCTAAAACCTAATTTCCATATTATTTTATTTAATAATAACTCTTCTTCTTTCTCGCTATCTGGAATAAAAAAGTTACCAAATCGTAAAATATCAAAACTTTTTTTTAGTTTATCCACATCATCAAAAACTAAAGTCAATAATATTTCTTCAATATCATTATTACTTATGTAATAATCTAATTTTTCATATTTTTTATTTGTTCTTTTCCCATTTATATTAAGATGTCTCAATTTCCAATTTAGATTTTCAATTTCTTCTTTTGTAGAATATAATTTTTTTAGTAAAAGTCGCAATCTTTTTAAACCAAACTGTTCATCTAACATAATTTGATTAAGTGGTATACTCCTGATTCCAAATTTTGAGCATTGACAAGTAAAACTAGTAGTAGAAGCTTCATTATCAAATCCAGGTAAAAAATTCTTATTAAAACTTTTTCTGATTTCAGTAGCAGGGATTATTATATTATTTTCATCAATTAATTCTTCTATTGAATTCACTATTTTTTTATTGCTTTCTAATAAAATTAACTGCATACATTCAGGTTTATCTAATTTTGATACAATTTCTTCAGCACTTCCTTTGAATTTATCATCTGATGGTAATTTATCCCTAAACTTTTCTTGTTCTTTCTCTATTAATTTTCTTAATATTTTTTGAGACTCAACCCGATTAAAACAATGCCCACAAAAAATAGGTAATTGATCTAAATCATAATGATCACACCAACTATCATATGGAAAAATTATATTTTTATAATATTTATTAGGTATTTCATTATCTCCCTTAGAATTTTTTAAAATGTGATGAGATACTTCAAAATAATTTTCCTTTTTATTGCCTTTCAATTTAACTTTATGAAATTTTTTACACCCCGGATTAGAACAATGCCATAAGTGTACAAAAGGTTTAGGTAAAATTCTTCTTTTTTCCTCGGTGACAATAATACCTAAAGGACCAACTATGATATTACCACTTTGATAAACACCTTGAGGGGTAGAATCTAATAATTCTAAAACCGCTTCATGTTCTAATATTTCTATATTTTCACCGAATATTTGATAAAATTTATTATACAAAATATTGTCAAATTTCCATGGGAAAAGAATTTGTTTTTGAGAAATTGCCAAAGATAAAATTTTCTTTAAATTATTAAATCTAGTTTCTTTAAAGTCCACTAAAAATTCTTCTGCATATAATGAATATAATATGCAAAATCTTATATACTCATCTGATAAACTTTCAAACTCATTAGAAATCATTTTAGCATATTCTTCTCCTTTTTTATTTAAAACTATTTCTTCTCCTACTTGTTCAAACGGAAAATCAGAGCAAATAATACCTCTATTTAATAATTTTTTTAAAGAAATTATCTTAAATATTTTTTCAGAATATTTCTTCATTATTTACCTCCTCGTATAATATAGTTAAAGTCATTAAACCACCTATTTCTGTCACATAACGTCCCTAGGGTTCGCGACGTCTAGCTAAACTCTCCTATAACTTGTCCATTCTCTAAAACTTTCATATGTAACTCTTAGCCTTGCCTATCCTCTTAGCCTAGATGTGGTAAGTAGATATATACACCTTATAAACTTAGAAACGGCTTTGTTTTCCCCGTTCTCTCACCCTTTCGTCTGTGAGTGTCACAATATTTGTTTCTTATCTAGTTGGTGTATACCCCTCTCAGAACCGAACTTGCCCAATTCAGGCATTCGGCTCCCCAGATGTTCCTCTTCACACAAAAGCTGAATTAAGATTAACTAAAGATTTAGGATTTACCAGAGGATATATTTTGAGTAATTTTCTAAATTGCTTCCAAGTTAAACTACTCCTCTGACCTCGTTTATTAAGCCATTTATACAAAAGTTTTATAATTTCTTCTTTAAACCTTAAGAGATTATTCCAGTTATCGCTTACTCCATAATATTGATAATGTCCTCTTAACTTCTGATTCACTTTTTGCCATATATCTTTCATAGGAAGATGTCTATTCTCTTTTATCCACTCTCGAAATTTATTTATCTTAGAGTTAAATTTCTTACGTGCTGTTTTCCACTTCAGTTTAAATCTTCCTTTTCTACTTCTTCCACAATAATGAGTGAATCCCAAGAAATCAAAAGTTTTAGGCTTACTTTTACCTCTTCTTTTTACATCTCTTTCAGCAAACCTGCCAAATTGCAATATCTTTGTCTTTTCCTCTGATAATTCTAGTCCAAATTTTGCTAGCCTTTTCTCTAATACTTTATAGAACTTTTCTACATCCTTTTGATATTGAAAGCAAAATACTATATCATCTGCATATCTTGTCATATATGCTTCCCCTTGACAGTGTTTAGTTACTATCCTGTCAAACCATAAATCGATTGTATAATGAAGATATATATTAGCAAGTAAAGGAGATAAACTTCCTCCTTGAGGAACTCCACTTTCACTTTTATAGTATTTTCCTTCTTCGATTGTTCCTGCTTTAAGAAATCTCTTAATTAATCTCAGGATTTTCCCATCTGTAATTCTATGTCGTATGAATTTTATAAGCCAGTCATGGTCTACATTGTCAAAGAAACCACTAATATCTGCATCAATTACGTAATTAACCTTCTTAGTACCTATATCTCTACTAAGATTCTTAAGAGCTTGATGACAGTTTCTTTCTGGTCGAAATCCATACGAAAAAGGTAAGAAATCCTGTTCATATATCTTTTCAAGGATTATTACTAGCGAAGTTTGTACTATTTTATCTTCTATGGCAGGTATACCAAGAGGTCTCATCTTATTACTATTTACTTTTTGTATATATTTACGTTTCACTGGATTAGGTTTAAATGAATTTCTCTTTAGCCTTTTGTATAAACAGTCAATATTTTCTTCTAAATTCT
Organism: Halanaerobaculum tunisiense; assembly: GCF_054657635.1. Classification (NCBI taxonomy): domain Bacteria; kingdom Bacillati; phylum Bacillota; class Clostridia; order Halanaerobiales; family Halobacteroidaceae; genus Halanaerobaculum; species Halanaerobaculum tunisiense. Next base: position 3,977 of record NZ_BAAHYI010000001.1, read on the forward strand.
CTTTATAGCTCTCTTTAGTCTCTTGATCAATACCTGGAGATGCTGTATTCGACAGTCTCCTAAAGGCTTCACGTAAAGTACTTTTATACATTAGATGTCCTAATGAACAAAATTTTACTTCTTTATCTTTACGTGCTCTTTGTGCTATGCGAGTAAGTTTTGTTCTCACCGATTCCCTGGTTCTGAGTCCAGGCGATGTGTCCCTCACTTGCAGTTCCATCTGTTATTAGCTCCTTCCCTCCATCGGAATTACCCGACTTCTTAAGTACTACGAGAATATCCGACTTCCTATTGGCTTTTGTCTTCTTCACCTCTTCGGCTCATCAGACATACTTTCTTTCCAGAAAGACCTAATAGGATATCCCTGGGTTTCCGTATATTCTTAATGTTTAGCGAGGTAGGGGCTTAGACCACGGAGGATTTAATTATACTTGCCATTTCGTATAATTAATTGATGCCTTCCACCTTAACGACGGCTTCGACCTCCATCATTAGGTACATAGTTTTCGAGGCTCAATCCCATTCACCGCTGACAAACCAATCCAGTCGATTCTACCTTGCTAACTTTCTGTCTACGCTTAAAATATTACATTACTGTAATATCTCCAAGACTTGATACAGAGCTGGCGGCTAACCTTTGCCCTGATGGGCTTTACACCCACTAGAATATGCGACCTGCCAGGACGCACCGCTAACCCTATGTTATACGCAGTAGTTAGTGGAATAAAGAAACAATCCAATTATAAAATTTTAAACTCCATTTACTAATTCTATTATCAAATAAAGCAATTATAGCAATAAGAAGAGTAAATAATTGAATTTTACGGTTTGTAATTGTGAAATTCCTTTCAATTTCCTTTTTATTGAGTTCATGTAGTAATTTATATGTTCTACTTACCTTATTTAATTTATTTGATATTATATTATTAACTAATAAAAATAAATTTCTATTATTATTATTTAAGAATTTAGCAGATTCATTATTAATTTTTTGTTGGTTTTTATTATAATTATAATCTTCTAATAATCTATTTACATCAACTCCTATTAAATTGAGATTCTTTTGATTCTTCTTCAATAATTCATTTGGGGAAAATATAGAATAATTTTCATTTGGAATATTTGATAAAATTTCTTTACTTGATTTAGATAAGTTATAATCAAGATCATTTAACATTGAATCAACTATAATTAAATGATAAATCTCATTACCCCATTTGTGTATTTTAGGTAATATTTTATTTTGAAATGAAACATCCTCCTGCTTTCTCTTTTTATCTACTAATATTCTTAAATCAAAATTTTCACTCTTATTATATAAATTTGAATAAAATAAATGATATAACTCATCTTCACTTTTAAAATCAGAATTAGTTCCAAAAGGTATATTTACACTTCTCCAAAAAATATCATTTGGATTATCACATTCAAAAGTAAATATTTCAATTGAATAAGGATCATCTATATTTTCAAAAGTTTTTTTACTACAATATTTAGTTATTATTTCATTAGCCTCCCATTTAATATCTAACAACAAATCTTTAATATCACTATATCTTATCAAACTACCACCTACAAGAGTATAACTACAATCCCAATTTTTTAATAAAAATGAAGGCTCTACTCTATTTTCATATTCACTATTAATCAATTTATCAAATTCTTTTATACATTCTTCTGATAAAGTAACTTTTACTTCTAAAATAATATAAGAAGATAAAAAATTATTTAATAAAATTTCTATACTATCTATATACATTAATTCTTTTTTGAAATTTATTTTTCCTAACTCATAATATTCATCTGAATTTAAAAAAGAATCAAAATAATTGAATATTGAATCGAAATTTTTTTGAACTATAACTTCATTTAATGTATCATGTTTATTAATTAAAATTTCTAAACCATTTTTCAAGTTTTCTATTTGCTCTATTGGAATAGCCCAAAAGTAAAAAATAGATTCTAAATTTAATTCTATATCTTTTGAAATACTTGAAATAGACTTTTCCTCAGTATCAGAAATAAACTTTTTTTCAGCATCAACTGATTTATTTGATATTATAGGGCATAAGTTCTTTAGAATATTATTTTTCTGCATTTTAAGTTTATATAAAAAATCATATTTTCTTTTACTCCAAGGATATCTAGGTTTATATTTCTTTTTATCTCCTTTCATATTATAATCATCCTCTCACATTAAAGACTATTAAATAACTATTGCGTATAACGTCCCTGGGGTTCGCGACGTCTAGCTCAACCATCCTATAACTTGTCCATCCTCTAAAACTTTCATATGTCACCCCTACCTTCACCTATCCTCCTAGCCTAGATGTCGCTAACCCCATGTTATCAGACGTTGAGTAACAATTTAATATTATTCTTCACTATCTACTTGTTCCCAAATCACTTGAATTCTTGAATTAAGTTTGTGTTTATCAATTCTGCTATAAAGTCTAGAATAATAATCATTATTTTCCCTAAGCATTTCTGAAATTATATATCCCTCTTCATCTTTATTTATACTTAACAAAATTTCATCAAAAGACTCCATTGCTGCCCAGCGATTACACATAACAGAAGCAACAAGAATACTATTTAATACATTGGCTTTTAATTCAAAATCTTGAGTTAAAAAATAAATTTTCTCCATTTTTCTCGCTACTGTTTCTGCATACGAAAAACTATAATACATATTCTCATGGAAGAAATTTTCAAGTACTGTATTATAAATTTCTAAAATATCTTTAAATTCATCAAATAATTCCTCAATATAAATTCTATATGATTCTTCTGGAATTCTATCAAATTGTTCTAAAAAAGTACTATTATCAGATTTGAGTGAACGCAAATACCTTAAAATATTTTCTAAATTAACTTTATCATATGCTCCAGTATTCAAACTCTCTTCTAAACTCTTAATTTCACCATCAATTGATATTACAGGGTTATTATCTGGATTTAATGAAAGCAAATAATTATTCAAAGAATCAACTAATTCATTCACACTTTTGTATCTATTATCAGGATCTGTTTTAGTAGCCTTATTAACAATATATTCAAGTTCAGTATTTAAAAGATCTTTTTCAATAAGATAAGGATGTTTCTGGGTTAAAAGATAATATAAAGTTTTACCTAACTGATAAATGTCACTTTTTTTATCTGCCTCTTTTGTTCCACCAGGTCGTCTAAATTCTGGAGGAATATATCCTTCAGTACCCATCATCACATATGTGTCAGTTAAAACTGTTGAATCTCTTTCTTCAAATTTACCTAATCCTAAATCTGTTATTACTACTCTGTCATTAGACATCATAAGAATGTTATTTGGATTAATATCTCTATGTACTTCTTCAGACAAATGCAAGGAATTAATTCCTTGACACACTTCAATAAAAATATTAATTATTTCCTCTTCAGATAATTCATTATTTTTTAAATAATTTTTTAAATTACACTTTGCAAGTGGCATAACAAAATACATTGGTTTATAACTAAGATTAGTTTGTAATAACTTTATAACATTTTTTTGATCAATTTTTTCAGCAAGTCTTACTTCTCTCTCAAATCTTTTAATATTTTCCTTTTTTTTCGCTTTGCATATTTTCACAGCTTTAAAATTTTCATCATCAATATCCTTACATTTATAAACAATGCCAAAACCACCTTCACCTAATTTTTCTATCACTCTATATTTTTCATCAATTAAATCATTCTTTTCAAACATATTTTTCCTCCTTTATATGATTTAATACTTTTTATTTATTCAAGTCATTTAAAAATAACTTTCAAACTAAGATTATCTTACTCAATGTCTGATAACGTCCCTGAGGTTCGCGACGTCTCGCTTAACCCTCCTATAACTTGTCCATCCTCTAAAACTTTCATATGTAATCCTCACTCTTGCTTAACCTCTTAGCCTAGATGTGGTAAGTAGATATATACACCTTATAAACTTAGAAACGGCTTTGTTTTCCCCGTTCTCTCACCCTTTCGTCTGTGAGTGTCACAATATTTGTTTCTTATCTAGTTGGTGTATACCCCTCTCAGAACCGAACTTGCCCAATTCAGGCATTCGGCTCCCCAGATGTTCCTCTTCACACAAAAGCTGAATTAAGATTAACTAAAGATTTAGGATTTACCAGAGGATATATTTTGAGTAATTTTCTAAATTGCTTCCAAGTTAAACTACTCCTCTGACCTCGTTTATTAAGCCATTTATACAAAAGTTTTATAATTTCTTCTTTAAACCTTAAGAGATTATTCCAGTTATCGCTTACTCCATAATATTGATAATGTCCTCTTAACTTCTGATTCACTTTTTGCCATATATCTTTCATAGGAAGATGTCTATTCTCTTTTATCCACTCTCGAAATTTATTTATCTTAGAGTTAAATTTCTTACGTGCTGTTTTCCACTTCAGTTTAAATCTTCCTTTTCTACTTCTTCCACAATAATGAGTGAATCCCAAGAAATCAAAAGTTTTAGGCTTACTTTTACCTCTTCTTTTTACATCTCTTTCAGCAAACCTGCCAAATTGCAATATCTTTGTCTTTTCCTCTGATAATTCTAGTCCAAATTTTGCTAGCCTTTTCTCTAATACTTTATAGAACTTTTCTACATCCTTTTGATATTGAAAGCAAAATACTATATCATCTGCATATCTTGTCATATATGCTTCCCCTTGACAGTGTTTAGTTACTATCCTGTCAAACCATAAATCGATTGTATAATGAAGATATATATTAGCAAGTAAAGGAGATAAACTTCCTCCTTGAGGAACTCCACTTTCACTTTTATAGTATTTTCCTTCTTCGATTGTTCCTGCTTTAAGAAATCTCTTAATTAATCTCAGGATTTTCCCATCTGTAATTCTATGTCGTATGAATTTTATAAGCCAGTCATGGTCTACATTGTCAAAGAAACCACTAATATCTGCATCAATTACGTAATTAACCTTCTTAGTACCTATATCTCTACTAAGATTCTTAAGAGCTTGATGACAGTTTCTTTCTGGTCGAAATCCATACGAAAAAGGTAAGAAATCCTGTTCATATATCTTTTCAAGGATTATTACTAGCGAAGTTTGTACTATTTTATCTTCTATGGCAGGTATACCAAGAGGTCTCATCTTATTACTATTTACTTTTTGTATATATTTACGTTTCACTGGATTAGGTTTAAATGAATTTCTCTTTAGCCTTTTGTATAAACAGTCAATATTTTCTTCTAAATTCTCTTTATAGCTCTCTTTAGTCTCTTGATCAATACCTGGAGATGCTGTATTCGACAGTCTCCTAAAGGCTTCACGTAAAGTACTTTTATACATTAGATGTCCTAATGAACAAAATTTTACTTCTTTATCTTTACGTGCTCTTTGTGCTATGCGAGTAAGTTTTGTTCTCACCGATTCCCTGGTTCTGAGTCCAGGCGATGTGTCCCTCACTTGCAGTTCCATCTGTTATTAGCTCCTTCCCTCCATCGGAATTACCCGACTTCTTAAGTACTACGAGAATATCCGACTTCCTATTGGCTTTTGTCTTCTTCACCTCTTCGGCTCATCAGACATACTTTCTTTCCAGAAAGACCTAATAGGATATCCCTGGGTTTCCGTATATTCTTAATGTTTAGCGAGGTAGGGGCTTAGACCACGGAGGATTTAATTATACTTGCCATTTCGTATAATTAATTGATGCCTTCCACCTTAACGACGGCTTCGACCTCCATCATTAGGTACATAGTTTTCGAGGCTCAATCCCATTCACCGCTGACAAACCAATCCAGTCGATTCTACCTTGCTAACTTTCTGTCTACGCTTAAAATATTACATTACTGTAATATCTCCAAGACTTGATACAGAGCTGGCGGCTAACCTTTGCCCTGATGGGCTTTACACCCACTAGAATATGCGACCTGCCAGGACGCACCGCTAACCCCATGTTAGACGAAGTGGCAAGTTTTTAAAATTACACCTATGATAGTGATTTATTCTTCACATTCCTTCGTATATGGATTATCTTTTTTTATTTCTAACAATTCTCTATTATTTAACAAAAATTCAAAAAGTTTATTATCAATTTTATAATAATTATAATTTCTACCTGTTTTTTGATTAAAACTAATCAAATCTTTACTTTGTAAATCTTTAATTTCTTTTGCTTTTTCTCTCATATCAAACATCACAACTCGATTCCCTTTAAAAACAAACTTTCTTAAAACTTGCTTCTCTTTATCATTCAATTTTTTAACAATTTTCATATTCTTTTTAAACAACTTTCTTTTCTTCTCTGATTGCTTTTCTTTTCTTCTTTTTTTCTTAATATTTGAATAAAATTCTTTTACTTTATCCTTAATTATAATTAATAAATCTACTCCAAATACAAACGCCATTACCCAAAATATGATTTCAATTATAAATTGTATTTTAAGTCCAAATATAATTTTATTATTTAAAATATCCAAGTATTTATTTCCTAAACCAAACCAATTATAAATCAATTCACCAAAGACTAAAAATAACCCAATGAAAATTTGATATAACTTTTTAGTATTAATATGTTCTTTTATAAAATTTAAAAATTGCATTATTATTAACCCTGCCTTTAAATTTTAATTTTCTATTATCATTTATTAAATTAATTTTGATCACCTTTTATCTAACATTTTATACTTTTTTCTTTTTTTAAACTCTTTAATTTTAAAAAAAGAAGTATAGTCCACTAATTATAAATCTAAACTTTAGCCAACTCTTCATTAAATCATTCCACCTGTAAGCCTTTAATTTCTACTTCTCAACTCTCCAATTTATATGCTTTTTCCCTCATTATATACTGACTAACTCTTAAACTAGAATAAGCTCTTAGCATTCTTGTTAAAACTTCTAAATTAAAAGCTATAAAGCTATTCTTATCCAATTTACTTATATCTATATCCCAATATACATCTGAATTTGTTTGTTCTTCTAACCAAATAATATAAGATATGAAATAAGATAAATTACAAATAACAATTAGATAAGTAAAATATATATCTTTTTAATTATTCTTATTCTTCAAATAGAGCTCTACCATACTTGCCATTTCGTCTAACTTCTTTTTAACGACATATGTCGTTAATACTTACTCATATAGAATCTTTACGAAGTATGTCGTTAATATTCTATATATATTAATTTACTCTTTATCTTGATATTCTACTTTAATAAACATATTCCTCCAATATCATCCAATGAAAAATGATATATCCAAATTTATAAGGCATACAAAAAACCTCTGGCTGAATTCCAGAGGTTTTAATATAATATTTAATTTGATTCAATTTCAACTACTGTTTTAGGTAGCCAATACTCTTCATTAAATTTATATGCCTTTTCAGTCTCATAGGTGATCTTAAAATATTTACTCTCTATCCTATACTTATCCCTATAAGCTTTTAAGGGCAGTATAATGGTTAAATGAAAATTATCTCTGTCTATAAATTTACCTTGAATTATAAACACTTTATTATCTTTTTCTTCCTGCACATTCTGTTGGAAACTAACTGTAGATTTAGGGAACCAAAACTTATTATTAACTTGATAAGCTTTTTCACTTTCTTTGGTTATTTCAAATTGGTCATTATTAAGATGATATCCGTTATGTTCCCTAAGATATGGTAACTTATTATAATCTCTTCTAATTTCATCATTTTTATTTATAAACCACGCATCTACTATCATTTGTTTATTTTCCATATTTACTCCCTTTCTAACTAATTTTCATTACTTTTAAACAAATAAAATAACCCCTGAAATAATTTCAGAGGTTATTTATTAAATCTAGTACTTTTTCAGTCAAACTTTAAGAATTAATCTCTTTTACTCTACCAACTATTCCACTCTTCAGACGTACTTTAATTCCATGTGGATGAGTAGCAGAATTAGTTAAAATATCTTTAACAACACCATCAGTTAATTTTCCTGAACGCTGATCTTTCTTTTGGACAACTGAAACACTAAGTCCAGGCTTTATATTTTTACGCTTCTTTCCATCCATTGCTTATTCCCTCCTTAAATATCAATATTACTAGCTAAATTAGCATTATTCATAATAAATTCTCTTCGAGAACTAACCTTAGACCCCATTAGGCGATTAAATACATCATCAGCCATAATTTCATCTTCAATCTCTACTTTCTGTAGTTTCCTAAATTCAGGATCCATAGTTGTAGTCCATAATTGTTCCGGATTCATCTCTCCTAATCCCTTATAACGTTGAATACTCACTCTACTTCGATTCTTTCCTTCAAAATAGTCTTGTAGATCCTGATCAGTATATAAATACTTTGATTGTCCACCATAAGTCACCTTATAAAGTGGCGGTTGAGCAACATAAATATGATTATTAGCAATTAACTCTGGCATATAACGATAGAATAAGGTCAATAATAGAGTACAGATATGAGCTCCATCTACATCTGCATCAGTCATGATTATAATTTTATGATAACGCAACTTATCTAGATTAAATTCTTCTCCAATACCTGCTCCTAAAGCAGTAATAATTGAAGCAATTTCTTTATTCTTTAATATTTTATCCAATCTAGCCCGTTCTACATTCATAATCTTACCCTTTAAAGGTAATACAGCCTGGAATTCTCGGTTACGACCTTGTTTAGCTGAACCGCCGGCCGAATCTCCCTCAACTAAATATAACTCACAATCTTCTGGCTTACGGCTACTACAATCAGCTAACTTACCAGGCAAAGAATTGTTACTTAAGGGTCCTTTTCTTTTTCTAGCTAGTTCTCGGGCTTGTTTAGATGCCTTCCGTGCTCTAACAGCTTCTAAAGCCTTCTCCACTACTGCCTTAGCCAACTGTGAATTTCTTTCTAAATAAGAAGGTAAATAATTAGAAACCACCTGTTGAACAGTACTTCTGATTTCACTATTACCTAACTTAGTCTTTGTCTGCCCTTCAAACTGTGGTTCTGATAATTTAACACTTACTATTGCCGTCAAGCCTTCTCTTAAATCACGACCAGTCAGTCTAGGATCTGTCTTATTCAGCAAATTGTTCTTATCCGCATAATTATTAAAAGCTTTAGTCAGTGCTGTTTTAAAACCAGTTAGGTGATAACCTCCATCATGAGTATTAATATTATTAGCAAAACTATAAATTCTTTCGTTATAGCCTTTATTATACTGGAAGGCAATTTCTACGTAAGTATCATCAACTTCTTCTTCAATATATACAATATCATCAGTTAAAGGAGTTTTGTTCTCATTAAGATGTTCAATAAAGGCTTCTAAACCACCATCATAACAGTAATTAACTTCTGTTACGTCTTCTGATCGTTTATCTCTAAGAACTAAGTTTAAATTTTTATTTAAAAAGGCTGATTCTTGGAAGCGATTCTTTAGTACCTCAAATTCAAACTGTAGAGTATCAAAAATCTCCGGGTCAGGCCGGAAAGTAATTTCCGTTCCTGTTTGATTAGTACTTCCTTGTTGCTCAAATTCAGTCACTGGATAACCTTGTTCATACCTCTGATGATAGATATGCCCACCTCGATAAATCTTAACTTCTAGCCACTCGGATAAAGCATTAACTACCGAAACACCTACTCCATGTAAACCACCAGAAACTTGATAGCCACTACCATCAAACTTTCCTCCCGCATGTAATGTAGTCAAGACTAATTGAGCAGCCGGTAAACCTTTTTGCGGGTGAACCTCTACCGGAATACCTCTTCCATGGTCTCGAATGGTAACTACTTGGTCTGGTTCGAGATTAATTTCAATCTCCTCTCCATGACCAGCTAAAAACTCATCTATACTATTATCTACTACTTCCCAAATCAAATGGTGTAAACCTTTAGAACCAGTAGATCCAATATACATCCCAGGTCTTTTTCGAACAGCTTCTAGTCCTTCTAAAACTTCAATTTGTTCTGCATCATATTCTTTATCAACTACCATATTCCTTCACCCCTTTTCCATCTTCTGTAAAACGGACGTTACATCTATTATGATAGCATATAAGATTTAAGATGACAAACTTTTCTCGATCTGTTACAGAATTTATAAATAATTTCTACAAAAATAATACAAGCTATACAAGAAATCTGATATTAAAATTTTACAACTAAATTTTTAATGATATAATAAATATTGTTATCTTAATCTTAATTCAATTTTCAATTATAGATTATAGAAAGGGGCACACACAATGACACAAGAAGAAATTAATCCAGTAACTATTGAAGATAAAATGCGTGATTCTTATCTTAATTATTCCTTAAGTGTAATTATCGGACGAGCATTACCTGATGTAAGGGATGGACTCAAGCCAGTCCATAGAAGGATTCTGTATGCTACCAAAAAGTTAGGTTTAACTCCGGAGAAACCACACAAAAAATCAGCTCGAATTGTAGGTGAGGTATTAGGTAAATATCATCCCCATGGCGATAAAGCAGTCTATGATGCTATGGTTCGTATGGCCCAGGAGTTTAGCCAGCGTTATAAATTAATTGATGGCCATGGTAACTTTGGATCAGTCGATGGTGATAGCGCAGCAGCTATGCGTTATACTGAAGCTAAATTGGCTCCTATCTCGTTAGAACTTCTCAAAGATATCGAACAAGAAACTATTGATTTTGTAGATAACTTTGATGGTAGTCTAGAAGAACCAACAGTTTTACCTTCCCGAGTACCTAATCTATTAGTCAATGGTTCAAGTGGGATTGCAGTAGGTATGAGTACTAATATTCCCCCACATAATTTAAGCGAAGTAATTGAAGGGTTAATTAAACTACTAGATAATCCTGACTTAGAGTTTGAGGAGTTATTAGAGACAATTCCTGGACCAGACTTTCCTACTGGAGGCGAAATTGTAGGTAACGAAGGAATCAAAGAAGCCTATAAAACAGGCCAAGGCAAAGTAGCTTTACGAGGTGCAGCTACTATTGAAGACCGAGGTAGAGGTAGAGAAAGGATTGTAATTACTGAAATCCCTTATCAGCTCAACAAAACTAAACTAATTAAAGAAATAGCTGATATAGTTAAAAAAGATAAAATCAATCATGTTAGTGATGTGCGTGATGAATCAGATAGAGATGGCTTAAGAATTGTAGTTGATCTCAAGAAAAAAGCTGAACCAGAGATAATCTTAAATCGACTCTATAAATATACTTCTCTCCAATCTAACTTTAGAATTAATATGTTAGCTTTAATCAACCAACAACCACAAGTGATGAACTTAAAGACAATTCTCCAACACTTTATTGATTTCAGAAAAAAAGTGGTAACTCGTCGAACAGAATATCAGTTACAACAAGCCAAAGATAGACAACATATTCTGCTGGGCTTAAAAAAGGCGATTGATAATCTAGATCAAGTAATTAAAATTATTCGTAATTCTGATTCAGGCAATAAAGCTAAAAGAAATCTACAACGGGAACTAGAAGTAACTACAGAGCAAGCTAAAGCAATCTTAAATATGAAACTACAAAGATTAGTTAGTTTAGAAATTGAAAAGTTAGAAGATGAATTGGCTGAGTTAACAGCAGAAATTGATTCTTTACAGACAATTCTAGCTGATGACCAAGAACTTAACCACTTAATTAAAGAAGAATTACTAGAAATTAAAGAAGAATACGGGGATAAACGACAAACTAAACTAATCAAAGATGACTCCAAGGCTGAATTGGATAAAAAAGATCTAATTAAGGATAAAAAAGCAGTCATCTCGCTATCTTATAATCACAAATTAAAAAGAACTGATAGTAAGGAAAATATCAGAACAGCTAAAAACGATAAAATCACTACTGTCTTATCCGGACGCAGCCACGATAAACTCTTATTCTTTACTCAAACAGGACAAGTCCATCTGCTAAAGATCCATCAAATTCCTGAACACCATGGTCTATCCACTGGAGATCCACTATCTGATTTTCTCCAGCTTCCACTCAACGAAGAAATTGTGGAAGTAGCTATTCTCAAGGAAGAAATAGAAGATAAATACATTACAATTGCTACTCAACAGGGACTAGTCAAAAAGACACAAGCTAGTGAATATAAAACAAGTGTTTCTTCAATTAAAGCAATTAACTTAGCAGATGATGATCAAGTAGTTGATGTTACAATAACTGATGGCCAACAGAATCTCATGTTAGGTACACAGGAAGGCTACACTATCCACTTTGCTGAAGAAGAAATAGCTGCTACTGGTAGAAATACTAAAGGACGAAAAGGGATTAAACTCCAAGAAAACGACCAAGTAATCAGTTTAAATACTACCAACCAAGCAGAAGTAGTGATCACTCTTACTAAAAATGGTCGCGGCAAAGCTAGCCCTATCTCAAATTATAAACTCCAACAGAGAAATGGTAAAGGCATTCAAACTATGAGTAGTGACGATTATCAAGTATTAAATTTAATAACTGCTCAAAAGGAAGAACAGATCATTCTAGTTACAGAAACAGAAAATTTATTATGTAAAAAAGTAGCAGATATTACAACCACTAAACGAATGGGGAGTATGTACCAACAACTTGATTTAGAAGAAGAACTAGTAGACATTATTAAACAACCACAATTTTAAACTAAAAAGGGATACGACTCAAGTCGTATCCCTTTTTATCTATATCTAAAGAAATAGAACCAGAAGGCTTCAAAAGCACCTAACTCTAGAGCTTGAATAGTAGTCTGCTTACCTTCAATAGTTACACTACTTAACATCACTACCGGAATAGCTTTCCCATTCAACTTAGGCATTTCCACATCTAAACTGTAGTAATTTCTTCTACATTAATGATTGAAGCTATATTACCATCACCTAAAATAGCTCCTCCAGCAATCTTTTCTATATCTTCAGATAAATCATTAATTCGCTTAATAACTACTTCTTGTTGACCAATAATTGAATCAACTATTAAGCCATAATAATCATCTTCAACTTCAACAATTACAGTAGATATTTCCTCTTTATCAGCTACATCTTCAGGTTTATTTAGTTTATCTCGTAAAGAGATCAAAGGAATTACCGCACCACAACGCTGAATAACCTCTTCTTGTCTGATTGTTTCTATCTCATCAGGAGTAACATCTACAATTTCCTGAATGAATTCTAAAGGAATCAGATACTTTTGATCTGCTACCTCAGTTAAAAAACCTTGAATAATAGATAAAGTCAAAGGCAGTTTAATGGTAAAGGTTGAACCTTCTCCTAATTTAGAATCTATCTTAACTGAACCATTAAGTGACTCAATTTTATTGCGGACTATATCCATTCCTACTCCCCGACCAGAAACATCACTTACCTCTTGAGCAGTAGAAAAACCAGCTGCAAAAATTAGATTGATTATCTCCTGGTCAGACATAACATCTAACTCTGCTTGATCAACTACTCCTTTTTCTAGAGCTTTCTCTTTAATTACTTCTGGATCAATTCCTGCCCCATCATCTTCAATCTGGATTACTACATTATTACCTTCATGAAAGGCGGATAATCTCACCAATCCTTCTCTAGGCTTACCTGCTTGTTCTCTTTCTTCTGGCTCCTCAATACCATGATCAATAGCATTTCTAATCATATGTACTAAAGGATCACCAATTTCATCAATAATCGTCCGATCCAGCTCAGTTTCTTCTCCTTCAATTACTAAATTAATATCCTTATCTAATTCCTGAGATAAATCCCGGACTAACCGCGGAAAACGATTAAACACTTGACTAATCGGTACCATTCTCATCTCCATAACCGCATCCTGCAATTCAGTAGTTACCTTGCTTAAAGGCTTCAACTTTTTATTTAACTCATCTAAATCATAGTTCTCTCCTACTGATTCCACTTGCATCCTTTTAATCACCAACTCAGCAACTAAATTCATTAGTGAATCCAATTTTTCCACATCAACTTTAATCTTACTATTGGATTTTAATCGTTTTGATAAATCAGGGTTATCTGTAGCTGCTTGAGATTGATTTTTATTGCTTATAACAGAATCCTCTTCTTGGTTAGCAATAGAATTAAGCTCCCCAATCAATCTTTCTAGCTTCTCTTCAGCTACTCCTTCTGGATTACTACTTAATAATTCTAAATTATCTACAGCAGCAAATAAAACATTAATAATTTCAGTCTCTACAGTTAATTTATCATTTCTAAATAAATCCATCACATTTTCCAACGCATGGGCCAACTCACTTACTTTATCAAAGCCCATTGTGCTAGCCATTCCTTTTAAACTATGAGCCGCTCGAAAAGCTTCATTGATTACTTCTGTATTCTGTGGATTATTCTCTAACATCAATAAAGAATCATTTAGTATATTCAAATGCTCTCGCGACTCGCTAGCATATAATTCCTGAAACTCATCCATATCCATAAACTTATCCTCCCTCCCCACTACTTGATTAATTCTGTGACTCTAAATCAATCTCCTCTTCTAATTTTAACTTATAATGTTTACTTATTTTTTTGATTTATCTATCATATATTCTAGAATTTTTCTATCAAGTTCTTGGCTTATCTGATTAACTCTTTTACTTTGTAAACTAGTTTCTTTGATGGCTAATTTTAATTTAATCCTCATTTGTTCAATTTCCTCTTTCAACTTTTGTGATGTAGTTATAATAATCCCTCCCTTATTACGATTACTTAACATAATTAATCTTTTGTTAAGTAATCCATTAAAAAAATACAAAATACAAGAGTATAATTGATTTTTCAATTCTATTCTTGTAAAAATAAGGGTTTTTTGTTTATAATAAATAATAGAAGAATAAAAATACCAATAAAAAAATTTTAGAAAAAGCAATTAATTAAATATAATTTAATTAATTGTAAAATATTATTAACAAAAGATTAAATTTGTTAATATAAGAAAAGTTTTAAATAAACTTATAAACTAACTTTATCATATGCTTTATTAACATCCTTTTGTTCAATACCTAAATAATGTCTGGTAGTGGATGTACTCGCATGTTTATATTTAGCCTGAATAACCTCGATACTAACTCCTTCCTGATGAGCGTGGTAACCCCAAGTTTTTCTTAAAGTGTGAGTCCCAACAGCCAAATCTCCTAATCCTACCTCTTGACACCAACGACATACTAGTTTATAAGCTTGCACTCTACTAATACTTCTACTCTTCTTCCTTAGATTATAGATTAAATGATTATCATAGTCATTAACTATATTAGTTTGAGTTATTAATAACTCAATAGCTTCTCGAGCTGATTGATTAATTTTAATCACATTTCTTTTATCCGTTTTTTGTTCTATAATCTCAAATGTATCCTTGATTCTTCTTGTAGCATCTATTACATCTCTAATTTTAAGTTGTAATAAATCACTGATTCGTAGGCCAAAATTAATCCCACAAACAAATAATACATAATCTCTATATTGATTCTTTCTCTGTAACATCTGTTTAATCTGCTTTATCTTTTGCTTATCCCTAATTGGATTAACTCTATTTCCCATCTAATCTCCTCCTATTCCTGTAATTAATATAATCACTTTTATAACCAATAATCAAGCCTGATAACCTACACTATTATAAATTATATCCCCTAAGTATAAAAACTTCTGCCCGCAAGGCAGAAGTCAGTAAATCTATCTTCTATTTTTTAATTCTTCTAAAACTTCTTCAATAGAAACATCATAATAAACTAATGCTACTAACAGATGATAAACTAAATCTGCACTTTCATAAATTAACTCACTTTGGTCATTATCTTTAGCAGCCATCACTACTTCTGTTGCCTCTTCTCCTACTTTCTTTAAAAAGGCATTTTCTCCTTTTTTATATAAAGAAGATGTATAAGAATCAGGTTGCGGATTTTCCTTTCTATCCTTAAGCACTCGATATAATTCATCTAATATTTCTGTATCTAGCTGATCATAAACTTCTGCTGGATCAAAAACTTTTTCTTCTTCCTCCCGATTCTCTCTTTTGATCTCCCGATAAAAACAAGATTTATGTCCTGTATGACAAGCTCCTCCTGTCTGCTCTACTGTAAGTAATAAAGTATCACCGTCACAATCATATTTAATTTCTTCTACCTCTTGGATATGGCCTGAAGTCTCTCCTTTCCACCATAATTCTTCTCGACTACGACTCCAAAAACAAGTCCGTCCTGATTTAATAGTCTTTTCTAAAGATTCTTGATTCATATAAGCCATCATTAGTACTTCTTTAGTATCAACATCCTGAATAATGGCTGGAATTAAACCATCCTCATCAAATTCTAAGTTATTTATAGACATCTGATATGAACCCCCTCTTGTTGTAGATAATCCTTAACTTCTTTGATTGTGTACTTTTTAAAGTGGAAAATAGAAGCTGCTAAAGCAGCATCTGCTTGGCCTTTAGTGAATGCTTCTTTAATATGGGTTAAGTTTCCTGCTCCCCCAGAAGCAATTACTGGAATGTCAACTGCTTGACTAATTGTTTTAGTTAATGATAAATCATAACCGTCTTTAGTCCCGTCACTATCCATACTAGTTAATAATATTTCCCCAGCTCCTAATTCTTCTGCCTGCTTAGCCCACTTAACAGCATCAAGCCCTACCTTTTTTCTCCCACCA
Organism: Halanaerobaculum tunisiense; assembly: GCF_054657635.1. Classification (NCBI taxonomy): domain Bacteria; kingdom Bacillati; phylum Bacillota; class Clostridia; order Halanaerobiales; family Halobacteroidaceae; genus Halanaerobaculum; species Halanaerobaculum tunisiense. The sequence continues at coordinate 20,546 of NZ_BAAHYI010000001.1, forward strand.
TGAATATAAACTTGCCACGAGTCAGCTTCTCTTTTAGCATCAATAGCCACTACTATACACTGACTACCAAATTTTTTAGCACCTCGTTTGATTAATTGCGGATCTTTTACTGCCGCTGAATTAATGGCAACCTTATCTGCTCCTGCCTTGAGTAATTCTCGCATATCCGCTGTACTTCTAATTCCGCCCCCAATCGTAAAAGGAATAAAAACTTCTTCAGCTGTTCTTCGGACCATATCTATCATTATTTTTCGTTTATCACTTGAAGCTGTAATATCTAAAAATACAAGTTCATCAGCCCCCATTTGATCGTATAAAGCAGCTAATTCTACTGGATCACCTGCATCTCTAATATCAACAAAATTAACTCCTTTAACTACTCGCCCTTGATCAACATCAAGACAAGGAATAATTCGTTTAGCTAACACTTAAACCACCCCTTCTTAACAAATTGAGAATTGACAATTGAAAAATATTTTTTATTATTTGACCTTAATTGTAAATTATCAATTATCCATTGTCAATTTGTTTTATCGCTTCCTCTAAGTCTAATTTCTCACTATATAAAGCCTTCCCTGTAATTACTGCCTTAACTCCATCCGATTCTAATTCTTTAAGATTCTTAATATCATCTAGACTCGAGACTCCTCCGGAAGCAATAATATTAAGTCCTGTCTTTCGGGCCAACTCCCTAGTAGCCTCAAGATTAGGGCCACTTAATGTCCCATCCCGACTAATATCAGTATAGACAACCCACTCCACCCCTTGCTCCTTCATCTTCTTACCTAACTCAATTGCTGAAGTAGCAGAAGTTTCTAACCAACCTTCAGTAGCAACTTGTCCATTTTTAGCATCAATCCCGACTACTATTTTTTCTGCTCCAAATTCCTTGATAGCTTCTATAACTAATTCAGGATTCTTGATTGCTGCTGTACCAATAATTACTCTAGCAACCCCAATCTCTAAATACTTTTGGATAGTCTTAATCTCTCTTATACCCCCACCAACTTGAACCGGAAGATCTGTAATTTCTATTATCTCTTTAATCAAATCCAAATTCTTAGGTTTTCCATCTAAGGCTCCGTCTAAATCAACAATATGTAACCTACTGGCTCCTTTGTTGGCCCATAAGGTAGCCATCTCAACTGGATTACCATAAGTAGTCTGTTGCTCAAAATCACCTTTATATAGTCTGACACACTCACCATCTTTAATATCTATAGCAGGTATCACTTCCATATTTTCCCTCCTTAATTTTTTAATAAAAAATTAACAGAAAATTCAACAGCTAGTTCGGAAAAGCTACTTTGTAGCTTTTTTCCGAGTAACTTTTATTGAACTATAAAAGTTACCAAAAGATTTCAAGGGAGAACAATCAATGTTTTCTGCCAGTAAAAAATGGCTATAATATTTAGGCAGTCTTAGTTCATATATTACTTACTAATTTTAACTATAGGGCACTGATTGTTCTAAATAAATCTAAAGCAGAGCAATCTTTTTCAGTTTCTAGGTAAGAGTTTCACAACGACATTTGAATTTTTTAGTAACGAATCTTAGCGAACTGAAGTAAAAATAAGGCTTGAATTATCTAATTTGCAGGACATTAAATTAGATTAGCCTTATTTTTAAGCAGGGAGCTGTAGATGAGTTTGAAAAAATTCAAGAAGTGAGAAAACTCTTTCCTAGTACACTATAAAAATACCACTTTATATCAATTAATCTTCACTTCAATTCTCCCTTGTAAATTATTAGTTATTAACTATTTGGCCGAAATTTTTAAGTATCTGTAATCCATCTTGACTGCTCTTTTCTGGATGGAACTGAACTGCATAAATATTATCCTGAGCAATACTTGATACAAACTCCATTCCATAATCAGTTGTAGTAGCTATTACTTCTTCATCTTCTGGCTTAACATAATAAGAATGGACAAAATACTGAAATATACCATCATCTAACTTATTATAAAGCTTAGTTTCCTGATTAAGTTCAAGTTGATTCCATCCAATATGAGGAATTTTCAGGCCTAAATCAGCCGGGAACTTCTTAACTTGACCTGAAATAATATCTAAACCTTTAGTTGAACCAAATTCTTCACTAGTAGTAAATAAGAGTTGTAATCCTAAACAAATCCCTAATAAAGGAGTTCCTTGCTTAACTACTTCTTGGAGAGGTTCTACTAACTTAAGTTTTTGCAAATTATCCATTGCATCACCAAAAGCCCCTACTCCAGGTAAAACTACTCCCTCTGCTGACAAAATTTCTTGCGGATCTCTAGTAATTTCAGCTTCATAACCTACTTGGGCAAAACCTTTAGCTACATTTTTTAGATTTCCCATCCCATAATCTATAATCTTAATCATTTTAGCACCTCACCTTATTAATTGACAATTGATAATGTATAATTTACAATTAAATTCCTAAAACTTATAACACTCATTATTTTATTATTTAATTCTAATTGTCAATTATCAATTCTTCCTTGTAAATTATTCTAATTGGCCCTTAGTCGACATAACCCCTTCAATTCTATCATCTATCTCTACTGCTTGAGCTAAAGCCCGAGTAAAGGATTTAAAGATTCCTTCAATAATATGATGGGTATTAGTCCCCGCAATCATTCTAATATGCAGATTTAATCCCGCATTATAAGCTAGTGCTCTAAAAAATTCCTCTACTAACTCTGTATCAAAATCCCCGACCTTATCCTGTAACCCTGTAACAGAATACTTAAGATAATACCTACCACTAAAATCAATAGCTGTATGTAACAGTGCTTCATCCATTGGTACAAATTGATCCCCATAACGTTTAATCCCCTGTTTATCTCCTATAGCTTCTTGAAGCGCATCCCCTAGCACAATCCCTATATCCTCAACACTATGATGAGCATCAATTTCTACATCTCCACTAACCTCTAATTTAAGGTCAAATAAACCATGGCGAGCAAACAACTCTAACATATGATTTAAAAAGGGTACAGGAGTATCTACTTTAGCTACTCCCGCTCCATCTAAATTTAATTCTAATTCTATCTCAGTTTCACTAGTCTTTCGTTCTAGCTTCGTCTGACGCACATTAGTTCCTCCCTCTAATATTAATGGACAATTTACAATTAAAAAATCAAAACCGCATAATTTCTTGATTTATCTTAAAGGTTTAAATAGTCCTAATTGTCAATTGTTAATTGTAAATTATAAATTATTACCACCACTGGTTCCTCACACTGACACTAGATATCATTCCTCTAATCGGACTTTAATACTATTAGCATGAGCATCTAAACCTTCTACCTCAGCTATCTTAAGAGCTGCATCTTTAACTTTATCCAACCCAGCTTTAGAATAGTAAACTACACTTGATTTTTTAATAAAATCATCGATATTAAGTGGTGAATAAAACTTAGCTGAACCTCCAGTTGGCAGGACGTGATTTGGCCCGGCTACATAATCCCCAACTGGTTCAGCAGCATACTCCCCAAGGAAGATTGCTCCGGCATTCTTTAGTTGGCCTAGAATAGAAAATGGCTCAGTAACCTTAACCTCTAAGTGTTCCGGGGCAAACTGATTTGTCACTGCAATAGCCTCCTCTAAATCCGAGACTACAACTAAAGCTCCATAATCTGTTAAAGCCTGCTCGGCAATCTCTTGGCGAGATAACTTCTCTAGTTGTACCTCTATCTCCTGTTGTACCTCTTGAGCTAATTCTTGGGAAGTAGTTACCAATACTGATGAAGCCATAGGGTCATGTTCAGCTTGAGATAATAAATCTGCTGCTACATAACTTGGATTAGCATCTTTATCTGCTAAGACCAAAATCTCACTTGGCCCAGCTAACATATCAATATCAACATAACCATAAGCTAACTTTTTAGCTAGTGTTACATAAATATTACCTGGGCCAACTATCTTATCTACTTGCTTAATTCCTTCTACATCAAGACTTAAAGCTGCTATAGCCTGAGCACCACCTACCTTATAAATAGTATCTACTCCCACTTCACTAGCAGCTACTAAAGTATAAGGATTTAAACTACCATCTTGACTTGGGGGCGTAACCATAACTACTTCTTCTACTCCAGCTACCTTTGCTGGGACTCCATTCATTACTACCGAAGAAGGATAAGCAGCTCGGCCACCTGGTACATAGATCCCTACCCGCTCTAAAGCAGTAAATTTTTGTCCTAAAATAACTCCATCCTCTTTAATATCCATCCAATCTTCTCGCAATTGCTTAACATGAAACTCCTCTACATTAGCAATTGACTGTTCAATTGCTTCTAAAAATTGCTCATCAACTTGCTGGTATGCTTCTTCAATCTCCGCTTCACTGACTTCTAGATTAGTAAGCTCTACTCCATCAAATTTAGCTGTATAATCTAGAACTGCCTGGTGTCCTTTATTTTTAATATCATCCCAAATATCCTGGACTACTTCCATCTGTTCTGGACTATCAAAGGAAGAACGATTCAAAATCGTAGCTAACTTATCCTTAAACCCCTGCTGGTTGGCACTTAATACTTCTAGCATACTAATTCCTCCTTATTATCTCAAATTAAAATTTAGTCGTGAGCTATCTGCTATGTGCTATTAGCAGATTTTCACGGAGAGTCCATAGGACTCATAGGAATTCAAAATCTAGCACCTTATAATTACTATATTTTAAGGAGTTGAACTGTGTTTATGACTTTGAATTTGCTCATGACTCATAACTCATAGCTAACAACTAATTTCTACTCTTAACTACTTTTTTCACTCGATCAACTATCTCCCTGATTCTTTTATCTTCTGTTTTATAACTAACTTGATTAACAATTAATCTAGCCGATGACCTAGCTATCTCTGCAATCTCCACTAGATTATTCTCTCGTAATGTAGTTCCGGTAGAAGAAATATCAACAATCATATCCGCTAACCCAATTAAAGGAGCTAACTCAATCGAACCATTTAACTTGACTAATTCCACCTGAAAGCCACGCTGGGTAAAAAATTTCTGAGCTACATTAGTATACTTCGTTGCTACCCGCCCAGTTAGTGGTAACTCAGCTAAAGAAGTGACCCCTTTGTCTTCAGGTAATGCCACCACTAATCTACAAGATCCAAACTCCAGATCAGCTACTTCATAGACATCAGCTTCTGCTTCTAGTAAAATATCCTTCCCGGCAATCCCTATATCAGCTACTCCATGCTCTACATAAGTCTGTACATCAACTGCTTTAGAGAGGATAAACTCCACCTCACCACTAGGATCAGGTAGAACTAATTTCCGCGAATCATCATCTAATTCTCGATGAACTAAATCCGCCTTTCTTAAAATATCAACAGCAGTACTAAACATTCTTCCTTTCGGTAAAGCTACTCTTAATTTATTCATTCTCTCCCTCCCCCTCTAGCTTAATCTCCCTTACTTCTCTATCCAATACTTCCTGTGTAGTATAATCAACTGTTAAGTTTTGCTTACCAAGAACTAAGATTCTATCTATACCTTTACTTTGAGCGTACTCAATCACTTCCGACAACTCTCTTTGGGCAAACTCAAGTTCAACTTGATAGCCTTTAGCTCGTAGATCAGTAGCTAAAGAAAAACTTACTTCTTTCTCTTTAGCAGTAGTCCGAATCAGTACTGACTGATTAGCAGTAGCAAACTGATAACCTTGTTTTTGTAAAGACAACAATAATCTTTCTGTCCCAATAGCAAATCCAGTAGCAGGTACCGAATAACCAAAGTCCTCTACCAGACCATCATAGCGTCCTCCACCACAAATAGTATATCCTAAATCTTGCGTATAACCCTCAAAAACAACTCCTGTATAATAATCAAAACTACGGACAACTCCTAAATCAATACAAATATGAGACTCGACAGCAAATAATTCTAAGTTATGATAAACTTCCTCCAAATTATCTAGAGCTTGTAAAGAAGCTTCGTTAGTAACTAAATCTCTAGCTGTAGCAAATACCTCTCTTCCACCTCGTAATTGAGCTCCTTGTAAAATTGCTTCCTGTTGTTGTCCAGTCAAATCAGCTGTTGCTAGTAATTCCTCTAACTTAACAAAATTTCGCTGGGAAAGAGCAGTCCTGATCTCAGACTGTAAATCATCATCTAAATCAGCTGCTTCCATAACCCCTGTAAAATAATCGACATCTCCAATGTCAATCTTAAACCTCTTAAGTCCTGACTGAGCTAAAGCTTTTACTGCCAAGGCAATCACTTCTGCATCTCCTACAGGAGTATCTACTCCAAATAATTCAACTCCAGCTTGATAAAATTCGCGATAACGACCAGCCCGAGGCGTCTCATGACGAAATACATTACTCTGGTAGGATAATTTAAGTGGTAGTGGCTTATCCTTTAGCTCTGTAGCTACTAAACGAGCTATTGGAGCTGTCATCTCCGGCCGCAATGCCACTATCTCCCCTTGCCGATTAACAAATTTATACATTTTATCCTGCAAACCTGAAGTTGCTGTTGCTAATAAATCATAATACTCCAAAGTAGGAGTAATTATCTCCTGGTAACCCCACTGAGAAAAAAGTTCCATTAATTTATCTTCTACTTGTCTCTTAGAAGCTGCTAACTGTGGTAAATAATCCTTAGTTCCTTCAGGACGTTGTAATTTATTCACTATTCTAGCCTCCTTTATTACTTTAATGCTTTAAAGCGATGATTTATTAAAATATAACATATCTCATTAATTCTGTCAATCAATAAATTTATGTTTGGTATGTCGTATGTCATAAGCTATGTGTCATGAGTAAGTTCAAGCCTTTAAATTATTATGTTTTAACCTTTCCTCACTCATTCCCCACACTCACACTTTAACTTAACTAAACAAAAAACCCTAGACTATAAGCCTAGGGTTACTTAGCAAAAGTATGATCTCCTATTCTAGCAGTCACTTCTTTAGTCTGAAACCAGGATATAAAATCAGCTGTTTGCGGATTATAAAAATATAAAGCTCCTTGGGAAGGATCAACTCCAGATAAAGCTTCTTTAGCTGCCTGATAAGCACTAGAAGTAGGTGGTAAATTAATCTGGCCATCCTGGACTGAACTAAACTGTTCCTTTTGGTGAATTACGCTATAAATAGTATCTGGAAACTGATTACTAGCTACCCGATTAAGTATTACTGCTGCTACAGCTACTTGACCCTGATAAGGTTCACCTCGGGCTTCACCATTAACAGCTTTAGCCAACCACTTAAGTTCATCTGTAGTATGATCTCTAGTGCTAATTTCCTCTTTATTAGTTGGTTCTCCGTCCTCAGTCAACCAGTTGATTGTTAGAACCAATACACCAGTTACTAGTAATCCTTTATAAGCTGTTTCTTTATCAATTGTAACCTCGCCTGCTTGAGCTAAAGGAGAAGTAACTAATAGACTGACTAATAAAACTACTAAAGATAAACTGATAGTCTGAATTATTCTCTGTCTCATTTATCTGTCACCCTTTACTTTCACTCTAAACTTGACCTAATTACTGACCAACAATAATAAACCAATACTTAAACCAGCTCCTACCCAATAAACTCGATTCTGTAAAGTTTCTACTTCTTGGGCTACTCCTTTATTATCCAATTTAGTCTCCACTTCAGTCAATTTTTCTTTTAATTGTTTATTGTTAGTCTCTAACTTAGTTACTCGCTGTTGTAGTTTCTTTAATTTAGCAGCTTCTTCTTCTATATCTGTTACTAACTTATTAAGTTTAACTCTTAGTTCATTAACCTTATCATTAGTCTGGACTATATCTTCTTGGGTAATCTTTTGTTTCTCAGCTGTCTTTTCTACCTGCTCTTGCAGTTCTTTATTTTCACTTGCTACCTCTACTAACTCGGACCGAAATTCAGTAGCTAACTTTTTAAGAGTTAAAATTTCCTTTTCTTCTAAAGAAACCTGCTCCTGATTTACTTGCTCTAGCACTTTATAAACTACTTCAGCTAATTTATACCGGCTTACTTCTTCTTCACCTTTAAACTTATTATCTTCATATAAGGAAAGATAACCTTCATTTACTAACTTAACTACACTTTGATAAGCCCAATGATCAGAAGAAATATCCTTAATCTTTTCTTCAGCTAAAGCAGGCAATGTAGTCAGCACTACTAAAGCCACTATTAATAAACAACTAATCATTTTTTTCTTCATTTTGATTACCTCCAATATCTAACTGATTATTCTCTACCTCTACCGATAATTTATTATCTTGTGCATCATAAATCTTAAACTTATTTAATTGTAACTTAGCTTGACCAGTTGACTTAATCTTAAAGTAGACAGTAGCTATAGTTCCCTTAGTAAGATCAACAGTAGTATCTAAACTACCAGAAATACCTGTGATCATCTCAGCTTCCTGATCAATCTGGGGAAGATTCCAACTTAACAACTCACTCTCTTGAACAAATAAAGATCCTCGGGAGATATAAACTGGTTCTAATACTTGGCCATTATAACTTAAATCACCTTGCACTTGATAAAAGTTACTTATATTACTAACTCTGACCTTAGCAGTTAGATAATCTCCTACTTGAAACTGAGATGCCTCCTCTACTATCTCAACTTGAGCTGTAGATTGTCGCTGAGGAATCTTAAAATTAGCATTTTGCATTTGATTGGCTGCATTTTCGCTATCAACTCCTACAGAATAATTTAACTTACCACCAATCAAGCCAAGAGGTTCAACTTCCCAGGGAACTGTTACTGACTCTCCAGGAGCTAAAGAACCTATCTCCTTTTCTGTTTTATCTCCAGTTGCTAATTTGAGTCCCGGCGGGAAAGCCAAGTAAGTACTAACTCCATAAGCAGCGGAAGCTCCAGTATTGGTTATTTTACTATAAACAGTAACTGAATCAGTAGTTAACTGATTATTTATAACTTCTAGCTGATCTGGTTGTTGTAACTCTAAATCTAATTTAGGCGGGCCAACTATCTCTAAATCCCTAGTTACCTGGTTATCATCTGTATTTTCCGCCCTAATTTTAACTTGATAGTTCAACTGTTGATTTTGTAATTGGTCCGGCCGTACCTCCCACATTATTTGAGCTGTATCTGCTGGTTGTAAATCACCTAACTTTTTAACTCGAGACTCAGATACTAACTCTAATTCAGCTGGTAAGTCCAAAGCAACCTCTACATCCTCAACTTCAATCTCAGCTGTATTTTGGATATACGATACAATCTGCACAGTTTTATCTGGTTGATCCATAATTACTTTCGCTGGGGAAGTAACTCCTAAAGACAACAAACCAGGTACAATAGTAATTCCACCTAATCCATAATTAGTCTTATACTCTCTAGTCTCACCAGGCTGTAAAGTCTCTGGTTGCCATAATAAAGCCAGAGCACTATCCAGTTCAAACTCTCCTTTTCTTAAAAACTTCTGCCCAGGATTAAAATCAAAGTCCCAGACTCCATCAGCTAAACTCCCCCAGTCAGCTAAATAAATCCGATCAGGGGTTGTTATATTCTGACCTTTAATAGTACCCTGAGCTGTCACCTGCGGATCATTTAGTGAATCAAAAGCTTGCCAAAACCCAGGGGCTTCTTCTTGGTTATACATTTGATCAGCAGTTACTGCTTTTTCTTTAATCCGAAAAGGAGCCCCATCATTAGCCCCTAACATAGTATCAAGCATAATCCTTAATCCTAACTTATGTTCCTTTTCGCCTTGGTTAGTAACTCGATATTTGATTTGAGCTGTATCAGGTAAGCCTGTAGTATTACTAGTAACAAAACTTAATATCTGAGTGACCATTACTTTACCAAACTGATACTTAGTAATAATCTGATCCTTTTTTAATTGCGGGGCCTGGATTAATTTACCATATCTTCCTTGCTTACCAGCCCGTTTATCAGTTGGCCCTCCAAATACATAATCAGTTTTATCTATCCGTACTGTAGTATAAGAAGTCCAGGGTTTAGGGCGACCATAAATCAATGGTTTACCTTCATCACCTTCTCTTAAAGGGGCTCCTCCTGTAACATCAACTGCAAATCGCCCTTGGTTGGACTTATTTTGATTAACAAAAATTGATATATAATCATTCTCCAGTACTAAATTACCATGTTCATCTACCTTAGCCATAGCTATACCTGATAACAGCAATACTAATAAAATGGAGATTGCTATTGCTCTTGTTGTTGCTCTCATTTCCTAACACCTCATTCTCCTCCAAGTGATAAATCTAAATATTTTATCTCAACTTGTTGTTCTTCTTCTGTAGTCTCAAACTCAACGACTAACTTCATTTCGTAATTATTAGACATCTGCTTAAATTCCCAACCATACTTAATTGTATTAATAGCTGCACTATCTAACCTTTCATCTGCAGCTGATTCTAAGACCTCAATTTCGGCAATTTGACCTTCAATATCAATCCTAACACTTAACTTAACCTTACCTTCTACAGAAGTATTGGATGCATCTTTAGGATACTTTGGGACTGGGTCTTTAAGCAACATACCTTGCGGCGTCGGAGAAGATTTTTCTTCCGCTTCTTTTGTACCAGACTTAACTTCTGATTGTTGCTCACTCTTATCCTGCTTTGGTGCTTCCTCTGTCTCCTGTTTCTCCTGTGGTTCTTCCTCTTGAGTTGAAGATTCTGCAATTGATTCTTGTTGAGAATCATCTTTTTCATCCTGTTGTTGATCATCATCTTCAGTAACCTCTATTTCTTCTGAACCACTCTCACTAGTTAAAACTTCTTCTTCTCCCGACTTGTCTGCTACCTCTTTTGCTGAGGAAGAACTATCTGCTGTAGTAGCTGATTCATCTGATGTTTCCTCAGGTGGAGGGTTTTGCTTACTTTCATTAGTTTCATTACTTTCACTAGCAACAGAATCTGGACTAGTAGACTGCTGGTCTTGCTTAGCAGTTTCTTGTTCGTTTTCTTGGTTACTTTTTTCTTGAGTCGCCTGTGACTTGTCCGGATCACTTTGAGCAGTAGTTTTTTGTTCTTCTTTACTTTCAGTAACCACTTCTACTTCTCCATAATACTCTGTTTTTTCTTCAAAAGTCGGTTGAGAACCTAAGCTTAATTGAGTCATTGCAAATAAAATAATCATATGACAGATAATAGAAATCATTAAATACTTAAACAAACCATCTTCTGAGGTAAAATCATTTCTAGCCATAAGCCACCACCTAATCTTTATCTTCTTGCTTAGGATCTCGGTCCTGTTTATCAGCTGCTAAAGCTAACCGGTGACCACCTACTTGTCTAATAGTATCCATAACTGCCACAATGCGTTCGTACTCTACTTTTTTATCAGCCTTGATAATAAATAACAGATCTTGATTATCAGCAATTAACTCCCTAACTTGAGATTTTAAATCCTGACGACTAACCAACTTATCATCTAGAGCTAACTGACCATCATCAGAAATATTAACTCTTATGTTAGTTTGTTTTTCTTGTTGTTCACTTGCAGTTTTAGCTTGCGGTAAGTTAACTTCGATACCAGCAGGAGTCACTCGAAAAGTGGTAAATAACATAAAAAAGATAACTAAAAAAAACATAACATCAATCATAGGTAATAAATTAACATCTAACTTACTATCTAGATTACTTTTAAACATCTTGACCATCCTGACTAAAAAGGTCTACTACATCCATAAACCACTGGTTTAACTCCATAGTCCTTCTATCGACTAGACTAGTTAAATAAGAGTACATTAGCATACTAGGAATCGCCACAATTAAACCAGTTGCTGTACTGATTAATGCTTCAGCAATCCCTGAACTTAAAGCCTGCGGGGAAGCTAACCCCTGAGCTGCTTCTAAAATATTGAAACTATTGATAATTCCAATTACTGTTCCTAACAAACCCAATAAAGGAGCTACAGCAGCAATGAATTCTAGAATTTTAAGCCGTTTCTCTAACTTTCTAACCTCATTTTGGCCAGCCAATTCTAAATTATCTCTGATTTCATACTTACTTTGGCCCCGGTACCTTAGTCCTTCTAATAATATACCTGCTACTGGGCCATTTGAATCATTAATTACTTCTTTAGCCTGACTGATTTTACCTTTTTCTAAAACTAATTTAACCTCTTTAATCAAGTTATAATTATTAGTTTTAGCCTTCTTTAAATAAATTAATCGCTCTATAGCCACAGCTAAACTAACGACTGAACATAATAATAAAGGAATAACTGTTACGCCACCTTGTTGAATAAAATCTAACATTTTATTACCTCCTATCTTACTGCTTTAAGATCTTCTAGTAATGAATAAGGTGCTTGAATAGCTCCTAATAACTGACCTGACTTTCTAGTTGGCCCGTGACAATCAGAACCACCTGTCACTAACAAATCATTCTCCTGCGCCAACTGCAAGTAATACTCAGTCTCTTGTTGATCATGATCTGTATGATAGACCTCTAATCCTGCTGCTCCAAAATCTATTAATTCTGTTAATAAATCTTCTGCCTTTACTAAACCAGGGTGAGCAATAATTGGAACCCCACCTGCCTCTTTTACTAGCTCAATAGCTTGAAAAGGGGTTAATTTCTTCCGTTTTACATAAGCAGGACCGGACCGACCAATATACTTAGCAAAGGCTTCTTCCCATTCTGTAACGTATCCTTTCTCCAGCATGATTTTAGCTATATGTACTCGACCTAGAGCAGCTCCATCTGCTAAAGCTGCTACTTCCGCAAAATCAAGTGCAAAACCTAAATCATTCAATTTAGCAACCATCTTTTTGATTCTAGTAACTCGGCCTTGCTGTAATGAAGTTAATTTTTCTCTTAAGTTTTGTTGTTGATCATCAATATAATAGCCTAAAATATGTACTTCAGTCTCCTGATAATCAGTATTCAACTCAATACCAGGCACAAATTCAATTCCCACCTTTTGAGCTACCTGTCGTCCTTCTTCTAAACCAGCTACTGTATCATGGTCTGTAATAGCAATAGCACTAAAACCTAATTCTTTAGCCTTAGTAACTACTTCTGTCGGAGTAAAACTACCATCAGAAGCTGTAGTATGTAAATGTAAATCAATATATTCTTGACTCATTAACTCATCTCCTATCTAGTTTATAATTTGTAGTTCTGGTTACTAATTCAATATTAGCAACCAAATTCCTTCTTTTTTACTCCAATCAATCCTAGCTTAACCAAAAACTAAACGACAGATAAAAATTGCTGCCCCAAACCCAGCTAAATCAGCTAGTAACCCAGCCACAATAGCATGCCTTTGCTTGCTAATACCTACCGCCCCAAAATATACTGTAGCTACATAAAAGGTAGTTTCTGTACTCCCTTGGAGAGTAGAAGCTATTCTACCAAGCAAGGAATCAGGACCATATTGTTCAAATAAATCTCCTACTAAAGCTAAAGCCCCTGTGCCAGACAAAGGTCTGATGATTCCTAAAGGTAGAATTTGGCGGGGGATTCCTAACTTATTTAATGGTTCTGCTAACAGATCTAATACTAAATTCAAAGCTCCAGAAGATCTGAAAATACTAATAGCCATCAACATAGCTACTAAATAGGGTATAATTTTAACTCCTACTGTAACCCCTTCTACTGCTCCTTCAGTAAATACATCATAGACTTTAACCCCTCGCCAAGCTCCTATAATTAAAATAGATAGGATCAATCCTGGTATAGCCCATTGCGATAAGGTGTTAAGCAATGCAATCATAATCTATACCCCACTTTAATCAATAACTTATTAGCTACTAAACCAACTATAGTCGAACAAGTAGTAGCAAATAAAGTAGTTCCGATAATCTCAGTGGGGTTACTAGAGCCAGCCCCCATTCTTAAAGCTAATATAGTTGATGGAATCAAAGTCACACTAGAAGTATTTAAGACTAGAAAAGTACACATAGCATCAGAAGCAGTATCAGGAATAGAATTTAGCTCCTGTAATTGATTCATAGCCTTGATCCCTAACGGAGTAGCTGAATTGCCTAACCCCAATACATTAGCTGCTAAATTCATAACAATAGTCCCTAAAGCAGGATGATCTTCAGGTATTTGAGGAAATAAAAACTTAGCTACTGGTTTAAATAACCGAGCTAATAAAGAGGTTAAATCTGCTTCTTCTGCTACTTTCATCACCCCTAACCATAAAGACATAGGACCAATTAATTTAATTACTATCTTAATACTTTGCTGAGCTGAATCTAAGATAGCTGTAGATACTGCCTCCATTTGTCCGTTAATAGCCCCAACCACAACTCCAATACTGATCATAGCTAACCAAATTTTATTTAACATATAACCCCCCCTTATCTTAAATTTATGTGCTTAATAGGGGGATATGAAGAAAAACCCCTGACGCTATCGTCAGGGGCAGAATCACTAATATTTAGTTAAATAGGTCTTCTAGATCATCGCCTACTAAATCTCCAATAGTAGTTCCATTATTATCATCTTGGTCTCTCTTCTTATTTCTAGTTTGAGTTCGATTTTGAGTTTGGTCTTGAGCTGGTGCTTGTTGTGGAGTAGGACTTTCTAACTCTTTCATACTTAACCCTACTCTACGTTCAGCAGTATCAATATTTATGATTTCTGCTTCTACTTTATCTCCCTCAGAAACTACATCCTCTACGCTAGCTACATGCTCTTGTGATAGTTGAGAGATATGGATTAAACCTTCAACTCCTGGTTCAATCTGCATAAAGGCACCAAAATCAACTGTCTTAGTGATCTCACCTTGAGCTACATCGCCTACTTCATATTGATCACCAAATTGCTCCCAAGGATCTGGTTGCGTCTGTTTATATCCTAAAGCAATTCTTTCTTCTTCCGGATTAACACTTAGGATTTTAACTTCAATCTCTTGTCCTTCTTCTAATACTGTAGAAGGATGATCAATTCGCTCCCAAGAAATTTCAGAAATGTGTAATAATCCTTCAACGCCACCTAGATCAACAAAAGCACCAAAATCCACTAGTTTAGTAATAGTACCAGTTACTACTTCATCTTCACTTAGTGAAGCTAAAATTTCTTCTTTCTTTTCGGCCAACTCTTCTTCTAGGATAGCTTTCCGAGACAGAACTACATTATTATTGTCCCGCTCAACTTCAATCACTTTTAATTCTAATTCCTGATCTACAAATTGACTTAAATCCTCTACATAGTCAACTGCTACATGAGAAGCAGGAATAAATCCTCTTAATCCAATATCAACAACTAATCCACCTTTTACTTCTCGACTAACTTCAGCTGTAATGATTTCATCATTTTCATAAGCTTCTTCTACTTCAGCCCATGCTTCTTCCTCATCCACCTTTCTTTTGGATAAGATAGCATGTCCATCATCACCTGTAGGATCAACTACTTCAACTTCAACTTCATCCTCTTCCTCTAAGACTTCAGCTGGTTCAACTCGATTAGAACCAATTTCATTACTAGGAATAAACCCTTCTGTTTGAGCACCTACATCTAAATAAGCGCCTTCTTCAGTTACTCGAGTGACTGTACCTGTTACTCTTTCACCCTCTGTTAGCATAGTATTACCTTCTGCTTCAACTTGTTCTTCCTGAACATCTTGATTCATATCTGTCATTCGACTAACAACCTCCTTAATTATCCAGTCAGGGGTCGAAGCCCCTGCCGTAACACCAACTTTTTTATTATTAGTAAACCAATCAGCTTGCAGTTCACCTGCCTGTTCGATATGATGAGTTTCAACTCCATTTTCTCGACAGATTTCTGCTAAACGATTGGTATTAGCACTATTATATCCTCCAATTACTATCATTAAATCAACCTTTTGGGCCATCCTAGCTGCTTCATTTTGCCGTTGTCCTGTAGTAGTACAAATAGTATTATGCACCTTTAGGTCTGATACTTTAGGTAATAAGTAACTAATTAATTCTTCTAGTTTACCAATTGATTGAGTAGTTTGAGCTACTACTCCAACCTTACTAGCTAAATCTAGTTCTTTACAATCGGCTAATTCCTCAATCACTATAGCTCGATCAGCAGTATGACCTAAAATACCAACTACTTCAGGATGGTTTTTATCGCCACTGATTAAAACCTGATAACCCTCCTCTTGTAATTCCTGAGCCTTATCTTGGACTCGCTTTACAAAAGGACAAGTAGCATTAATAACTTCTAATTGCTTAGCTTCAGCTTGTTGTATCACTTCAGGCTTCACACCATGGGAGCGAATGATTATTGTCCCTTCATCTACCTCATTTACTCTGTTAACTACACCAACATCAACTTCCTGTAATTTCTTAACAGCTTGAGGATTATGTATTAAAGGACCTAATGTATAAACATCAGCTTCAGTTTGTTGACCAGTTTCTAAAGCAACATCCATTGCCCGGTCAACTCCAAAACAAAATCCACCATGTTCAGCCACAATAATCTCCATAACTCCTACTCCTTCCACCAACATGTGTATATTATCTCCAGATAATTATTAAATATACACCTACTTATAATTAAAATAGTAATTATCCAAACTCCACTATAGACATTATAACAGAAAACGAGATAAAACTAAAGAGCATTTCCCACTTTTTTATATATTAAACAAGGGTAGAAATAATTGGCGTAATAAGCCCCATTACAAATCCTAATACTGCCCCAAACCAAGTAATAGCCTCTAATTCTTTAGCAATTACATCTAATAATAACCGCTCCACTTCCAAGATATCAAAGGAATTAATCTTTCGTTTAACCATTGCTTCAAAATCTAAAGTAGCTAATACTTTACCTAAATGATGCTCCAGCAAATACTCAATAATGATTACTAGTTTCGCTTTTAATTTATCAATTTGAGAGGGGGCTAACCAAGACAAATAATCCTGGACTGGTCTATTTAACAAATCAGAGGCTTGTCCTAGTACGAATTGATTAACCTTGGGGGTTATATTAGCAGAGTCAACTAACTTACTACTTAATTTCTTAACTTGACTTTCTAAATCACTAACAGCTAAATTATCAACTATAATCTGTTCTAAACCAGCAACTACTAATTCAGCTTGTCCTTCCTCTACTAATTGCTTAGCTATTTCAGCTGCCATAGTAGATAAATCATCCTCGTCTACTTTCTGGGCTATAACTGCTACTTTAGTCTCTAATAAAGAATCTACAAACTGATTAAGTTGTTGTCTGATATTCTCCCGACTAGCAGGATCTTCTAAAAAATCCACTATATAAGTAAGAAATTTAGTTACAAGGCCCTCTTTAACTCCTCCAAACATACTAGCTAACGGATTAGATCCTAATAACTCATCTAACTTATCATCTATTCTGTCCTTTACAGACTCAGAAGTTAAAAATTCACTAATTTGCTGAGTTAATTCTGGTTCATTGCTAGCAATCCATTCTTTTATTTGAGTAATAACTGAATCAGGTAACAGATCTTGTAGTTTTTCTTCACTAGTTGCCAACTCTTGCGAAAAAGATTCTAAGATAATAAAAATTCCTTCTTCTACCTGTTTCTGATCCAATTTAGCTAATAAGTCTGCTTTCAACTGCTGATAATCCTCTGAAGCTAAATATTCTGCTAGCTGCTGTTGATTAAAATCAGCCAATAATCTATCAAGTAAATCATTAATTCTATCCTTAGTAAGTACTCTAGCAGTTAACTGTGGAATTAACTCTTCTAAACTCTCCTCTAGTCTCTTCTCTTGGGATTGGTTCCAGATAGGATTTAACAGCTCACTTAAACTCCGTTCTTCACTAAGTAATAAATCCAGTTTTTCCGTAATAAACTGCTCTATCTTCTCCCTCATTTCCTCCCCCTGTAACATTTTACTAAAGGCATCAGCAGTTAATAACCTACTTCCTACTGCTTCTCCAATACTAGTAGCTAATTTTCCTCTCCGCCGTGGTATCACTCCTGGAGTAAAAGGAATTGGAATACCTAAGATTTCTTTTTTAGTCAGTGGCTTAAATAACATTTTAATTGCTAACCAATTAGTACAGTAACCAATTATTGCTCCTACAACAGGGCTAATAATAAATACTAGATCCATTTCTAGTTCGCCTCCTTGATTTTATTCTCTGTTAACTACTCTAGATTTATCCTAGTTTAACAAATTTTAAATGATTAATTCCCATTCAGTCCCTTATAGGAAGGATCAAGATTAGATTCTATCTTTTCAATCTCCTGGGGTAATTTAATATAAAAGACTGTTCCATGCTGATTGCTTTCAAACCAAATATCACCCTGGTGAATCTTAACAATAATATAGTAAGCTATTGTTAACCCTAACCCAGCCCCATTTTTACCTTTATTAGAGGAAAATAAATCAAATATAGTATCCTCAATTCCTTCTGGGATAGGAGGACCTGAATTATAAATGCTAAAATAAAAATTATTATCTGTAGCCCAGAATTTAATCTTTAATCTTTTGTCGGCTGAAATTTGCTCTAAACTTTCTATAGCATTTTCCACTATATTTAATAAAGCTTGTAACAATAGCTTCTGATCCCCAGTAATTATTAGAGAAGAATTATCTATCTCAGTTGATAATTTAATTTCCTTTTCTTGGCAGGTATTTTGAATCTTACTTATTATTTTATCTAATAATCTATTAATATTCAACTCCCTCAATTCAATTTGGTGTGGATCAAATAGCTGTAAGTTAGTAGTTAATAACCTATGGACTTTCTTAACCTGCTTATTGATTTTAGTAAAGTACTGCCTAACTTGTTGGTTGTTAGCCTTTAGTTGCCCTAGCTCACTAGTAGCAATAATCTCCTGAAAAGGATTACGAATTTCATGAATCACCCGAAAAGCCATTTGCCGGACATTCTCAATTCGATTGGCTTGGTTTACTTGTTCATTATAGCGAATAACATCTTTTCTAGTTGGCCCCCAGACTATCCCTCCAATTAATTTATCATCTACTATTAGCGGAAAAGCTGTTATATCTAAGATAAGCATTTCTTCTGTAGTCTTTATCTGGAAAAATTCCTTAGTCTTAATAAATCTATCTTCCCGCATAGCCCGAATTACTGTGGGGATGGAATCCTTTTCTACTGATAATAAAGTGAAGAAGTCAGAAATATATTTACCTACTACTTGCTCGTAATCTAACTCTGCCTTAGAGAGAAAATACTGATTGATATAAGATATCTTCCCTGCCTTATCCACTAGCATCATTACTAGTTGACTACTATTAACCTGACAGCTAGTAGCTATATTGCCTGCTATATCTGCTAGTTGATTAATAGGCGACTCTAAAATCAATCCTTTAGTTAAATAACCTTGTTGCTTATGATTTACTACCGCTGGAATATTACAGTAGATAAGTTCACGATTATTATATTCTTGGGAACCATAGGTTATCTCTCCAGTTGCTATAGTCTCTACTGTAGAAATAGCACTAAATAAATCTATTTCTGTTATTTCCTGGCTGACTAATCCTTCTGGAAATCCAAAAACTTTCTCTAGTCGTCCATTGGAGTTTATAACTTGTCCTTGTTGATCGGTTATAATTACAAATCCTGGATACTCACTTAGTAGAAAATCTAGATTATCCATGTAATAACTCCTTTCTTGGTTTTATTACAAAAATTTACAAATATTTTTGCTTTCATCATTCAACTTCTAATTTCGATAATTTACCTAATTTTCCTTTTTTTAATTAAAATCCCCTGCTTTTACTCAGGGGATTCTTGTCTTTCCCAGTCTATTACTTTCTTTTCTAACCAGGCTATTAAATAATATAATACTCCAGCTAACAGTAAGAGGATAATAACGCTAGTCATAACTAAATTCAATTTAAAGACTTGGCCCCCATAAACAATCAAGTAGCCTAAACCTGCCTGAGAGACTAAAAATTCACCTACAATCGTACCTACTAAAGAAAGACCAATATTAACCTTTAAAGCAGAAAAGATTGTTGGTAAATTAGCTGGCAAAACAACTTTTTTAAAAATCTGCCATTTACTAGCACCTAAAACTTGAAGTAACTTTAATTTATCATCATCTGTTTCCTTAAACCCATTATAAACCATCATAATAGTAACAATTACTGAAATAAGTAAAGCCATTCCAATAATTGCTATTGGACCATTACCTAACCAGATAATTAATACAGGACCTAAAGCCATCTTAGGTAACGCATTAAGTACTACAATGAATGGTTCACAGATCTGAGCTAAATAATCTGACCACCATAGTAAACTAGCTACTACTATACCTATTGTAGCTCCTACCGAAAAACCGATTAGCGTTTCGTAGATAGTAGTCCAAATATGTTTCCAGAGTTGACCACTGATGGCTAGCTGATAGATAGTAGATATAATCTGCGACGGATAACTAATAATAAAAGGATCAACTATTTTATACCGAGCTACTAATTCCCAACCGCTAACAAATAAGACTAAAAATAAAATTTGGGCCAACCTGATACTAAACTGGCGTAGTCGCACTTGTTGTAAGTACTGACCATGCTCCTTAGTTACTGCCCCAGCAACTAACCGCTGTTTGATTTTTTCTTTTAATTTACTAAACATTAAGCTCCAACTCCTCCCAAATGGAATTAAAGTAATCATTAAATTCAGGAGCTTTGCGAGCCTGAAAAGTAGATAACTCATCACCACTAACAGTTAAGTTAATTTGGTGCTCATCCTTAATATAACCAGGACGTTGACTGAAGACTAAAACTCTGTCCGACATAGCAATAGCTTCGGAAATATCATGGGTTACTAACACAACTGTCTTATTCGCCTCGCGTAGAATCCGGGCTACTTCCTGTTCTAATTCCAGTTTAGTATGATAATCCAAAGCTGAAAATGGTTCATCCAACAACAAAATATTAGGGTCAAAAACTAAAGTTCTAGCTAAAGCTACTCGTTGTCTCATACCTCCTGATAATTGAGCCGGATAATGATCAGCAAATTCTTGCAAGCCATAATCAGCTAATAAAGCACTAGCCTGTTGTTTAGTTTCTTCATTAAGCAACCCCTTAGTCTCTAGACTAACTAATACATTTTCCTTGATAGTCCGCCAGGGAAATAAATGATCTTCCTGGAGCATATATCCTACCTGCTGATTGATGCCTGTAACTTCTTGCTGATCAACTATAATTTGACCACTAGTAGGGGCCAATAAACCAGCTAATAAAGATAACGTTGTACTCTTACCACAACCACTAGGGCCAACTAAAGAAACAAATTCACTTTCATCTATAGTAAAAGATAAATCAGCCACAGCTTCTGTCTCCGTCTCTAAAGTATAATACTTCATTCCCACCTCCTTAAACTCTATCTTCTTCATCGAATCCCTCCTTATTAAAATTTTGCTGTAAGTCGTGTGCTATGAGTCGTGAGCTAAAGACCATACCCCCTAATCTTTTAAAACATAGTAATTTTAAAGGTTTTGAATTGGCTGATAGCCCACAACACACGACTGACGACTCATTCCATAACCGATTCAGCAAACTCAGGATTAACTATAGCATCATAATCCACTTTCTGGTCTAATTCACCAGCTTGTTGAATAATCGTCTGCCAGTGAGTAAAAGACTTACGAGGCAATACTGGATTAGGAGACCATGTATTTTGCTCTTTATATCTTTTAATTACTGTTACTAAAACATCAAATTCTAACTCAGGAAAGGATGGTCTAATAACCTGCGCAATTTCTTTAGCTGAATGGTTATAAGTCCACTGCTGGGCTCGATAGATAGCATTAGTAAAACTTTGGATTAGGTTCGGATTACGAGCAATATAATCTTTTCTAGCCATATAAGCAGTATAGGGCACTTTACCTCCTAGTTGACCAAAGGAAGCTACTATATGTCCGGCCCCTATCTTTTCTAGCTGCGAAGCCTTAGGTTCAAATAACTGGACAAAATCTCCTAAACCATTCTTAAAAGCTGGTGCATTAGCAGTAAAATCAAGGTTGGTTTCAATTTCCACATCTTGGAATGGTTCAATCCCTTGGTGGCGGAGAGTATACTCCAGTACCATTTCGGGAGCTCCGCCAGGTCGATTACCTATTATCTTTTGTCCTTTAACATCTTCTAAACTAAAATCAGGCATAGGCTCTCTAGCTACTAAGAAAGAACCTGCCTTTTGAGTCAACTGGGCAAAATTAACTAAATGATTCTCTTGTCCTCTCTGGTAAATATAAATAGAAGTTTCTGGGCCAATCAAAGCTATATCTGAGTTATTAGAGACTAAACTAGCTGCTGCTTTATCCCCTCCCCAAGCTGTAGTCAAATCAATCTTTAATCCTTCCTCAGCAAAAAAGTCCTGGTGTAGAGCTACGTACTGAGGAGCATAAAAGATAGAATGAACAACTTCATTAAGTCTCACTTCAGTTTTCTGAGCCAAACTAGGACAACTAAAGGTCCAGACTAAACCAACTACCAATATAAAAATAAGTATCTTCTTCACTAAGCTCACCTCCATTAACTATTTATAATATATGTCTTAACTAATATCATCGTTCATAAAAAAACACGATGCCTGGTAGGCACCGTGTTAATCCAAAAATAACTTAGCTGCTTCTCTTCCCTTGCTTATATGATACATTGCCTTAAATACATTACCTTGTTGGTAATAATTAACTCCTAATAAAAAGTGGGTATAATCATTCTTTTCTATAGCTAAAGAATCTTGTAACGATTGGTGAGCTGCCTTGTATTTTTTCTGTTTATGCTGACTCACAGCTAAGTAATTATAACTCCAAATATTCTTAGTATCTAATTGAATAATCTGCTTAAATAGTTCCTCTGCTTTAGTATACTTGTGGTCTATAAAATAAGCAAAAGCCAAATAATTTAGTACTTTAATATCTGTTTCTTCTTGCTTTACCTGCTGCTTGTAAGTAGAAATTAACTCCTCTATTTTCTGTTCCCAATTACTCTCTTCTAACTTATCAAATAATTGATTAGCTTCTTTAATCTGACCTAGATTAGCATAGCCAACTGCTAATTCATACTCTACTTGTAGTTTAGTTGTTTCTGGTTCAACTAGCTTTTGTTTATCCTTAACTATTTGTTGCCATTGGGCCTGATATTTACTCTGACTACTCACTCCTATTGAGAATAACAACAATAAACAAATCAATAATAATAAAACTTTATCTAGACTCATCGCTTAGGCCCCCAGAATCAATTTGGTTAATACAAAAAAAGGCGAGGTTGCCCCCGCCTTAACTAGCTATAACTGCCATTGACCAGTAAATACTTCAGTTGCTGGCCCACTCATATAGACATGACCATCTTGCTCGTTCCATTCAATCACTAAATCGCCACCTAACAAATGGACTGTTAACTTATCAGCAGTTAACTCATTTAGCTGGCAGGCTACTGTAGAACCACAAGCTCCTGTTCCACAAGCTAAAGTAACACCAGCTCCTCGTTCCCAGACTCTCATCTCGATTTCTGAATCATTAACTACTTCCACAAACTCAACATTTGTATCCTCAGGAAAAGCCTGGTGTGTTTCTAATTGAGGACCTAACTCCTCTACTGGAGCCTGTTCTATATCATCAACAAAAATAACACAATGGGGATTACCCATTGAAACACAGGTAACCTCTACTTCTTGTCCAGCTACAGTAATCGTCTCGGCTACAACTTGATCTGTAGGCTGACCAGTCATAGGAATCTGACTTCTGGTTAGCTTCGGCTCACCCATATCAACCTTAACTAACTCAACAACACCCTCATTAAGAATCAGTTCTGGTTTAATTATTCCAGCTAGAGTCTCCACCTTCAGCTGTAGCTTATCAGTCAGATCACGCTCGTAAAGATACTGCGCAAAACACCTAATAGCATTACCACACATCTCGGGCTCACTACCATCGGGATTAAAGATTCTCATCCTAAAATCTGCCTCTGATAGGTCAGAAGGTAAAATTAAAACTAACCCATCTGCTCCTACCCCAAAATTACGATCACAAATTCGCGTAGCTAGCTGGGCTGGCTGAGATACTTCTTCTGCCAAACAATCAACTAGTACAAAATCATTGCCTAGCCCGTGCATCTTAGTAAATTCCATCGCCTAATTCCTCCTTACACTATCTGCTAAGTAAGATCCTACTCTTGATCAAATAAGTTATCGATTCCTTTAGCAGGTACTACAGTAGAAATCGCATGCTTATAAACTAATTGTTGCCCTTTATCTGTCTGCACTACAACAGTGAAATTATCAAAGCCTTCAATAACTCCTGATAAACGCACTCCATTAACCAAAAAGATAGTTACTTGAATATCCTCTCGACGAGCTTGATTAAGAAACTTATCTTGTAGATTAAATTGTCCAGCCACTATAATCTCCTCCTTTATTGTAAATCATCTTCATTATTTTTACCTAAATCTATACTTTCTATACAATTAACTTTTTTCCTGCTTCAAAGAAAAATTATCCACATCTGTATTACATAAGACACATCTTTGTTGTTCTAAACTCTGTTGTCTAAAAATCAAAGGTGCAGTAAAAAAACCATCCTGGAATCCTTGTTTATATCCTACAAAACGACCTCCGAGATAACCTATTGTGAATACAATGAGAAATAAAAGTATATCCAACAAAGTTAGCCCCTCCTATCCTATAATAAAAGTAATAATCGGCGTACTACTAATAATTATAATAGCTAATTTCCAATCAATTCCTATAGCAATACCTAAACAAATCATAGCCAACAATAAAGTACCGATTTCATCTAGATAGTTAACAAAGTTTCTCCGATTAACATACTCCTGGGCGTAATAATCTATATAATCATCAATTAAATGAAGAAAAGAAATTACTGCTAAAGCAAATAAAAAATCCTTAACTCCTAATAGCCAAAAACCTAATATAGTCATAATTAAGGATTCTTGATAACTCTTTAGTCCTGTTGGTAAAGTATGACTACTAAACCCCATTCCCACAATATAACTAGCCCAAAACAAAGAAGTTGCTAATTGATAATCAATTACAACAGCAAAGCTAAATAATAATAAAGTATAAGGCAGTACCCCCCGCTGTAAAGTAAGAGCTAATGTCTGTTTATCATTCAACCTATCTAGCTCCTGATCCAGATAATCATCCATTAATTTAATGGCTAACCCAGATAATAAAACCACTATACTAACAGCAAATATCTTTTCTCCCCCTTTTATATCTGATTAAGTAGAAATTTCTTAACTTCAGCAAACCCTGATTGATAGAGAGCTGAAATAGGGAGTACTAATCTCTGATCTACTAACTGATATAAGGAATTTAACCCTTGTTGTCCAGTATCTAGATCAATCTTATTAGCTAAAATTTTATATTCCATTTTATCCTGGAGAAAATTATAGAGTTCCTGGTCAATCTGAGGTAGCTGATGTTCTAAATCTGATTTGCTTACATCTATCATATGTAGAACAATCTGACTAGTAAATACTTGCTGTAATGTCTGAGACATAGCCTGTCTTGTCTTCTTTTCCGGATGTATACCGGCTAACAAACCACAGCTATCAACTAACTTTAATTCTTTATCTTGCTTCCCTACTGGCAGATTAAGTTTAATACTCTGTAGCTTCTTAGTCGTATGAGAAGTAGTAGCAGTTAACTTTTCTAAAGCAGAATCGACTAGATAAGTCTCAGTAGCTACAAATCCTGCTGACCTTCTTACCAACAGTTCTACTTCTTCCACCCCTAAATACTGCGCAAAGTTGATCACAAAGGAAGTCTTTCCTACATTAGGTTGACCAACTAGTATAGCCGAAGTCATTCTCTCCCTCCAGTATAATCTTAATTAAAAATCAGTTGCTGACAATTTATTTAAATCCTGCTTAGTCAAAGTTAGTAAAGCCTGACGACTAATATCCTCCTGGTTAACCAATCTACTAGCTTGTTTACGGATTAACTGCTCAATAATATTTCTCACTGTCCGAGCATTACCTACTTCCACTCCTTGGTTCTGTCTAATCTGGGCCAACAAACTATATAATTTAGTTTCAGCTGGAGAAGTTAATTTATATTCCCGCTCCTGTAACATTAAATTAGCAATTTCTACTAATTCATCTAGCGTATAATCTTCAAATTCAATTTGGATGGGAAATCGAGAGGTTAAACCAGGATTACTATTTAAAAACTGCTCCATTTCTGCTGGATAACCAGCTAAAATAATAATCAAGTTATCTTTATTATCCTCCATCTGCTTTACTAAAGTATCAATTGCTTCTTTACCAAAGTCTTTCTCACCTCCCCGGGCCAAAGCATAAGCCTCATCAATAAATAGAATCCCTCCTATTGCTTCCTCTATAACTTCTCTAGTCTTTTTAGCTGTATGGCCTATATACTCTCCCACTAAATCAGCTCGTTCAACTTCTTTAAGTTGGCCCTCTTCTAACACCCCTAACTCTTTAAATAAATCTCCTAAGATTCTAGCTACTGTAGTCTTACCTGTGCCGGGATTTCCTTTAAAAATCATATGCAAGACTAAAGAATCAGACTTAAGCTGTCTTTTTTTTCGCTCCTGTTGAATCTTAATAAAAGCTTCTAATTCTTTTACCAAGCGCTTAATCTTCTCTAACCCTACCAAGTTATCCAAGCGATCCATAACCTTTTGAACTCCACTTGTAGATACCTTCTCTTGTTGGTCAGAAGATATCGTCTCCTCTCTATCTAGTGAAGTGAATAACTGGGAGATAGAGATTTCCCCTGCTTCAAAAAGACGCAGTACCTCCTTTCTAGTAGCTTCATCACTATTGAAGGACATTCTCTCTCCCTCCCTTTTTTCTAAAGTATATGTCTACAAATAACTAAAAAGAATCAAAAAACAAAAAAGAGGCGCTAACCGCCTCTAATTACTTTATAGTTATGTACTCCCTACTAGAACAGTATTTATCACATAAAACCCTTATCTCATTAGCAGAAGAAAATAGTTCCTGGTCTAAAATATCATTCACCAACTGGTGGTCATTACATACTTCATAAGTACAACAGATTCGGCATAAATATCCTTCGATAAGTGGACAATAAATATACTCTTCATGTTCCTCAGTACCACAATTACACCCTTGACAACTAAGTTGACTCTGCATCTCCACTGCAGTAACTTCTTCTTCTTGTAGTTTGGTAATTAACTTACCTACCTGTGTGCTATACTTCATTTAGCTTTAACCCCCTAGCTAAGTTCTTCATTAACTACCTTCTTCACCTCAGCAACTAACTCAGCAAAATCATACTCACCTACATCAAACCAATGGATACTATCATCACGCTTAAACCAATTAAGTTGACGTTTAGCAAAGTGGCGGGTGTTGCGTTTAATTAATCTAATCGCTTCTTCTAAATCATATTCATCTGCAAAGTAACCTATGAGTTCTTTATAGCCTAATCCTTGCATAGAAGTCAATTCCCGATCATATCCTTGCTCATATAAATTCTTAACCTCATCTATTAATCCTTGATCTATCATTTGCTCAACTCGCTGGTTAATCCGATCGTAAAGCTCTTCGCGCTGGCGCCATAATCCAATCTTAACTGCATCATATCTAGGAGGTCGTTGTTTAGCCTTTTCTTTAAAGTGAGTAATAG
The DNA here is from genome assembly GCF_054657635.1 of Halanaerobaculum tunisiense. Taxonomy (NCBI): domain Bacteria; kingdom Bacillati; phylum Bacillota; class Clostridia; order Halanaerobiales; family Halobacteroidaceae; genus Halanaerobaculum; species Halanaerobaculum tunisiense. Next base: position 48,001 of record NZ_BAAHYI010000001.1, read on the forward strand.
TCTTTCCTGTCTCCTGGTAGACTTCAATCCCTCGAACTACTCTCCGCACATCATTAGGGTGTAACTTATCAGCTAAAGTAGGATCAATTTCTTTTAACTTATCGTGAACATATTCTGTTCCCTTTTCTTCCGCTTCTGCTTCCAAACGGTTCCGTAACTCCCAATCTTTTTCCATATCAGGAAATAAGAAACCCTGAATTAAAGATTTAATATATAATCCAGTTCCTCCTACCAACATAGGCAGTTTATCCCGCTTAGCAATCTCCGGGATTAATTCATCAACCTGACCTTGAAAATCAGCTACACTAAATTCATCAGCCGGATCTAAAATATCAATCATATGATGAGGCACAACTTTTCGCTTTTCAGGAGGAGCTTTAGCAGTTCCAATATCCATTTGTTTATAAATCTGCATTGAATCGGCAGATATAATCTCTCCTTCTAAATCCTGGGCCAACTCCAATGATAATTCTGTCTTACCTACAGCAGTAGGACCTACAATAGCTACTATTGATTCCCGCATAATATCACTCCTTATATCAGTTTACAATTTACAGTTTACAATGTACAATTAGTATTTGGGTTTGATTTTAATTGTAAATTGTTCATTGTTAATTATCAATTGATTTAATGCTACCTTCGTTTAAACTTCTTTTCTAGCTCTTTTTTGGATAACTGCATGACAACAGGTCGACCATGAGGACAATTAGTTACATCATACTCTCTAACTTGATCTAATAAGTGATTCATCTCCTCAACTGATAATTTATCCCCACCTTTAATAGCACTCTTACAAGACAGCATAGTTAAAAACTCTTCTACTAACTGTTCAGAGGTGGTCTTTCTTTCCTCCAATAATTGATCAATACAATCTAGAATTAACTGCTTATCATCTAAATTATATAATTGTAAAGGAACTCCGCGCACTAGATAACTAGTTCCTCCAAATTCTTCTAACTCAAATCCTAACTGCTTTAATTCTTCCTCTCTGTCTCCTACTAACTCTACTTCTTGGTGGGTTAAATCTAATTGAAGAGGAACTAATAATTCCTGAATCTGTACTTCTTGAGCTCGAAATTTAGTTAATAATTCTTCGTAAATAATCCTCTCGTGAGCAGCATGCTGATCTATAATATACATTCCGTCTTGACCTTGAGCAATAATATAAGTCTGATGAATCTGACCTAACGGTACTAAATTAAAATTTGCTTGGTAGTCTTCTTGATCTTCTTTGATTGAGACTTCTGAATCAGTATCAGCTCCTCCCAATAAAGTATCAATCTTGTGGGCTTTTTCTTCCTTAGTAGTTGAGGAAGGAGATTTTTTCGGTTGATGACTAGCTGAGTTTTTACCTTGCTTAGTAGTTGATTTTTGGGGCTCTAAATCCAACTCATTTTGTTTAAACTCTTGATTGGATTGATCTTCTGCTTTATCTTCTTCTAGCTTTAATTCTGGTACTAGATCACTAGCCTTAATAGCTTGACTAACGCCTTCATTGACTAACTGATAGACTAGATTACCACGGCTGAATTTAGCTTCTAACTTAGTAGGATGAATATTAACATCTACATGAACTGGATTTAATTTCAACTTCAAGACCACAATAGGATACCGATTAACTGTTAGCAGTGTATGATAAGCTTCTGCTACTGCTTTTCCTAGCAATCCACTTTTAATAAACCGACCATTAACAAAGTAGGATTGATGGCGACGAGAAGAACGAGTTACACTTGGTTTAGAGATATAACCCTTTAACTCCATATGATAATCCTGATAATCAACAGGAATCATTTCAGCCGCTACCTTGCGACCATAAATATTAAAGATAACATCCAATAACTCTCCATTGCCTGCTGTTTCTACTATCTTGCGGCCATTATGTTCTAGAGAAAAACTAATCTCTGGATAAGCCAGACTTAACCGATTAACAATATCACTAATATGCCCAATCTCAGTAGAATTTTTCTTGAGATATTTATATCTAACTGGCGTATTAAAAAACAAATCCCGGACTATAATATTCGTTCCTTGTCGACAACCACAACTTTCTTGCTGTTTAACTTCGCCTCCTACCAACTCCAGCCTAGTACCACTTAAACTATCCTCAGTCTTAGTCGTTATCTCTAATTTAGAAACAGCAGCAATACTAGGTAAAGCCTCTCCTCTAAACCCTAATGTTCGGAGAGTAAATAAATCATTAGCCTGACTGATCTTACTAGTAGCATGGCGCTCAAAAGCTAACTGAACATCCTCGGTTGTTAGTCCTTCTCCATCATCTATTACCTGAATATAGTCTTTTCCACCATTTTTAACTTTAATCTGGATCCGACTACTACCTGCATCAATAGCATTCTCCACTAATTCCTTGACTACTGATGCTGGTCTCTCGACTACTTCTCCAGCTGCTATTTTATTTGCTACTTCTTCTGTTAATAACTGAATTTGGCCCATTTTTGTTCCTCCTTTCCTGATTAGTTTACAGTTTACAATTTAAAGTTTACAATTAAATTCAAAACCCAAACTCCAATCTTGTCCTTAACCTCAATCTTAGTTTTAATCTTAATCTCAGCCTTGTCCCTAACCTCATCCTCAACCTCGCCCTTGATCTTGGACTTAGTCTTAAACTCAATCTTAAACTTATCCTTAGCCTACTCCCTCTCTTCTTTAGCTTGTTGTTGCAGATGATGTAATTTATTCATAGCCTCTAAAGGAGTCAAGGACATAATATCTAACTTACTTAACTCTTCTACTACTGGACTAGATTGACTATTAAATAATGAGAGTTGACTCTCTTCTTCTACCCGATTAGCCTCTTCTAACTCCTCTTGTTCTGTTACTGGATTGGAGTCAACAACTGTTTCTTTGACCTTTTCTTCTTCCTTTTCTTCTAACTGAGCTAAGATCTCCTGCGAACGATCAATTACTGAACTAGGCACTCCAGCTAACTCAGCTACTTCAATCCCATAACTTTGGTCTGCCTCACCAGGAACAATCTTATGCAAGAAAACAACTTCGTCCCCTTCTTCTTCAACGGCCACATTATAATTTTTAACTCCTGGCAAAGTATCTTCTAATTCAGTTAATTCATGATAATGAGTAGCAAACAGGGATTTGGCCCCTATCTGAGTTGGATTGGCAATATATTCTGTTACTGCCCAAGCAATACTTAACCCATCATAAGTACTAGTTCCTCGTCCTACTTCATCTAAAATAATCAAACTTTGCTCAGTAGCATTATTTAAAATATTAGCTACTTCATTCATCTCCACCATAAAAGTACTCTGTCCTGTAGTTAGGTCATCTGAGGCCCCCACTCGAGTAAAGATCCGATCAACAATCCCTAATTGTGCCTTAGCAGCAGGGACAAAACTACCAATTTGGGCCAACAAAGTAATTAAAGCTACTTGGCGCATATAAGTCGACTTCCCTGACATGTTAGGCCCAGTGATAATACAGAAACGATCCTCTGCCTGATCCAAATAAGTATCATTAGGAACAAATACTTCTTCTTCCATCATCTCTTCAACTACTGGATGAAAACCACTATCAATATTAATCTGCTCTCCGGTTGTAACCTCTGGTTTTGTATAATCATTATTTAAAGCTACATCAGCTAGAGATAATAAAGCATCTAATTCAGCTAAAACTGTAGCCGACTGCTGAATCCGCTCTGTCTGGGCAGCTACTTGATCCCTAACCTTTATAAATAGTTCATACTCTAATTCTTTACTATTCTCCTGGGCCCCTAAAATAGTTGATTCTTTCTCCTTTAGTTCTGGGGTAATATACCGTTCACTATTGGTTAAGGTCTGTTTTCGCACATAATCATCAGGAACAGCATCTAAATTAGCCTTAGTTACCTCAATATAATAACCATGAACTTTATTATGACCAACCTTCAAAGAACTAATACCAGTTCTTTCCCGTTCTTGTTGTTGTAAATCTAAAATCCATTGTTTACCATGCTCCATAGCCTCTAATAACTCGTCCAGTTCTTCATCATACCCTTTCTTAATAATATCACCTTCAGTTAATGTAGAAGCTGGATCATCTTTAATTGCCTTATCGATTAATTCGGCTATTTCTTCTAACTTATCCAGTCGGTCTTGGAGATGATTTAATTTAGGGGTCTTAAACTGAGTTAGAGCTTGTTCAACATCAGGTAGGATATCTAAAGAACTTTTCAGTGAAATCAAATCCCGCGCATTAGCCGAACCATAAGTGATCTTACCTAATAACCTCTCGATATCATAAACTTCCTTTAGTAACTCCTTAAGTTCCTCTTTAACAAAGATATTCTCTGTAATCTCTTCTACCCCAGCAAGACGATTCTGAATTCTGTCTAATTCTAATAATGGCTGCTCAACCCACTTTTTTAACATTCGACCACCTATAGCAGTTACTGTCTCATCTAGTACCCAGAGCAGACTCCCTCGTTTTTTCTTCTCCCGCATTGTCTTAGTTAATTCTAAATTACGCCGAGTATTAGCATCTAAGACCATATAATCAGTAGTAGAATAAGTAGCTAGTTGATTAATATGGTGCAAACTACGCTTTTGAGTCTCCAACAAAAAGTCTAGTATTGCTCCAGCAGCTTTAGTTGCTAATGGTAAGTCCTGACACCCGAAGCCTTCTAAATTAGCTACATTGAAGTGATCAGTCAATAAGCGATAAGCCTCATCTTGAGCAAAATCTTCAATTTCGGTTACACTTGAAGTCAACTGCTGGGCAATAAAATCTGTAATTTTAGCTGTAGCTTGTACTTGCTCAGTTAATAGTATCTCTGACGGATTGATTCTTGATAATTCATCAATTACTTTGTTTCCTTGATTTGCACCTTTTAATTGAGTTGTCACAAATTCTCCTGTAGACACATCCACTACAGCAAAACCATACCCTTGCTTAGCACCTGTTATAGCTGCTAAATAATTATTATCTTTATCCTCTAATAGATCATTATTTATTATTGTACCAGGAGTAATCACCCGGACGACTTCTCTCTTAACTAGACCACTACTAGCACTTGGGTCCTCTACCTGCTCACAAATAGCCACCCGAAAACCTTTCTCAATCAATTGAGCAATATAAGACTCAGCTGATTTACAAGGCACTCCTGCCATTGGCGTTTCTTCTCCGCCACCTTTATTCCGCGAGGTTAATGTAATTTCTAATTCTCTAGCTACTGTCTTAGCATCTTGATTAAACATCTCATAAAAATCACCTAACCGAAAAAATAAAATCTCTTCTTGGTATTTTTCTTTAATCGAAAAGTACTGTTGCATTAACGGCGTTAAATCCGACACAATCAATCCCTCCTGCGACAAATAGTTACTTCAAACCTATTATAATTCTATGAATTATATTATACCATATTTATAGTTAGATAAAAAATAGAAACCAATAAAAAAACCTCTAAGCCAAATGGCCTAGAGGTAGCTTATAGCTTAAAAGGTTAGCAACAACCTTCGCCGCAATTATCATCTTGACAATCTTCTTCATCACTTAATGCACCAGAGATAACTTTATTAACTGTTTCCATTACTTCATTAAACTTCTCTTGCGCACCCATTAGTTCTTTTAACTTCTCATGGTCTTCCATCTTAGCTTGTAAAGACTGTAATTTGTTCTTAGTCTCATCAGCTACAGCTTGACCATTCATCTGCGCCATCTGTGCTTTCTTTTGCTCAGCTTGTAGCTCCTGTAAAATACCTTGAGCTTCCTCATCTTCAGCTACCTTAGCTTCAATATCTTTAAGTGCTTTATATTCTTCAGAATCAACAATTGCATCAGCTAAATCTTGTGCTTTTTCCATAATTGCCATAAGTAAAATCCCCTTTCTTAATTTACGATCTCACCAAATAATGTCCAACTCTGTACCTTATTAATTTTAACATCAATTAGCTGTCCTGTCAAATCCTGATCTGATTCTACAATAACAACCTTGTTAGTCCGAGTTCTACCCGACATTTTCGTAGCATCTTTTTTACTTGGCCCGTCCACTAATACTTCTACTGTCGATCCTTTTAATTCCTGATTTTTCTGTAAACCAATCTCACTTTGTAAATCAAGTAACTTTTGGTGTCGTTCCTTTTTTACTTCTTCAGGCACTTGATCATCCATCTTAGCTGCTGGAGTGCCTGTTCGCTGGGAGTAAATGAAAGTAAAGGCTCTATCAAATTCAACTTCCTGATAGATTTCCATAGTCTCAGCAAAATCTTCTTCTGTCTCGCCAGGAAAACCTACAATCAAATCAGTAGTAATTACAGCTTGAGGTTTTCTCTCCTCTAACTCACTTACTAACTGTAAGTATTCCTCTTTAGTATAACCACGATTCATCTTTTTTAAAAGTCGATTACTACCTGATTGGATAGGTAAATGATAGTGTTCACAGACATTCTCTAAATTAGTTACTGTTTTTATTAACTTATCATTAAAATCTCGCGGATGAGAAGTCATAAATCTAATCCGCGGCAATCCTGGAATATCATTAACTTCTGTTAATAAATCAGCAAAATCAATCTCCTGCTCTAAATCTTGACCATAGGAATTAACATTTTGGCCTAGCAACATTACCTCTTTAACTCCATCAGCTACTAACTCTTTAATCTCGCTAATAATCTCCTCACGGGGCCTACTTCTCTCCTGACCACGCACATAAGGAACAATACAGTAAGTACAGTAGTTATCACAACCATAAATAATATTCACCTTAGCTTTATGGTCGTTCTCCCTATCAGTGGGCATTTGGCCAATTGCTTCCCGAGAATCATCCCAGACTTCTACTAAACTTTTACTCTTGTCCTGGGCTTCTGTTAATAACTCAGGGAATCTATGAATATTATGTGTCCCAAATACAATATCTATAAAATTATATCTCTGTTTAATCTTATTGACAACTTCTTCTTGCTGCATCATACAACCACAAAGACCTACAATCAATTCTGGATTTTCTTTTTTTAATTGTTTGATTTCTCCTAGTTTACCAAACACTTTAAGTTCAGCATTCTCTCGCACACAACAGGTATTGAGAATAATTACATCTGCTTCTCCTAATTCAGCAGCTAAGGTATACCCCTCATCTTCTAGTACACCAGCTAATTTCTCCGAATCATGTTCATTCATCTGACAACCGTAAGTACGGATGAAGTATCTTTTATCCTCTGGCATAACTGATCGCTCCTTCAATTCTATAATCTATATTATATCAGCTTGTTATTCATTTTAGCCTAAGTAGTATTATAACATACAAAGTAAATATTGCAAAAACTATCTTTCAAAAGGATAGCATCAATTTTTTATAGATTAACAATTAAACTAGACCTAATTATTAAATACTAGTTTAATAGATCTTAATGCTTCATTCAAACCAGTCCTTTTAACTTCATTTATACTCTGATCAACACCTTCCTCTAATCACGCTACCAGCTTTTCTAATCCTATTTTTTCCTCATTATTTGCATTAACTATTAATTCACTAAAAGCTTCTTTAACTAATTATAATTTGTAAGCACCACCAACTAGCTCTTTATCAACAATTTTAAGTTTCACAGTATAGAGATATTCTTCTCCGCTCATTATATCAGTATGCCTCTTATCAATTAGCTGTAACTGAAAATTTAATAAACTAGTATTCACATTATAAACTATCTTTTGCTGAGTTACTTCTTTCTTAATCTGATCTCTATCTATCAGCAGTTTATTTTCTCCGTAACCGAAATTCAACTCTAGCCTTTTTTCATCTAATTCTAAATACCAGAATGGCTCTTGGCCCCAAGCTTTTAAAGGCACAGTTTCTGGATTATAATTAGCTAAAGTTATCTTTTCTGCTTTAATTCTTTTATCTTCTTTTTCTATTAATGCTTCGTCGCCTTTATTCCAAAAACTTATTTGTTCGTTAGCATATTTAACTCCAGAAGCAGTTCGCAACTGCGATAATATATATTCTTCTCCCTTATAAATGATCTGCGCTAGACCCTCTAAAGCAAGCAACTTTAAATAGCTTTCTTCAGTTTTAAACACCTCTTTTGAAATTTGGCCACGCACCTGTTTTAAGAATATTTCTTGCTTTTCAGCCAATTTAGCACTATCATTAATCTTTTTACTTCCCTGCCACAACACTTGATTATTTCTAGATTTAATCACTGCCTGAAGAGAGTAATTACTAGCCGAATCAATCTTGTCTCTATCTAACTTCAACTTAAAATCAATCGGAACTTGACCATGAATCTCTTTTTCTTGCTTCGTTATAATTAAATCTTCAATCTGGCTAGCTTGATTATTAACTAATAATAATTTAAAAGTTGTCTGCGATGGCAAGGCTATTTTCTCTTTGTAATTTAAACTACCGTTAATTTCTGTTTGACTATCTAACCCAGTCTGACTAAAAACTGTAGATGAAAATAAAAAAATCAATAGTAAAACAAATATTAATTTAAACTTATTCATTAAACATATCATTTTTTGACCCTCCCCGGGGCAAGCCCACGAGGATTCTTAGGCTGAGAGTGTAACCACTACTCATATATAGCAGGCTTAAAATTCAAAACCTGCTATGTAAACTCCTAAGCGTAACTTCCTGTCAGCCCGACAGTACATATCCTAAGTGGTACTTGCCTTTATTTTTAATCCTTCGTTTAAAATGTTCAAACTAGCGTTAATGTCCCTGTCATGAACTTCTCCACACTCAGGACATTCCCACTTTCTGACTTTTAAATCTTTGACTTTCTCATTTTTGTAGCCACAACTATTGCATAATTGACTACTAGCAAAGAAGGTATTTATCTTAACTAAGTTTCTACCATACCACTTTGCTTTATAAGTTAGCAACTCAACAAACTTACTCCAACTAGCGTCAGAAATACTTTTAGCTAGTTTAGAGTTTTTAAGCATATTCTTCACTTTAAGCGTTTCTAAGCAAATTGTTTGGTTTTCACGAATTAGCTTAGTTGACAGTTTGTGAAGAAAATCTAAGCGTATATTTTTAACTTTTTCATGTACTTTAGCTAGTTTCTTTTTAACTTTATGCCAATTATTTGAACCTTCTTCTTTCCTAGCTAAACTTCTGTTTAATCTAGCAATTTTCTTTTCATATTTCTTTAATACTTTAGGATTTTCTATCTTTTCACCATTAGAAGTAATAGCAAATTCTTTTAATCCTAAATCTATTCCAATAGCATTATCTTTTTTAGGCAGTTCTTTAATATCTTCTTCAACTGCTACTGAAACATAATATTTATCTATATTGGTTCGAGTTACTGTAACATTTAATATTTTACCTTTAACTTCTTTAGATTTTCTAAATTTAACCCAACCTAATTTAGGTAATTTGATTTTATTATCCTTAATCTCAATATTTGTAGTTCCACTTTTTCTAGTAAATTTGTTAGTGCGATAAGAGTTCTTTTTGTTTTTCTTGGATTTGAACTTAGGAAAATCGTATTTGCCACTAAAATAGTTTTTGAATGCTCGGTCTAAGTCTTTAAGTGCATTTTGTAAAGCAAATTTATCTGGCTCTTTTAACCATTCTAATTCTTTCTTTAATTGAGTTAATTGCTTAGAATATTTAGTATAAGTTAAGTATCCGTTTTCTTTAGCTTTATCTAAGAAATGATTATAAATATATCTGGCACAACCTGCTGATTTATTGATTAAAATTCTCTGTTCTTTATTAGGACATAATCTAAATCTGTATGCTTTTTCTCTAATAGTCATTGAAAAAGTGCCTCCTTTCTATTATAGTATAATTGTACTTTATAAAACATTCTTTTTCAAGTTATTTATATAAAAAACTATAAAAGAAAGGATGATAATATGGCTAGACCTAAAAATGAGATTAAAAGAGAACAAATTAGTACTACTATTGATGAAGAATTAATGAGTATTGTTAGAGACATTAGTAAAGATACTGGTATTCCAATTAATAGGCTTATTGAAGATGCTGTAAGAGAAAAATACCAAAAATAAAAATCAAAACCGTCCACTCTTACCACAGGGCATTATCAAGGGAAACCCTTGCTATAATAAATTCGCCACAGTGGTTTGCGAGTGGACTTACCTCTATAACTTCTTATCAACATACATTGTATTTGACATACTCCCCGCCCATTCATAAATTCATGAGCGAGGATTCTTAAGACCTATCAGGTCTCTTCCATAGCAAACTTCGTGGACTACCCCGCCTTCTGAAAAGGACTAGCATTCCACTTGCTATGACAACACAGATTAGAATTATACCTAATACCTGTGGGCGATGCCTATAGCATGGTAACCCCCACCCTGGCTATTGATGAAAGGCCGGGAGCATGTAACTGTTCTCAGCTCTCAAAATTAAGCTATAAAGCAGGGCGATTGTTGCCCTACCGCAAATTCGCCTTCTACTTGAGAAACCTCAAGATACTTTTTCCAAATATTAATTGCTCCTACACCATCACGATGATACTCAAAACCACATTCTGAACACTTATAGTTACGATTTTTAGGTTTATATCGATTACCACATTTAGGGCAGGTTTGACTAGTATATGCTTCATTTTGCAACTTAACTTCAATCCCCACTGATTCAGCTTTATATTCTATTAAATCATAGATTTTTCCTGCTAACCACTGGTGTAGCTTCTGGTTTATTTTTGAACTATAATTTATATCGGCTCTAATTCCTTTCACATCTCCGATTACTATCGTACTAACTTCTCCTTTAATACAAGAGCCAATCAAGGATGATGTGTATTTTTGCAACAAATCATTAATCTTGTTTTGACTCTTTTCTAAAAGTTTCCGTCGAGCCCGATTTAATTTCTTCCATCTGTTTGAATACTTCTCACATCGACTCATCTTCTGTTGTAGTTTATTTAATTCTTTATTTCTATACCTAAGATAAGAATTTAGTTCGCCTCCATTATAGATTTTAACTTCTTCTCCATCAAAAGTTACTAGCGGATGGATTACTCCTAAATCTATAGTTAAAATTCTATCAGTCTGATAGTCTATCTTTTTATTTTCAATATCTACTATTATATGCAATTGGTATTTATCTAAGTTGTTATTATAGATTAATTCGGCGTATTTTGGTTCTTGATTTAAAGAAGAAGTTTCAATTTCAAATGCTGTTCCTTTTCTACCATTAGATAGTCTTAAAATTCCATTATCTTTTAATTTTATTGCAGATTTTTTATAAATAACTTTGTTATATTTCTTCGTTCGATAAGGTGGTTTGCTGTTTTCAACTTTATCTTTAGATTTAAAATAAGATTTTAAATTGTCATAGTATTGTTGAACAATTCCTTGTTTAGTTTGAGAATGTAGCTCAAAATCTTCCGAGTATAATTTAATTAACTTTTCCATATCTCCCTTTTCTAACCAAAAGTTTTTATTTTGTTTTAGCTTAAAAATAGTAGAAACAACCTTTGAATAAATCCTTCCACTCTGTCTAGCTAATCTATAAGCTAATTCTTGTTGTTGACTAGAAACGCAAATTATATAAGTTTTGTCCATTTTCTCAACTCGCTTTTACACTAAATTTAGTATATCACAATTCCCTACTTGCTAAAAATAATTAGAAATTATTTTTTCGACAATTCATCCCTTCCTCTGTATACTCTTTTCCTGTATCTGGATCAGTCACAGTTCCTGAAAAAGCTACTACTGTATTTACATCTTTAAAGCCTTGTTTCTTAATATACTTGTCAAAAGCTAACTTATATCTAACTGCATGTAGCCTAGAGGACGTTACTACCATAGCTTTTGCCTTACCCTTACCATTAATTTTATCCTTAGTAACTCTATTATAATGCTCAGCCGTATGTACGAATAAAATATTTTTTATCCTCTGGCATAAATTTATCGCTCCTTTTATTCTATAACCTATCTAATTACAAGCTTAATATTAATTTTAGCCTAAATAGTATTATAACATAGAAAACAAACTTTACAAAAGGTACATTACTCTACATATAATAATCCCCAAGCTTATTCACTCGAGATTTATATAAATTAATTGTAGCATTTTTTAAATATTACCTCTTTACTAGATTTTACTCTATAATTTTAAGTGATTATCAGCTTTCTAAATTAAATAATTAAGGTGTAATTTAACTAATTTACCTTTCTCCATCTCTACTCCTCTTTTTAGTTGCGTCAAGTCTCTAATTTCAACTACATTATATGTGGCAGTTAGCGACTTGTCCAATTTATTTTAAAATATTCTTGCTTTATGTTACAATTGTTTCAATCCATACCTGAAAATAGTATAACTATCATTATTTGAGGTGGTATTAGAACAGGTTTCAAAGATAAACTTGTCTATTTTATATGAAGTAAGTTAAAAAGGACAAACAGTCTTTTTTATTATACCCATCTCAGAAACATTTAACTAATTTAGATATTTATTGTTGTATAATGTCGAAAATAAAATTTAAAATGAAGGGGGACATACAATTGGCTGTACTATTTAACAAAAAAGTATTATCCAAACATCTAAATGGCCATGAAATAGATAACCATGAACAAAAACTTAAAATCATAACAGATTGGCAACGAAATCTAGAAAATATTAAAGGAGTTAATGAACAAAGACTTCAATCAGCTTTCCTAACAGGTTTTTTTAGAGATGTTTTAGGATACCAAACAATAAATCAAGCTAATAAAAATAATAATTATAGTTTGAGAATTGAACCATCAACAGAAGTAGACTCTTCTCATCCAGATGGGAGCCTTGGTATTTTTACAGGTTCTGAAGATGGTAAAACCAAAGCAGTTATTGAGCTTAAAGGGCCAAAAATAAGCCTTGATAAAAAACAAAACCGTTCAGGTAAAGACTATGGTACACCTGTTGAACAAGCTTTTAACTATGCTACTAAACATGATGGCTGCAAGTGGATTATTGTCTCTAATATGATTGAAATTAGATTATACAAGTACACTCGTGGTCAAGGTCATTACGAAGAGTTCTTAATCAACAATCTAGATCAAGAAAAAGAGTTTAAAAAGTTTCACCTTCTACTATCTAAAGATAACTTGCTTAATCCTGAAAAAGGAAAAAGCTTGACATTAGAGTTGAGTGAAGAAACAGTACAACACGAAGAAGATATATCAACTGAATTTTATAACTTATATAAGCGTGTTAGGATAGACTTATTTGAACACCTTAAAGAAAACAATCCTAATCATGATGAAGAAATTCTACTAGAAAAAGCTCAAAAGTTTCTTGATAGAATTATCTTCATCTGTTTCTGTGAAGACCTAGCATTACTCCCAACTGATATAATACATAAAGTCATTGAGCAACAGAAAAATAGTTTTACCCCCTCCTCTACCCCAGTTTGGGATGGCATTAGAGGACTATTTAAATCTATAGACGAAGGTAATCCTAATCATAATATAAACGCTTACAATGGGGGATTATTTAAACATGATGAAGTTTTAGATAATCTCATAATTCAAGATGAATTCTTTGATGTAATAAATGAAATTTCTTCTTATGATTTTGATAGTGATTTAGATGTTAATATTTTAGGACATATCTTCGAACAGTCTATCTCAGATATTGAAGAATTAAAAGCTAATATTCAAGACAATGACTATAATAAACAAGAATCTAAACGTAAGAAAGATGGTATCTTCTATACTCCTGAATATATTACTAAGTACATAGTAGAAAATTCAATTGGCAAATATCTAAATGACATTAAAGAAAATCTAGGCTATAATGAATTACCTGATATTGAGTCTGCCTCTACCCCACAGGTGGAAGGTAAATATAAAAAACAACATCTTGAATTCTATGAAGAATACGAAAAAAGACTAAAAGAAATCAAAATACTGGATCCAGCTTGTGGATCAGGTGCTTTCTTAAACCAAGCTTTTGACTATTTATTACAAGAACATCAATGGATCCATAAGCAAATAGAATTTATTAAAGATGAACATGGGCAACGAAGTATCTTTGGTTTATCTTCTTTACAGAAAAGTATCTTAAAAAATAATATCTTTGGAGTTGACCTTAATGAAGAATCAGTAGAGATTACTAAACTTTCCTTATGGCTTAAAACTGCTAATAAGAATAAACCATTGGCCAATCTTGATGATAATATTAAATGTGGAAATTCTTTAATTGATGAACCAGAAATAGCTGGGGATAAAACATTTAACTGGAAAGAAAAGTTCCCTGAAATTATGGCTAACGGTGGTTTTGATATAGTAATTGGTAATCCTCCTTATGTTAGACAGGAAAAAATCAAATTTATAAAATCTTATTTAGAAAATAGTTATCAAATTTTTAGAGGACAAGCAGATTTATATTGTTATTTCTTTGAAAAAGGATTAAATCTTTTAAATCAAAATGGTTATTTAGCCTTTATAAGTTCTAAAAAATTTACCAGGGCTACATATGCAGATAAATTACGAAATTATATTTTACAATATCAAATATATTCTTATACAGATTATGATAAAAAAGTTGTTTTCAAAGAAGCTACTACTGATCCATGTACTATTATTATAAAAAAATCTCAATTTAATAATAATCATACAATAAATTATAATAATAAATACTTTATTCCACAAAAGAATTTAAGTGAAGATGGATGGAGTTTTATAACAAAAAGAAAATTCAAACTTAAAAATAAAATAGAAGAGAAAGGCATGAAATTAAAAAAATGGAATGTAAAAATAAATTATGGAATTAAAACTGGATATAATAAGGCATTTATTATAAATGAAAAAATCAAAAATAGATTAATAGAAAAAGATCCTAAATCTGAAGAAATCATTGAACCCTTACTTAGAGGAAGAAATATAGACAAATATGAAATAAAATCTGATTACCAATATTTATTATTTACTGGTTATGATTTAGATATTACTAAAAAATATCCAGCCATTTATAAATATCTGAAACAATTTGAAGAAAAATTAAAAAACAGATATGATCAAGGAAAAAACTGGTGGAATTTAAGAGAATGCAATTATTATAATCTTTTTAAAGAAAATAAAATAGTTTGGATGGAATTATCGGATAAACCTAAATTCGCTTTAGATACTAATAATTTTTATAGTTTAAATGGTTCTTTTATTATGACAGGGAATAATTTGGAATTTTTAATTTCTATTTTGAATTCTAAATTATCTGAATGGTATTTCGAAAAAATCTCTAATAGTTCTGGGGTAGGAACTACTCAATGGAGAAAATTTCCTATAATTAATTTACCTATACCTCAAGTTAATTCAAAAAAACAGATTCCTTTTATTAATAAAGTTCAAACAATAACTAATGGAAAGAAAACTTTAACAAAAAAACAAAAATTAGATTTCATAGATTTAATAGATAAATACACTTCTCAAACCGGGCCAACTCTATCAACTATAGTAGAACAAGATGGATTCTTCAATAAGATTTACTCTGGTAGGGCTAGAAAAATTAGAGATATGACAGTTAATATTAATGATAATATTATAACCATCTACTCTGATAAATCAAGTTCTGGCCAATATGAACTAATGAAATTTGAAGTTAAAAATAAATACAAACGTCAGTATATTAAATACTATCTTGAAAATTTAACAGAAGAACAATTAGAAGAATTTAATGAATTCAGTGGTGGATTAGTTAAAAGAATTCTACAAATTCAACTTCCAGACTATGATAAATATCAAGTAGTTCGTAAAGTAGTAAATGAATGGAATCAGCTACAGAAAGAAATTGAAGACTTAGAAAACAAAATAGAAAAGACTGATCAAGAAATAGATCAAATGGTTTATGATCTTTATAATCTAACAGATGAAGAAATTAAGATTGTTGAGGAAAGTTTAGATTAAAGTTCATTGTTCTTGATAAGTACTGATCTAAAACTATCCTACTCTTGAGGAAGTTGGCCAACTTAATAGTTGGCCACTGTATCTCTAAATTAACTATAAAAAACTATTAAAAATCTTGCTTGAATATTTTATTTTTCTCTGAATATTGAGCAATAACTTTCTCTTCTAAATTAAATTCTAGCTCTCCATGATTTCTATTAATCCATGTATCTCCTTCATTAGCAGTAAATATGTATTGAAACCTATACTGATCTGATAAATCATTCAATAAATTCATTGTAGCAACAAACTGATTTTTAGCCACACCATTAAAAACTCCATCATGAATTAAAAACCTAGGCATTCTTCTATTCTGTTTTATGGCATTAAAAAGCACAGTTAAATCATATACCAGCACACATCCTCTTGCCTTACCCCATCCATCACTATCTGATGACGTTGCTTTTATTGAAAATTTTGCTTGTCTTCTTCCTGAGTCATAAGAAATATTAAAAACACCTTCTGTATCATAACTATATAAAGAATAATAAATTTGATTAAATACTTTCCTAATATTATTAACTTCATCTTGAATGGAATCAATGAATTTCTTTATTTTAATATTAAGTTCTGCTTCTTCTTTTTCAATAGCTAACAATTCATTTTCTAAATCATTATATAATTTCAATTTCCCTTCCAATTCATTAATTTTTTCTTTCTTTTGGCTAATCCTATTCATCGCTTCAGTTAAATCTTTTATTGCTCCTTTATTATCTAAAATATTAAATAACTCACTTCTTTCTTTATCTAATTCTTGTATCTTTTCTTTTAAATTAGTAGCTTCTTCCCTTAAATTGTTAATTTCTGACTTTAAAAACTTTCTCCGTGAAGACACTAACTTTTTCTTAAACTCAATTGCTTCATTTAATGTCTTTCTAATATTAAAAGCTAGTTCTTCATTAATTTCTTGATACATTTCTTCAATTTCATTAAGAGAAATATTTATATCGAGATCAAAATTTGATTCATATTTTTTTGCTTTCTCTAACATTGAGTGTCTTTTAAAAGTTAATTTTTTTATTTTTTCAGTTATTTCATTAGCTTGTTTTTCTATATCAGAATAACTTTCATCTAATTTATATAATTTTATTTTTTCTTCAAGCTTATCCGTTTCTTGTTTTAAATTTGCAATTCTAGAATTTACATTATCTATTTCTTCTATCCCATATGTATTTTTTATAACTTTCTTTATTTCTTTTCTTGTATCTCGCTTTGCTTTATACTTTTCTTTTAGTTTATAGTTTTTTCGTGCTAATGTATTATCAATCCCCAATAAAAACAAGTTATATGGTATTAGCTCAAGCTCAGATGTATAATGTATATATTTAATAGGATTTTTCTTAAATCCATTTTTCTCATTTCTTGTAAATATTTTTATAAGCCTTCTGAACCATTCATTAGAATATACTCCAGAATAATTCTCATCTTTAAAAAACAAATCACAAAATAATTTTTTTAGATTTTTAATTTTATATTCTTCAAGTTTTCCTCCTTTAATTCCATATAAAATTCTACTTCTTTTTTTAGTGGTTCTTTTTACAATATGAATTTTTCCTTCAATTTCTATTTCTAAAACTACATAATAATCATCCATAATATCTTTAGCTTTATAAAACTCCTGACCTTTACGATAAGATGATAATAAACAAAAATTTATTAAATTAACTAAAGTCGTTTTACCTATACTGTTAAGTGAACTTTTATTTTCAGCTTTATTAGGATGTTTTCCATATATTATATTAATTCCATCATTAAATTGAATCTTATCAAATAATCCTCTGGGTTCTGAATAAATTGACTTTAAATAAATCATCTTTCTATTAACCTCACCGTATAGCCAGAAACTTCTATTGCTTCTATACAATAAAGAAAAGTAAGAGCATTGTAAAAAATATCTATATCTGGATTTTGATTTTCTTTACAATATTCTTCTAGAATTGATTCTATTAAAACCCTTCCATTCAATATCTTTTTTACAATATATGAACCTACTACCAATATGTTCATATCTAAATTTTCATGTTTAGTTGGTACTAACAAAAAAATCCCTCCGATTTAAACTAATAATATTAAAAATATTTTTCTTCTTCTATTTTTTCACCCCAAGTACAATCTTCAAAGAAAAAAAGTACTATAGCTCGAGCAATACGTTTATATTTAGGATTAGATTCTTTAGAATTAGGAGTATATTGATCGAATAAATTTAAGAGTATATCAAAAGTCTTATCTTTTTTTCTTCTTAATCTTATATATCTATCACGAATATCTCCATGAACATCTTTTTGATCAGATGGATTAAAATTAGTAAAAACTTCATCTATTAATTCTATATATTCATAAGCATTCTTTAAATATTCATAAACATCTTCTTGTTCAAAATCATTAAAGTTTAATTTAATTTTTTTAATTATATCAACGAATTCTCCATCTTTAAACTCTTTTTCCTTTTTATTATTTAAAATATATTCAAAAATATCTTTTATTATCCCTAAATCTTCTTCAGCTTGCTCGCTAATATAATAATTATTTTGTTCATTATTTATTCCGCCCTGCATAGATGGACTATGATCAAGTTTATTTTCTTTTTGTAAATTAGAACCCATAAACTATTTATTCCCTATTCCACTATTTTTCTTGTCACCAAAAATAATATTATCCTCAAGCTCATTATCTTTTCCAATATTTTTATCATTAGAAGAACTATTATAAGTAACCTGTCTATTATTATTTCCTCCTTGCATAATTGGACTACTTTCAAAACTACTATGGTTTATACTATTTTTATTTATGGGTTTAGCATTTGATAATATTTCATTAATAGTCTTATTATCATCAATAAAAGCTTCTAAATACTTTTCTGATTTTGTAGCATATTCTGGAGCCTCTTTTAATTCATTCACAATAGCTTTATAATCCTCTTCAGATAAAATAAAATCTTTCAACGATTTTTTTAAATAATCAACAGTTATATTGGCGCCTTTTTTGATCCCATCCCAAATTACCCCACTTAGTAATGTTGAAGTTAAAAAATCCATAATTATATCCTCCTCTGATAGTATAATAAATTAATTAAACTTTCTTATATTTAAAATATCTTCTACAAGACTCTATATAAACCCCATTGAATATCTACTAAAAATTTTTTAATGTAATATCTTTATGGAAAATAATTCAATAAAATCTACCTAATTTTAATCAACATATTTACAATATCTATTTTAATTTACAAATGAAAACAAAGTTTTTTCTAAAACTACTAATATTATAACATTTTAAAAGTAAAAATAAACCATTATAGCGAAATTTATGTATAAATTCTAATATAATAAGAATAAAATTTCAGAAATATAAAAAACAACAAACTGAAAAAAATAACAATACAGCATAACATTTATTCATTACCTATTTATTATCAATTAATAAAATTAATCCGCATTCCAACCTAAAATAAATGATATTTCCCTAAAATTCTGATATACTTAATTATAAAAGTAACCAATAATTCAGTTAATCTTTATATTGGAAAAAGTAGCTATCTACACTAGAGTATCTACTCATCACCAAGTAGATAAAAAATCACTTGACTTCAAAGAAAAAGAACTAAAAAACTACTCTAATTATGTATTAGATATAGATAATTTCGAAATATTCTCCGATGCAGGATATTCCAGCAAAAACACTAAACGTCCAGCCTATCAAGAAATGATAAATGAAATTGAAAATGGAGAATTCACTCACTTACTGGTCTGGAAGATAGATAGAAGCTCCAAAAATCTACTTGATTTCGCTCAAATGTATGAAGAAGGGTAACCTTTGTTTCTAAGAACGAACAGTTTGATACTAGCACAGCAATGGGCGAAGAAATGTTAAAAATAATCTTAGTATTTGCTGAACTAGAAAGAAACTTAGCTTCTGAACGTGTTACTTCTATTATGATTGATAGAGCTGAAAAAGGACTTTGGAATGGAGCACCTACCCCTTTAGGCTATAATTATGATCAGTGGACTACTAAAACCATCTCTCAAATATTAAGAAATCCAATTTATAAAGGTGACTATCGATATAATTATAAAGAATCTGCTAGAGGTAAAATAAAAGATAAAGAAGGATGGGTAGTAGTTGAAGATGCCTTCCCTGCTATTATATCCAATCAACAATAGGCCAAAGTTAACAAAATGCTAGATGAAAATTATATTGGTCAACGCTCTAATCGAGAGAAAGCTAAAAATGTTCATATCTTTAGTGGATTAATAGAATGCCTACACTGGGATCAAAACTTTCTTGCCTCCCCTGAACAAAACCGGAAGTCAGAATTTAAACCAAGCATTTATCGATATCAAGAGTATGCCCTAGGAAAAGCAGCTCATTCCGACTGCCCTGTTAATAATGTGATTTCAGAAACTAATCTAGGGCCATTCATAAAGATGATTGTAGATGATAAGAAGGTTATAGAGATAGAGTTTATCAATGGACTTAAACATAGATTTATATGGCAAGAAGATGCTAAAGGTTTAAAAGTATAAACCCTTACTCTCCCTCTACTCATAGGGAGAGCTTTTCTATATTATTTTATCATGCTAACTATAATAGACAGATAGCCGTATGTACGAACAAAATATCCTTTATCCTCTGGTATGAACTTATTGCTCCTTTTATTCTATAATCTATCTAATTACAAGCTTAATATTCATTTCAGCCTAAATAGTATCATAACATAGAAAGCAAACTTTACAAAAATTATATTAAACCTAAAATCAAAGTTAGGAGTGGATAATAAATTAAATTATAATAGTAAATACTAATCTATAAAAGCAAAGGAAGTGGTCAATTTGAATTACTTAAAGTATATTAGCCTTTTATTGTGTTTTTGCCTACTAGTAACTGGGATTGTATTATTTAGTACTGATATAGATTTAGTAAATAATTTAGAAAAAAATATACCCTATCAATTCTCTTTTTCATTATATCCTGGATTTAATCAACTATTAGAACTAGCAGGATATAACCCAACTACTGAAACTAAAAAAGAATTAGAAACTAAACTTATGAACTCTAAAAAAATAAAACAGAGACTACAAAAGAAGGGTAGAAAAATTTTATCAGATGTTGGCTATAAACAGGGAGTTGCTTATTTAAATTTAACACCAAACATTTATAAATTAAATACTTTTGAACAGTTAGAAATCATTGAATTATTGATTAATGAGGCTTCAAGTGTATCTGGAATAAAGTATATACAATTTCTAATTAATTCACAGAAATTAAGTTTATCACCTTTTTTAGATGTTACACAACAGATTAAAGCAAGAGAGAAAGCTGCTAAAATAGCAATCATTATTGATGATTTTGGAAATAGAGCCCAAGGAACTAAAAAAATATTTGCATTAAAACAAAAAATTACATGTGCTATTATGCCCTTTGAAAAACAATCTACTACTGAAGCCAGAAAAGCTATCAAACAAGATTTTGATGTAATTATTCATTTACCTATGGAAGCAGAATTAGATCGACCTAATTGGTTAGGGCCAAAACCAATTCTAACAGAGTTATCCGACCAAGAAATAAAGACTAGAATGAAAGAAGCTATAAATGATATCCCCCAAGCCATAGGATTTAATAACCACACTGGAGATAAAGCTACTGCTGATAGACATGTTATGGAGATGATTTTGAAAGTTGCCAAACAGAAAGGTTTAATAGCTATAGATAGTAGAACTACTCCTGATACTGTTGTGAAAAAAGTAGCCCACAAACTAAATGTACCAGTACTGGAAAGGGATGTATTCTTGGATCATCAAAAAAACTATGGATATATTCGCAAAGCACTTTTAAAATTAGCAGGAAAAGCAATTAAACAAGGACAAGCTATTGGAATTGGTCATGTTGGCCCTCATGGAGGTAATGTAACAGTTCTAGCTTTGCATAATATTCTACCTAAATTAGATCAAACAGGAATCAGATTTGTAGGAGTCAAGGATTTAATAAATCAGGTTAATTAAAGATCATTATTAGATTATTTCATATTTTTCTAACTTATATATCAAAATTTATTATTTATCTAATCAACCAGGATAAACAACGAAATATATTGAAATAAAGATTAAGGAGGATTAACAATGAAACAAAAAATTACCACTTTAATTATAATTTTAATAATAAGTACTTTCTCATTAACTGTTATTGCTAATACACAAAATTTAAAAGTCCACTTTATTGATGTAGATCAAGCTGACTCTAGTCTAATTCAACTACCTAACAATCAAACAATGTTAATTGATGCTGGAAATAATACTGATGGCTCACTGATAACTAACTATATTAAAAAATTAGGCATTAAAAAGATTGATTATTTAATTGGAACCCACCCTCATGAGGATCATATTGGAGGACTAGATGATATAATTTCTAAATTTCAAATAGGCAATATCTATATGCCTAATGTTACTCATACTTCTCAAACTTACAAAGATGTACTAACAGCAATCAAACTTAAAAATAAAAAAATCAAAACCGCTAAAGCAGGACTTAAACTATTGGAAGATAATAGCTTGAATTTAGAAGTAAAATTAGTTGGGCCAACCCAAAATCACTATACTAAGCTCAATAACTATTCTGCTGTTACTAAAGTAAAATACAATAATACTTCTGTCTTATTTACTGGTGATGCTGAAGCTAAAGCAGAACACCAAATGATTAACTCCAAAGCTGATATTAAAGCAGATATATTGAAAGTTGGTCATCATGGCAGCCACTCTTCTACTAGTAAACTATTTTTAAAAAAAGTAAAACCTAAATACGCAATACTATCAGTAGATAAACATAATAAATATAACCATCCTTCTCAAAAGATCATATCTAGATTAAAAAATAATAACACAAATATTTATCGAACTGATCAACAAAGAACTATTATTGCTACAAGCAATGGAAATAAAATAGATTTTAATACTAAACCAATCGATTATTCTAAAAAAACAACAACTAATTCTAAACCAAATATTAAAATTTCAGATCTTAGTCTTAGTAAAGAAGTAGTTACAATTGCTAATAAAAGTAATAAACAAATAAACATTTCTCATTGGAAGTTAGTAAGTGACACAGGAAATCAAACTTTTGTTTTCCCTAAAAAGACAACACTTGCAGCTGGAGAAACCTTAAAAGTGATTTCTGGCAGAGGTAAAACACCTGGACCAAATACTATCCTGTGGACAAAACGATATATCTGGAATAATGATGGTGATTCAGCTAAGCTTTATAACTCTAATGGACAGTTAATTTCTACTCATTATTAAGGAGGGGAGAATAAATGTTAGTTATTGATAGATTTGAAGGAAATAAAGCTATTATTGAATATGAAAATCAAACATTTGATATACCTAAAAAAATCTTACCTACTAAAGCTAAAACAGGAGATATAATTGAAATTGTTATTAATAAAGAAAGGACTAACAAAAGACAGAAAGAAATAGATGAATTAAAAGAAGATTTATTTGAATAATTAATAAAAGGGGGGGAACAAAATGGGAGCAAATAATAAGGCAGAAGTTATTGTAAGAGGTATTAAATCTAAATGGTTTGAAGATAATTTTATTGATATGAAAGTTTATTTTAGTAGTGAAATAGTCCCTAAAAAGGATGCTGACTTCATTGGATTTTATATTGAAGCTCCAAGATCTGCTATCACACATATAGGAGTTGTTGAATCCATAGATAGAAATAATAAAAACAAAGTAATTTTTCATCTAAAAGCAATAATCAAATTAGATAATCCTATAGATCCTGGTCACCAAATTCGTAATTTTGAATATAAAACTTTAGAAGATTTAGGGATTAATAAATTAACATTACTTTTAAGCGAATTCTCAACAGCTGAAACAGATTAAGCAAAAATCATACTGGGCCAACTTCTTTTTTTATTAGTTGGCCCAACCAATACATTACTATAGCTTTAAGTTTACTACTTATTAATGATATTGAACACTAGTTTCTTGCTCTACTTGTTGTTTAATTCCTTGTAGCATACTCTGACTATTAGCTCGTACCTTCTTTTTTAAAATCGGATTTAATAACGGGGCCAACATTGCTACACCAAACTCAAAGTTAACTGTCAAAGTAATCTTCGTCCCTTCGGTAGTGGACTCTAAATTCCACTCTCCAGCAAACTCCTTTAAATCACCTTCTAACTGGTGATAAATTATCTGGTGCTCAGCATCATTGAACAAATCCTTCTCTCGCCAACTGATCTTGCGGCCATCTACTTCTGTCTCCCAACTAGTTACTGTCGACTTCTCCCCTCGTTCTAGCACCTCAATACTAACTACATTCTCCATAAACTCTGGATAAGACTCCATATCCTTAGCTAATTGATAAGCTTGGTCTAGACTACCAGCAACAGTAATCTCCTCTACTACCTGAGGCATATAAGTTCCTCCTTAACTAGCTAATTGAACTACATTTTGTAATGCTTGATCTAACTTAGTTACTATCTCCTCTAACTGCTCCTGATCAATAATCAATGGTGGTTCCAGTCTAATCACTTGTTGTTGGTTTAAAGTATAAGAAACTAAGATACCCTGCTCAATCAACTCAGAGATCAACATTCCACTATAACCTTCATCTTTTAACTCAAGTCCTACCATCAATCCTCGCCCTCTTACTTCACTAATAATTTGGGAATACTGCCGGGCCAACTTCTCTAACTCAGCTAACAAATAAGTACCTAACTTATTAGCTTGAATCGCTAATTCTTGTTCTTGGATCTCTTCAATAGCAGTTACAGCAGCCCGACAAGCTAAAGGATTACCACCAAAAGTTGAAGTATGTAAGAAAGGATTATCAGCTAAAGCAGACCAGACTTCTGGTGTAGCTACAAAAGCTCCTACCGGCATAACCCCGCCTCCTAAAGCTTTAGCTAAAGTCATAATATCAGGTGTGACATCATAGTGTTGACAAGCAAACAATTGACCAGTTCTGCCTAATCCAGTCTGGACTTCATCTAAAATCAGTAAGCAATCATGCTGATTACAAATTTCTCTGACAGTTGGTAGATAATCCTGTGGTGGTTCTACAACCCCTCCTTCGCCTTGGATCGGTTCTAAAATAACTGCTGCTGTATCCTCATTAATCAGATCTGCTAAAGCTTTACTATCTCCAAAGGGTACATGATCTACATCTGGTAATAACGGTTCAAATGGTTCTTTAAACTTTTCTCTACCAGTAGCACTTAATGATCCTAAGGATTTACCATGAAAAGAATTATCAGTAGCTATGATCTGACTTCGGCCTGTAGCTACTTTAGCCAACTTCAAAGCTCCTTCTACTGCTTCGGTACCACTATTACAAATAAAAGAGTACTGTAATTCACCTGGAGTCACTTCGGCTAATTTCTTGGCTAATTGGGCCTGTGGTTGATTAAATAACATCTTACTAGATAACGGCATTAAATCTAATTGCTCCTTCACAGCAGCAACTACTTGCTGTGGTTTATGTCCTAAAGCAAAAGTTCCGTAACCACCTAAACAATCAATATATTCCTTCCCTTCAACATCTTGAACAATACAACCTTCAGCTGACCATTCTAAAGTATCTAGCCCCATCAGTTTAAATAACCGGGCCAAACTAGGATTAACATAATCTTGATAATCATTAATCGTCTCTTCTATTATATCTTCCATAAAAAATTCCTCCCTTTAGAACACTTGTTAGTGTATCCTCAGGAAGGAAAAATATTCATCGTTAGTCTTTAGTCGTGAGCTGTGTGTTGTGAGCTAATTCAAATTCAAAACCATAGATCTAATTCAAACCCTTAAAATATAGTAATTTTAAAGGTTTTGAATTGGCTGATACACAACACACGACTGTGTCACCTTTGGTGACACGATATATCAATACTGAGCAGGAAAATTGATTTTCAAGTAGAAGTAAACAAGTACAAAAGAATAATAAGGAGGTTTTTAAATGGCTAATTGTGATCAATTAGAAAAAAATAAAGAACAATGCACCTGTACTAATACTTCTTGTGCCCTATATGGCAATTGTTGTGCTTGTGTAGCTAGACATCGAGCTAAAGATGAAATTCCAGGTTGTTTCTTTTCTCCAGAAGCTGAAAAAGAATGGGATCGATCTGTAGAATTTTTCATTAAATCAAAATCTAACTAGTATCAGGATTCTAGCTATTGTTATGATACTTTTAATAGCAGATAATATTATCTGCTATTAAAAAGTATCTCCTCAATCTGAGCTAGATCTTTTTGTAGCATATACTTCCGAAAAGCTTTACTCTCTGCTACTAAAGCTTGTAACCTCTTTTGATATTGCCTATCACTTACTTGTTTAACTCCCTTTTTTAAAACTAGGTTGGCCCTAGCAATAAAATCCACTTCTATTAAGCCTTTAGCTTGAAGCAACTTCAGCCCTAACACGACTGTCGCTTCTTTTTGAGCTGTTAAAGAAGCTAGTCTATAGATATCAGTCTCTCCTTGGTGCTTATTAATTACATTTTTAACTAAACCCATTAACTTCTTAATAAATTGTTGCGTGGATTCTAGTTCTGTCTCTGAATAAGCCAGAATAATTTTTTGTGGTTCAATCTTGCGGATTAGATCTTGAAAGACCTTAAGTTCAGGCGGACAAGATAGTAATACTAGTGTATTTGCTTTTTCCCCTTGGTAACGGTTAATCACTTGATAAGAATAATCCTTAACTCCTTCGTAATAATAAATAGCCTCTGTAAACTGGGGTAAAGAATCTCCTAACTCTCGCCAGTTACGCCAGTCTTCTAATTGACAAGCAATTATCTCTTCTGTTAAATCACCAGTCTGCTGAATAACCTCTTCAATTACTAATTGTAACTCTCTTCTCCCCCGCCACTCATTGACTCCTAGTGAATAAACTAAATCAACTTGATCACCTAATTTCTCGGGCTCGGCTCGCCACCAAACTGCTGAATGACGATCGGTTCCATCATCTAAAGTTAAATTTAAATGTTGGCCCTCACTAAAAGAACGAGTAGAGACTACATCTACAGCAGAAGAATAAAAAATCGGTTCTGGATTTTTCTCCCCAAAAGGGGCCAACTGCCTTAGTTCCTCGTATACCTCTAAAGATAGATCTTTTAAACTTAATTTATCATCGACTTCAATCTCTCTAACTGATCCTAATTCCTTCTTTTCTGTTGTTAAAACTTTTGTTAGCTTAGCTTTGAAATCAGCTAAATCTTCTTTAGCTAAGGAAAAGCCTGCTGCCCCAGCGTGACCTCCATAACTAGCTAGAAACTCAGCACATTTTTTTAAGGCATTATTAATATGAATCCCGTCTATTGATCTAGCCGAACCAGTAACTGTCTCTCCATCTTCTGTAAGAGTCATCAATAAAGCTGGTACATTAAACTTCTCCACTAGTCTTCCAGCTACAATTCCTACTATGCCTTGATGCCAATTAGGTTGATATAAAATAATTGATTCTAAATCATTTTTATCCTCTACTAAACTCAAAGCTTCTTCTGCCATCTGATTACTTATTTCTTTCCGACGGCGATTGATCTCATCCAGTTCTTTAGCCAAATCTTTAGCTTCCTGTCTGTCACTACTAAGTAATAATTCAACTGCTTTACTAGCTGTATCAATTCTTCCCGTAGCATTAATCCGCGGCCCAAGCTGAAACCCAATTTCTTCTTCCGAAAGATTAAAGGGCTCTAAATCACAAACTCTACATAACTCCTGGATTCCTACCCAGGCAGTAGTAGCTAACGAATCTAATCCCTGCTGTAATAAATAACGATTTTCGCCCTGTAAGGGAACTACATCAGCTACAATAGCTAAAGCTAAAGGATCAATTAATTGCGCTGCTTTTTTGGGTTTATCCTCTCTCTCCAGTACAGCCTGGGCTAAAAAATAAGCCATTCCTGCTCCAGGCAGATCATAAGCCTGATGATCGGCAGGTAATAATTTAGGGGCTAAAATTGTATCTGCCTTAGGTAATTCAGCTGGCAATTGATGGTGATCAGTTACAACCACCTCTAAACCTAATTCCTTAGCTAAAGTTATTTCCTCCTGATTGGAAATTCCACAATCACAAGTTAAAATCAAGTCTACTTCTTGAGTAGCCAAATCTTTAATAACTTCCTGATCCAAACCATAACCTTCAGTAAATCGGTTAGGGATATGATACTGCACCTCGGCTCCAATTTCTCGTAACATAGTAACTAAAATAGTAGTAGAGGTAACTCCATCAACATCATAATCACCATAAACACAGATTTTTTTATCTTGCTTAACAGCAGCCACTAATAAGTTTACTGCTTCTTTTAAATTAGGAAATTCAGCTGGAGTAGTTGGAGAATAAGATTCCGGATATAAAAAATCTGCTAGTTTTTCTGGCGTATCAATTCCTCGTCTGAATAATAATTTAGCTAATAACTGATTCCCAGCTAATTCCTCTACTAACCAGTCGGGTAAATCTAGATTAGCATTATAATCAACTTTTAATTTCATCTTAGCACCACCTAACACTAGTTTAAAACATAAGTCATAGACTTTCTAAAATTCTCTTCAGACATAAAAGAGTAAAAAAACCGTGCCTAGCTCTATTTATTTTTTATATCTCGGACAAGGATTCAGCCATCCTTTCAACTTACCATACTTAATAAAATTCTCATAATATTTTATCTCCTCTAGTAATATATCTTTAAAAATATTCCTGATTCTATCATTGACAGTACACTGTTTAAGAGACTTTACATGCACCACACTTGCCCCCTGTAACCCAGTAAGTACAGTGCGATAGATTTCATCATCATTAAATAATTCATTACACTCAAACCCGCCCATTGTTTCGGCCGGCTTTTTAGGTAGTGTCAGACCAAACTTTTTACATTCTATTTCTAATAATTTAATTTGCTCTTGTAAAATATCTATCCCTTCTTGGAGTATCATTTGTAAATCTTGATCACTAGCCAAATTAAAAAATTTAAGAGTCTGCCTTTTATTATCATACCGATAAGTTATATGATCCCATAAATGAGCCGCCTCAGCACAAGAAATCTTCTCCTCAACATTTTCTGGAGTATTAGAATATAAAGGTGGATTATCTAACCATCCTTTTAATTTTAAATATTTATACAGCGGATTTATTTCCTTTATTGTCTTAATTAACATCTTACTAATTATCTTTCTTATTCGATCATTAGTAATAGTAGTTCTTGAAGTCTGTAACATATTCTCAATATGTTCTTGCATATAAAATAAAGTATCTAGAGCAATCATTTCATCTCTAAAAGGTTCTTGATTCTCAGGCCAATTTGAAGCTGCTCTACCTTTTTCAGGACCCCGAATTGAATGTTCCTTTAATAGATTTTCTAAAGTTTTAACATTCTTTTTAAAACTTTTAGCAAATGTCTGTAATATAAGTTTTAAATCTTGATCATGAACAAATTGTTCCCATAACTCTAATTTCTCAATTGCATCATATTTAGATTTTAAAACATCCCATAAATTAAATGCTTCCCGAACATTTAAGTCTTCTTCAGTTGTTACTCCACTACTTAACCAATCCCACAGCAATTTCTTAACCTCCTTTTATATTTATTATCACAAAATCAGTTATCAAGTATTATAATAATTTACTTTAAAGCTACAAATAATAATTAAAACAATAATCGGAGGTAATTATATGCCAGGTAATATACTACAAAAGATCACAGAAAAACCAGTAACAACCCAAGAGGTTACTCAAGATATATTACTAATCCAATTTCCTATTGTTAATTCCTTATTAATTGGAGATCCTAACGCTGAAAATAATGAATGGGCTCTTGTAGGAGTAGGAATGGCTCACACTGCTAAAAATATTTTACAAATTGCAGAAGATCGGTTTGGTCCAGGCAGTCAACCACAAGCAATCATTTTAACTCATGGTCACTTCGATCATGTGGGAGCTATTACTGAATTGCTTAATCAGTGGGATGTTCCAGTTTATGCCCACAAAGCAGAAATACCATACTTGACAGGTCAACAAGATTATCCTCCTGCTGACCCTACTGTAGATGATGGATTAATAGCCCAAATATCACCTACTTTTCCCCACCAAAGTATTGATTTAGGAGATCAGATACAGCCTTTACCTGATGATGGTGGTGTTCCGGGCATGTTTGGTTGGCGTTGGATCCACACCCCAGGGCATACTCCCGGTCATGTTTCCTTATTTAGAGATAAGGACCAAATCCTCATTGCTGGAGATGCACTTACCACATTACAACAAGAATCAGCTAAATCCGTACTAACAAAAGAAAAAGAGCTCAATGGCCCACCAGCCTACTTTACTACTGATTGGAAAACAGCAGAAGAATCAGTAAAGACTATCCAGGAGTTAAATCCTAAACTAGTTATTTCTAATCATGGGTTACCTATTAAAGGAAAAGAGTTAAATAACCAATTAGAAAATATAGTAAATAATTTCTCAAAACTAGCTATCCCCGACCAAGGTCGCTATGTTGAAAACTAAAAATCATTAAGCTAGTTAACGGAAAATCTTTCTGTTAACTAGCTCCTTCTTAAAATTCCAGTTCATCAATTTCCTCCCAACTAACATCTAACTCCAAATCCTCTTCGGCTAACTTAATCTCCAAAGCTTCTTGACCATGACAAATCGGACGGTATTCACAATAATGACACCTTTTATTATCGACTCCAAAGAATTCATCATACTCCCGATTCTTAATTTCAGTCATTAGATCTATTAACCGTTCCTCATCCCGGCTGAATTGAGCTTGATTATAATATAATTCTAATTTTTGATTAGGAAACCGAGGATTCCAGTAAACCAAAGTAATATCCTCAGGCTGCCAAGAGTCTGTCGGAGCATAAGCCCCGCCTGCTTTAGTAAGTAAATATCTATAAACTAAAGTCTGTAAACTATCGGCCCAGTAATCTTCCTTTAATTGATGTTCATTTGTCTTCCAATCATAGATTACTGCTTGACCAGCAGGACTAATATATAATAAATCATACTTAGCTAATAACTTTAAATCCCCTTTAGCAAATCTAAGTTCCTGTTCAGGTAATAATCTTCCTTCTTCTGTATAAGGCCTAAATTCAGTTAACCTTTCCAACCAAGAAACTAATTCTTGGGACATTAATTCCTTGGGATCAACTATCTGGCCATGGGTATAATATCTTTCCGCTAAAGTATGAAATTGCTGTCCTGTCTCATATATTTTTTTATCTTCCTCATCTCTCACCCAATCACTAGGCCAGTATAATCCATCTATATAACGGCGTCTAAACTTTAATTTACAAGTTTCGTAAGTCTGTAAAGCAGAAGCACTAAAGTATAAATCTGTTAGAGAATTTGTTAACATCACCTAACTCCTTTCCTAACTCCTAGTCCTCTTTACTATTAGATTCTATATATCGGGCTAAGACCTTAAAGGTCTGACTCAATCCCACTTCTTTGAAATCACCATTTCTCTTCTCTCGCTGGCGATAACCACTTAAGAATAAACTACGCCGAGCTCGAGTAATAGCTACATACAATAATCTTAACCGTTCTTTAATCACCTCTATTTTAGACTGAAAAACTGGATCAACAACTATATCTTCATCAAGTCCCCGGGCCAACTGGGCCTTGGCTAAAGCAACTGGATTGGATTTATCATCAGCTAAATACCAACACTCGCCCTTGAAACTATCATTTACCGTCGCCGGATAAGACTCAGCCACAATAGAAGTAATAAAAACTGCGTCCCACTCTAATCCTTTCGACTTATGAGCAGTTAAAACAGTTACTACTCCTGGCTCGGCTGTAAAACCGCGGACATCATCTAATTTCTTAGCTACACTAGCAAAAGACTGATCCAAATCAGCTAAATTGTCGACTATATCTGCTAGTTTCCAATTGGGATGATCCTGCAGGTGATCTTTAACTTGTAAGGCCATACCTTGCGCTAAAGCTAGTGCATCT
Organism: Halanaerobaculum tunisiense; assembly: GCF_054657635.1. NCBI lineage: Bacteria > Bacillati > Bacillota > Clostridia > Halanaerobiales > Halobacteroidaceae > Halanaerobaculum > Halanaerobaculum tunisiense. The sequence continues at coordinate 79,807 of NZ_BAAHYI010000001.1, forward strand.
TCTTCTAATTCTAACTCTTCAGCTAAAAATAAAATCAATTCCTCTGGAGGAAGATTAAGACTTGCTGTTAGCCACTCTTGAATTTTTTCTACAGCCTGTCTAAAAGCAGTCAGTAATTCTTGATTACCAGCTAATTCAGCTGGAAACTCCACTACCGGCAGTTCTCCACTAGGATGATAGAGTATCTCTTGGACAGAACGTTCAGCCAAAAGTTGAGAGATTAATTCTTGCTCTTGCTCACTAAATTCAACTAAAAAATAATTGGTCAGTAGATCAATTAATCGTTGGCTTTGATGAGAGTAAGCTAAATACTTAATAGCTAACTTTAAAGCTGTAATTGTCTCTTGGTAAGCCTGGTCAACTCCTCCTACTCCTTGACAAGGGATCTCTAACTCTCTTAATACTTCTAGTAGATCACTACAATAATAACCACTAGGAGCAATAATAGCTGCTGTCTCTTCCGGATGTTGTTCTATATAAGCCCCTGCTTTATTAGCTATAGCTCTGATCTCTTCTTCTTGGGTAGCAAATTCCTCAACAAAAATAGGATAACCTGCCACCTGAGGATTAGGATGGGGATCATCTTGACTAACTGGTTTAATCTGCTGTAAAGCTAGAGCATCTTGGCAGGCAGTCTCAGGATGTTCCTTTCTGGACCACTCCACTAAATAATTAGCTAGATCAATAATCGGTTTTGCACTACGACTGGAATACAGGATAGATTCCTGATCTACTCGATCACAGAAAGAACGAAAATTAGCTGGATCAGCAGAAGTAAAGGTCCCCATAATGGATTGATTAGAATCACCTACCCGGACTAAATTACCCTCCTCACCAGCCAATAATTTAAGAATCCGCTCCTGAACAGGATTGGAATCTTGGGCCTCATCTTCAAAGACATAACTCCATCGTGTCTGTAATCTATGGCAGAGTTCTTGATCTTCCTCTAGTAATTGCCAAGCATTAATAATCAAATCATTAAAATCCAACCAACCATTCCGTGATAACTCTAGATTATACTCCACAAAGATCTCTAACGCCCAAGCTAAATAGGAATTGCTAGCTACCTGCTGTTGTAACTTAGCCGCCTGCTTACGAGTCAGACCTTTCATCTTAAAATGTTTGATCAGAGACCTAATAAATTTGATAAAGTCTTTATCCTGCCAGATCCCAGCTGCTATAGAAAACCATTTACTACTCCGCGAACAATCAATTATCCGCTCCCATTTATTCTTATTCTGGCTTAACCACTCTCGAGCTAACCTTTCAATTATATCCCACTGTCTTCCTTGGTCAACTACCTGAAATTCTTCATTAATCAATAAATAATCAGGTCTTTCCTTGAGGATACTCATTGCCAAAGAATGGAGGGTTTTCACTTCATATCCTTGTCTAGTAGGTAACCCTCTAGCCTCTAAAAATTGATCAATCCGGGACTTAAAATTAGAGACAGCCGAATTCATATAAGTAACTATTAAAATCTTACCTGGCTGAACTTGCTTATCGGCAATTAAATCAGCCGCCAAGTAAGCTAAAGTAAAAGTCTTACCTGCTCCCGGAACCGCTGGCACAGCCAACTTACCTCCCTGGTACTCGGCTACTTTATCTTGACCTGGCCGTAACTTAATATCTGCTATATCATCCATTGTTCATCACTCCCTTACTATCAACTATCAATTATCAACTATAAACTGTAAACTAACTCAACCACTCTCTAAGTTGGCCCATCTGCTCCCAACCACGACTATTAAAACTACTATCAGCTAGGTAAACACCAGCGGTAACCTTACTTAATAAACTCTGTAAATAATCACTTAACTGTTCTTTTTTCAGCACCTGAGAGATACCATCACCCCAACTAGGGTCTTCAACTTCTCGGGATAAAATATAAGGATTACTTAACTCCTTGCTACCTCCTAGTAACCATAACTCACTAGAAATATCAACTAAGAAAAGATACTTAACCTCTTGTAAATAAGGAACAGATAATAAAGTATAAGGGGTAGCCAACAACAATTGCTCCTCTAAATCTTCCGGTTCAAATAACATCTCAGCTGCTAACGTCCCATCATTGATCATCTCTACAAATTTAACTCCTAAGTCCTCTTCTTGATACTGGCTAAATTCTTGCATCACTTCTTTAAAGTTAGTAACTGACTTAATTAACTGCCGACAGGCCAAAATATCCTCTTGACTAGGCGCTAAAGTAGATAAGAAACCGCCAAAAGCAGCTCTAAAGAAATACTCTAGTTTACACTCTTGCTCCTGCCACTGGTCAATCCAGTCTTTAAATTCTTCATACTTTTCCGCCTGCTTAAATCCTATTTCTGACCTAAGACTTACTTCATCTATTGCTGGTAATTGCAAATCATGCTCCTGAATAGCTTCAGCTAAGATTGAACTACGGACGGGATCAAAATCCAGGATCAAATGCAGAGTCTGGACTATAGCTGAAAAGCTAAGTTCTATCTCCCAATCTTGATTAGCTAAGACAGTCATTACAATCAAGGCCTGAGCAAAGCGATTCTCCAATAATAATCTATTCTGGGTTAGATTAAGTAACTCATAATCCTGCTCTTGACAGTGATTCTCTAAAGTAAACTCTAACACTTTATCCGTATAAGGAGCTACTAGAGCAATCTCGCCAGGCTTAACTCCTGCTTCAATCAACTCCTCTACCTCTTGACAGATATTAGTGATCATTGCCCCCCGTAACTCGGTCTCTATCCAATCAATAATAAAATCACTGCTAGCTAATCTCTCTCCGGCTAGGATTTGACTAGCTAGCTGGTCTGCTAATTCTCTCGCCTCAGGAGCAGCAGTATGAGATTCCTCTAATTCTACTACTTCATCGGCCATTGCTCTAAAGTTATCCGCAGCCAACTTAGGAGCTGAACCAAAGAAGCGACCAAAACCTGCTTCAGGATTATAGGCTATATACGTCTGGTCCACCTCTTGGTTTAACTGTAAAACTAAATCCTGGGCTGTAGGGACTAGCTGTTCGCTATCATCTACAAGTAAGTAATTATATCTTTTAGCTAATTCCTGGTAGTACTCAGAAGTAGCCAATAGATATTGATTATATAAGTCAATCACTAGTGAATAATCCAGACAGCGCTCTTTAAGACATAGATCCCGAAACCAATTCATAACCTCTAGACTAGCCTGGAAAGTCTCTTTTTTAGTTTGGTCGTTGTTGGCCCAAGCCATTAATCTGTCTTCAATTTCAGTAAAAGAAAGATCATTCATAGCTGCATAATTTAGATTATCAATCAACTGGAGAGCAATCTGAGCCGCTGTAGCATTAACAGAGATAAATTGACCTTGCTCTCGTTTATTCTCTACTAGCTTACTCATTATATAATGGGCTGGTTCAACAGTCATCAGCACAGGGGCCAAAGTCTGTCTGCCCTGCTCTAATTCCTTTTCAATCAAATGCCAGTACTTCTTAACCTCCTGCTGGACAAAACTAAAATAACTATAAATCTGTAAACCACCACTAACTTCTAAATCAACTTCAGTCCGCCACTTTCTAACATTAGTAGCATTAGTAACTAAGGTTAAAATATTATCTGTTGTATCCTTTCTAGCTAATTCTTCATAATGTTCGCGTAAAATAGTTGTCTTGCCCGAGCCAGTTGGCCCGGTATATAACTTCTTCATAGCTAACACCTACTTGAGTTTGTTTTATATATTCTTCTTAGCTCAACTACTTCCTGTTTAAATTATTGCTCATAAGTTACCTTTAGTTTAGTCACATTATTTTTCCCTGATAATTATATTATATACCTTAACTTACCATCTGACAAACAATCGATTCAAGGTTTCTTCCTTGCTACAATAACATTTCTTGCTTACAAAAAACAAATTAATACCAGCTTTAGCTGGTATCCACCACATATAACCAAAGTAATAAAATTACTACAATTGATTTTGAAGAAACTATAAGATACAATAGGAACATAAGGAGTTGATGGGATGAACAGAAAAATAATACTTACAATCTTACTAGCCTTACTCTTAATCTTCACTGTAGCCTGTCAGGAAAATAATAATTATGATCAAGCAGCTCAACCAACTGTTGCTCAGGAACAGCTCGCAAGCAAAAGTAAGCCACAACCGACTCAACAAGATACTCCAGATAAAACAAGACAGGTCATTAAAACAGCTACTATCAGACTAGAACAACAGACACTTACTGCAACCGAAAAGAAAGTCCGCCAACTAGTTAATAACCATAATGGATATATTACTAGTTCTCGTCAAGATAATAATAACAAACAAAAGTTTCTTCACTATGAAATCAAAGTGCCCCACGAACAGTTAACTACTGTAATCTCTAAAATAGAAGATTTGGGTTACTTACAGAGTAAGCAACTAAGGAGTCGAGATGTAACAAAAGAATATATTGATCTTCAGGCTAGACTAAAGAATTTCAAAGCCCAAGAAAAGAAGTACTTACAACTATTAGACAAAACAGAAAAAGTAGCAGAAATTCTTAAGGTAGAAAAAGAATTAAATCGGATCAGACAAAATATTGAACAGTTACAAGGCAGACTTAATTACTACAATAATCAAGTTAAGTTATCTACTATTAACCTTCACATCAGCCAACCAGAACCTATTCTTACTCAACAGTTAGGGACAAGATTAATCACTAGTCTTCAGAGAGCTGTACAAGGGTTTATAAATAGTATCAACTCAATTATTATCTTTATCGGTAGCTTAATTCCTTGGGCCAGCTTCTTAGTACTACTAAGCTGGATAGGCTATAAAATATATACTAGACTTCGCCAGTAATTCTTGACAGCAGATTAAAATCTGCTGTTTTTTTATTCCACACCTAACTCAGCCAGAATAGTTTGACACAACCTAATATTATACTCCTTTTCTTCAGCAGCTAAAACCTGTCTTAACTCCTTAAATCTAGTTAATAGATCAGTATCTTCACTACTTACTCTTACTTCGCTAGATAAAGATTTACCACTCCCAGTTGGCATAATCCCTAATACATCTTCACCGGCAAAAACTTTAGTTAAAATTTCTCGTTGACCAGGCCGGAATTTATCATGACCAAAATATTGTTTTAATTTTTCTTGCGCCTGATCTATTAATTCCATATTTCCACCCCACCTCTACTACCAAATTACTAATTATCATTGATATAAAGTGTAACTTTGCAAAGTTACACTTTAGTCTCTACAACCTTAAAATTCATTCCGGAAAGCTTGCAAGCAAGCTTTTTTCCGTGATACTTTTTTCACGATAAAAAAGTATCCAAAAAATCTTAGGAAAGAGAAATGCTCTCTACCATTAAAAAAATTATTCAGCTATTAAATAATAACAAAGCTTCAATTAACTTCCAGTTTTCAATCTTAAGGCGCTTCTCTTTCCTGATTAAAATTCAAAAAAAATTAAAAGAATATTAAGCTGATTTCTTTTTTATTAGAGAACAATCAGTGCCCTATAGTTAAAATCAGAAAGTAATATATGAACTAAGACTATCTAAATATTATAGCAACTTTTTACTAGCAGAAAACATTGATTGTTCTCACTTGAAATCTTTTGGTAACTTTTATATTTTGATAAAAGTTACTCGGAAAAAAAGCTACTTTGTAGCTTTTCCGAAATAGCTGTTGAAGTTTATTTTTAAAAAGTACATTTCTTTTATTATACCAAATCTGCCTACTAATTTGTAACCAAGAAATGAATTATGATATAATATTAGTGATTGGAGGGTTAATATGGCTAAACAAAAACAAATCTTGGATATTGCCAGTTACGCAGGAGAGATCATCCTAACTAATGGAGCAGAGATTTATCGGACTGAAGAAACAATTAACTCTATCTGTCAAGCTTACGGAATGAAGTATGTCCAAAGTATAGTCACGCCTACAGGAATCTTCATTTCTATTGATCAAGGCTATACAAAAGTAAGTAGAATCCATAATCGACAAATAAATTTAGATACAATTAGTCAAATCAATGATTTTTCGCGGCAATTGACTACAGAAACTATAGCTTATCAACCAGCAATGACGCAATTAAACCAAATTGAATCCAGTTCAAATACATATAGTCTCCCGCTAGTTATTTTAGCTAGTTCAATAGCTTCTTCTATGTATGTTATTCTCGCCCAAGGCAGTTACCTAGATTTACTCCCAGCCTTTATAGCTAGTTTAGGCGCTCAATTATTTATTAAACTCAGTGGTTTCTTCAAAGAAGTTAATTTCATTCCTGAATTAATCGCTGGATTTATTGCGGGTTTAATTACTAATTTATTCTACCAGTCTGGAATCGGAGAAAATTTGAGCATTATTACTGTTAGTGGCATCTTATCTTTTGTCCCCGGAGTAACTGTAACTAACGCGATCCGTGATGCTATTAATGGAGATTTAATTTCTGCTACTAGCCGGGGAATAGAAGTTATCTTAGTTGCTATCAATTTAGCAGTAGGGGTAGCTATGGCTCTAGGAGTCTTCTACTAATGGAAATTGGATTACAATTAATTGCTAATTTTATTCTAGTCTTAGGCTATGGTATTGTCTATCAAGCCCCCACAGAGAGTCTTCCGTTACTAGGAGTCACTGGTACACTTAGTTGGGCGGGGCTTTTAATTTTACAAGAATTAACTGGTAATCTAATCCTAGCATCTTTTATCGGAGCTATTATCGTTGGAGTTTGTGGAGAATTATTTGCCCGCATCAAAAAACTACCAGCTACTGTCTTTATTATCGCAGGTATTTTACCTCTAGTTCCTGGAGTACCTGCCTACCAAACAATGATGTATCTAGTCAATGAAGAGTATATATCCGCTCTCAAAACAGGGCTAGAAACATTTATGATTGCTGGTGCTATCTCCTTTGCTATAGCTATTGTAGGAACTGCTGCTAAATATTATAAAACTAAAACCTGATTTAAAATGGATTCAAGGTTAAGGCCGAGACTTAAGATTTGATATTCCTTAGCCTTGACCTTATCCTTTAACTTTATAAAGAAGATATAATTTCTTGTAATGGCGGTAGACCTAACTGATTTAATAACTGATCAAGTAATAGAGATAATTGATCAATTATTTGCTGTATAAAATCAACCTGAGGCAACTCAACTCCTAACTGTTGTAAAACAACCCCAACAACAGCTATTGTTAATAGCAAACTAATAACCTGGATTAAAATACTAGTAATTTTTCTGATTAAATAAAAGCTAACACTAGCTATAATAGCTATTACAATTAATGATTGTAGATTCAAATCCATACTATCACCTCTTTTATATCTTGGATTATCTTTATCCAGTCTACTATATTTATTATAGTTAGCTAGCTATTCTCCTGCTTATCTGATCTATTTTCTAACTCCTTACTCTGTTAAATTATTGGCCCATCGGTTAATCTTAGCTTGCACTAAAGCATTAAAAGTATCAGGAGCAAAACTACCATTGGGGCCTCTATTACCTATCTTTTTACCCGTTAACAACTCAATTCCGTCCTCCACATTACTGATACAATAAATATGAAACTCATCTTCGGCTGTAGCCTGGAGTACTTCCTGACTTAACATCAAATTAGATACATTTTGCTGAGGTACTAATACTCCCTGACTACCAGTCAAACCTTCTTCTTTACAAATCTGAAAGAACCCTTCTATCTTATCATTTACTCCACCTACAGGTTGAATTTCCCCTTGTTGATTAATTGCCCCAGTAACTGCTAGATCCTGTCTGAGAGGCACTTCAGCTAAGGCAGATAATAAAGCGTAGAGTTCAGCACTAGAAGCACTATCACCATCAATTGCAGAGTACATCTGTTCAAAACAAATACTAGCTGATAAAGATAGACAATTATCTTGGGCAAATTTGTTTCCTAAATAAGCAGCTAAAATAAATACTCCCTTATCATGTATCTTTCCACTTAGATTTATTTCCCGTTCAATATCAACCACACCTTGTTGACCCTGATAAGCTACAGCAGTAATCTTAATCGGTCGTCCCACTTGATAATCTCCTCCATCAAGCACTGATAAACCATTCACCTGACCTATCTTCCGCCCGCTAGTCTCTATCATAATTTTATCTTCTTTATATAACCGGTGTAATTTATCTTCATATCTTCCTTGTCGATACTGCCGCTTATCTAAAGCCTGTTCTATTTCTGTCACAGTTATTATCTCTTTATCCTCTAACCTAGCTATAGTATCTGCCTCATATAATAAATCTATAATCACATCAAACTTAGTCTTTAGTCTAGTCTGGTCATTATTAACGCGAGCAGTATACTCAATTATTCTTTCTACAGCTTGATAATCTAGATGATATAATTCTTTATCCTGACTCTGTTGAGCAATAAACCGGGCCAACTGATAATTATTTTCTTGTTTCCAGTCCATTTCCGCAGCAAAATCAGCCTTAATCTTAAATAGTTGTTTAAAATCTGGATCATATTTATACAGTAAGCGATAAAGTTCTCTACTACCTAATAAAATAACCTTGACATCAAGTGGTATCTTTTCAGGGTCTAAAGTAACCAACGGAAATTTTTCATACTCTTGACCAATATTCTCTATCTTTAGTTCTTCATTTTTTAGGCTTTGTTTTAAAGCTTGCCAAGCTTTAAAATTAGTTAGTAACTTCCTAGCTTCTAAGATTAAATAACCACCATTAGCCTGCTGTAAAGCCCCAGGCTTAATATTTAGTAAGTCAGTCTGGAGTTTATTGCCCTGATTATCATACTCCATTCGACCAACTAAATTATAATAGGTTGGATTGGTCTCTACTACTACTGGAGCCCCTTCTAAATCACTATTATCAACTACAAGATTAACTTGATAGCGAGTTAATTCATCCTCCGTCTGCGGAGCATCATTAAATAGGAGAATACTTTCTTGTTCCTCTTGTTTAAAAGAATCTAAATTAGTAAGAATATCTTCCTGTAATGCCATTAAATAATTAGTTACGGCCCTAAATTCATCATACTTAGTAAATAACGGATCTAAATATTTAGTAATTAGTTGCTCAGCTTGCTTATGCTCTAAATTCTCTACTTCTGTCTGATACTCCTCTTTAATCTTCTTTATTTGCTGTAAGGTATCATCTATTTTCTCCTGGATTGATTGAGTTGTCATCTCAATTTCTTCTTTATCCGTAACTGATAATTGATTATAATCACTTTCACTCATTGGACTGCCATTAGCAGCTAAAGGAATTATAGCAAATCCATCCTCTTCTCTTTCTAAAATAAATCCTAAGTCCTTTACATCTTCTTCTAGCTGCTCCCATAAGAGATCACTTTGACTTTTATACTGCTTCTTGATTTGTTTTTTGCGTTGTAGATATTCTTCACTAGCCAAAACTTGTTTAATTTGAGCCTCAAATTGATCTATAGTTTCTTCTATATCAGCTTTAAATTCCTTTCCTAAACCAGCTGGCAAACTTAGTACCTGGGGCTGATTAGGTTTAGCAAAATTATATACATAACATAAGTCATTAGGTATATCTTGTTCTTGGGCCTGTTCTTTGATCCGAGAAGTTATGTAATCTCGTTCCTCGCTACTACATAAATTTAAAGCAAATACATTATAACCTCTCTGCTTAACTTGCAATCCAAAATCAATTGCTTCCAGAGCTCGATCAGCACCTAAGGCAGTTAAAACTGGCTCTAAATCGGCTGTTGTTGTAAAATCAAACTGACTTAAGTCACAATTTCTTCTTAGTTCTTCTGGTTCTAACTCAGATGTTACCATCTAACCCCCTCCTTCCTAGTTATAACATATTTACCAAGGATAAATTTTGGGAATAATATCTGCAAAAAAATTTACTAGACAAGAGTAAACATTACTCTTGCCTGCTATAACTTTGCTGAGCAATATAAATTAATTTATCCCCTGGTTTAACTTGTTCATCACTAGCAGGATTAGTAAGTATTTCAGTATCTCGCTTAATACCGATTAAGATAAGCCCTTGCTTTTCCTTATACTTAACAAATAAATCCAAAAATTCCGTTTCTATATCCTCTTCAGAGGCAGCTAACATATATATTTGGTTACCACTTTCATTCGACAGTAATTCCCCAATAATTTTGGACGTACCACTGTATAAAGCTGACCTAACTAGTAACTGACTACTAATAGCATCTTCTACTATTATTTCATCAACATTAGCATTTTTAAGGTGAACTTTATTTCTACTATCACTAATCTCAGCTACAGTATAAATTTCTCGATTTAAATTTTCAATATTTAGCACAGTTAAAACAGTTTTAGCATCGTTTTCCTTTTTATTAAGTACAATTGCTGCCCTAGCTTTCATTACTCCAGCTTTCTTAAGTACCTCCTCATTATCCATAACTCCTTTGACAAAATGGATGGCTTCTTGGTCCGGAAAAGGATTCCTTTCAATATCTGCTACTAAGACTATCTGCTTTTCTAAATTTTCATTTATTATATGATTAATAATATCTCTTACTTTCTGATTCCAACCACAAATAATCAAATGGTCTTCATAATTAGCCTTCACCTCTCCAAACTCCCTTCTTCGTTTAGTCTCAATAAAAATATCAGCCAATTTTGCGGTGATCCCACCAAAGGTTCCAATCCCTAACATCATGACTAAAATAGCAATTGCCCGGCCTAAAAAAGTTTCGGGATACATATCACCATAACCTACAGTAGTGGCAGTTACAATTGCCCACCATAAAGCATCACCAAAAGTCTCAAAGTAAGCTCCTTGTTCGACTAGTACAATACCAGTAGCACTAACTGGAAGTAGAGTAATTACAATTAAGACTAATCTGCGTAATGTCTTATTATTTAATTCTGTCTTGATCTTCTTTACATAACGACGTAAAAAGTTAAACATTCTCTCCTCCTTGCTTAGGGGCTTAACTTTCAGTGAGATTTTCCTGCGACTTTTTTTGGTCTCTAAGTTCCTGACGCTGATGAGCAAACCAACTATGATGGAGATCTTCCTCGATTAAATTACTCCATAGTACTTCCTTTAGTTGTTGCGAGTTAGTTTGCTGAATCAGCTTCCTGTAGTCTTTAATTGCTCTTCTTTCTAAAGCCAGATTAACACTAAATAAATTTACTGTTCCTCCCCAAGAAGTTAAACTCCCTGTCGTCGCTCCGAATAATAATCCTAAATCAGTTCCTAATTCACTTGATTGGCCTCCTAAATGCCTGATCTCTCGCTCTAAAATCAAGACGTGATCTTTTTCTACCTTAGCAAATTTATCTAGTACCTTCTTGATATAATCATCTTTACTCTCTTCTTTTTGTTTTTTGTATAATTGATATTGATTGATCTCCAAAAAATAAAACCAATTTAAAATTTTGATTAACCTTCTATCTTCCATAGCTTGCCTCCTTACATGGATAGAACCTCAATTTATATCTTGTTACGTGGCAAATCATTTTATACAAATAATGCTAACATAAAAATAATTTAAATCCTCACACTAGTAATAAGCTTGTGTAGTTAACTATACTAGCTAAATACAGTGAGGTGGCAAAATGGGAAATGACCGTTATGATGCAGTAATTGTAGGAGCAGGACCAGCCGGTGCTAGTGCTGCCCTTAAATTAGCTCAAAATGACTTATCTGTAGCTTTGCTAGAACGAGGAGAAGAACCAGGTAGTAAAAATATGTTTGGAGGCAATATCTATCGTAAACCAACAGCTAAAATAGTACCTGCTTTTTGGGAAGAAGCCCCCCTAGAGCGACCAATAGTAAAGGATGAATTCTGGATGATGGATAAAGATTCAGCAGTTAAAGTAGGATTTACGGGATTAAATTTTAAAGAGCCACCCTATAATAAATTTTCCGCTATTAGAAGCAAGTTTGACAAATGGCTAGCCTACAAAGCTGTTGCTGAAGGAACAAAATTATTTACTAGTACACTAGCTACTGACTTAGTGTATCATAAAACAGGCTTATTAAATAAAAAAGTTGATGGCATCAAACTAGATAGTGGAGAAATCATCCGGGCCAACGTAGTAATCTTAGCTGAAGGAGCTAATGCTATTCTAACTAAAAAAGCAGGCTTAAGAGGTCAATTAGAATCATCAAGTATGACTCTATATATCAAAGAGGAGTTGGCCCTGCCAGCTGATAAGATTGAATCACGCTTTAACCTAGAACCTGATGAGGGAGCTACCATTGGTGCGATTGGCTATCCTACTTCCGGAGTAACTGGTAAAGGAGGAATCTGGACCAATCAAGAATCAATTTCCTTAATTATTGGTGGTTACTTAAACCAAATTAATAGCAAAGGACTAACTCCTTATCAGATGTTAGAACATTTTAAAGCCCATCCTTTAATCAAGCGAAGAATCGAGGGAGCTAAACCTATCTCCTATAAAGCACATATTATTCCTAAAGGAGGCTACGAGAAGCTACCTCAACTCTATGATGATGGAATACTCGTCATTGGAGATGCTGCTATGATGATTAGCGGACGCCGCGGCACTGACCTAGCAATGCTTAGTGGTCTATATGCTGCTGAAACTGTAGCTCAAGCTAGAGCAGCCCAAGAATATACTGCTAAAATCCTAAAAGGCTATCATAAACGAATTATGAATAGCTTTTTTATGAAAAATATAGAACAGAGTAAAAGTGCTAAACAATATTATAAATCACATCCTGACGCTGACTTCTTACTTGCTAAAACTGTTAATGATGCAGCCTATCGCTTCTTTGAAGTCCAACTTAAATCTACTACAGACAAAATGCAAAATATAAAACAAGAAATCTTTAACATGCAACCTATTACTAAAACACTTAAAGATCTCTACTATGGTTGGAAAGATTGGGGGGCATTCTAATGTCTAACTTCAGTAAAAATGAAGAATCACCACTTAAATACGTTACCATTAAGGCTGCTAAAGAGTCCCATATTAGTATTAGAGACTCCCAAATCTGTCGGACAGAATGTGAAAATAAACCATGTACTTACTATTGTCCTACTAGAGTCTACTCTTGGAATGGAGAGAAAAATAAAATCAGAATTGATCATACAAGATGTGTAGAGTGTATGGCTTGTCCTTATGGATGTCCCTACCAAAATATCAATTGGGAATTTCCTGCTGGAGGATACGGAGTGAATTATTATTTATAGGAGGAGACTGATATGAAAAAAAAGTATAAAATAATGGTTGCTGTCTTTGCTACTGTTCCTTTTTTAATGGTCTTAGGAAATTCAATGTTGATTCCTGAGTTTCCTACCATTAAGTCTAAATTAAATATTAATCAGTTCCAAGTAGGATTAATGATTACTCTATTTTCTGCTTCAGCTGGTTTAGCAATCCCCTTTTTAGGCTATCTCTCTGATCGCTATGGGAGAAAGAAAGTGTTAATTCCTGCCCTAATAACCTATGGCTTAGGAGGTGTAGTAGCAGGAATTACAGCTGTTACACTAGGTAAAAAAGGGTACTATATTATATTGTTAGGTCGAATTATCCAAGGCATTGGAGCAGCTGGTACCTATCCTATAGTCATAGCTTTAGTAGGTGATATCTTCCAGTCAGGAGAACGAAGTACAGCACTAGGAATTGTTGAATCAGCTAATGGATTAGGGAAGGTATTAAGTCCCTTATTAGGAGCAGCTGTAGCTTTAATCGTCTGGCATGCCCTCTTTTTTTCCTATGCTTTTCTAACAATTCCGATTGTAATAGCTGTCTATTTTTTTGTGGAAGAACCAGACGGCAATACCAAAGAGGAAAGTCTAGGGGAGTATCTAAAGCAGATCAAAAATATCTTCCAAGAAAAAGGAGTTCCTCTCTTCTTTAGTTTATTAGCAGGAGTAACTGTCTTATTTATTCTTTTTGGAGTCTTATCCTATATTTCTGATTTATTCGAGACTAAATATGATATTACTGGACTTAAAAAAGGGTTAATTATCTCCTTACCTATTCTATTTATGTCTACTAGTTCTTATCTGTCAGGACTTTATTTAGAAAAAAAGGGTAAATACTTTAAACATTCTATGTCCTTAGGTTTAACTATTGCTGCTGTTGCTTTAACTATTCTACCTTTCTTAGACGGATTAATTCTTTATCTAACCTTAATTGGAGTCTTAGGAATCGGTAATGGTCTAGTGCTACCAGCATTAAATACACTAGTAACTAGCACAGCTGCTAGCACCCACCGGGGAGGAATCACTTCAATTTATGGTAGTTCTCGGTTTATAGGAGTGGCTTTTGGCCCGCCTACCTTTAGTCTATTAAATCAGATCAGTACAGTAGTCATGTTTATTACCGCAGCAGCAATTGCTCTAACAGTAGCTTTACTAACCTTCTTTTTAGTCCAAGAAGAAGTATTATTAGCTGAAAACTAAAAGAGGATTCATTCCTCTTTTTTCTTCTTTTTTTTATTTATATCTCGATACTTACTTAAATAGTGACTATAGGTATCAAATAAATCAATCTGCAATCGCTGAGGTTGATTCAACCATAACCAAATAAAGATTAACGCTACACCACCTAATATCCACCACATATTAGCACCTCTCTATAACAATTTAATAAGATTGATTCTATAAACTACCAACCACTTAGCAATAAAGAGTACAACCGATAAAAAATAGCTGTTAAACCGCCAGCCAATAATGGGCCAACTGGCACACCATTAAAAAAGACAACTCCTACTATAGAACCTAATAATATCCCCACCACCAATTCCGGCTCACTATCCAACAAATTAATCCCTAGCCCTACTACCTGAGTTGCTAAGATACCGCTAATCAAGGCGAAAATACCTAGTATAGACTTATAACTGCTCATAATATCTTTAACACCTAATTTTCCACTAGCTAAAGGAGATAAAACTGCCATTAACAAAAACAACAAGCCTAATTTAATCCCGCGACCATCTAGTATCTCTAACACAAGATTAAATCTAACTAATTTAAGCATCCCTAAAATTACACTAGCCACTACCAATAAATTAGATCCGGCTAATAGTCCTAAACTTAGCATAAAAATTAATAGAAGATAGCTTTCCAGAATTAACTCCTCCCTCCTCTTAGTTTAGCAAAATACATTTATAATATATGATTTTCCAATCCAAAATAGAATAATCACTATCTCCTATAATTACTATTCAATCCAATAAGTTTTGATTGCAAATCTACTATTACATAAGTTACAATTAAATTTGACTAAGCAAAAGGGAGGAAGAAAATGAAAAAACACTTCTTTATTATCTGTTTATTACTTTTATTAGTTAGTTATTCTGGCATTAAAATTCTTGCTCTTGATAATATAATTATAAATAATTCACCAACTAACCCTGTCCAACCTCAAGACAATAATCGAAAAAATCATAATCAGCAACCAGATCATCCTGTTAAAGAAAAGAACCAAGATCAAAATAATAATCAAGACCCTTCTCAAAAGAGACCTGTAACTAACCCAGTAGAATATAAAAATGGTACAGAAATCATTACCCAACCACAGAATAAATTAGTCTTAGTCAATAAAAAAAGAAGTCTACCAGCTGATTTCAGGCCGCAAAGCCTTGTAATTCCCAATATCCCTTTTTCTTTTACTAAAGAATTACCGAAGAAAAAAATGCAACCTATAGCAGCACAAGCTATAGAAAAATTATTTAACCAAGCTAGCCAGGAAGATATCAAACTAGCTGGTATCTCAGCTTATCGATCTTATCAACGACAAACAACAATCTTTAATTATAAGATACGACAAAGAGGAGAAAAAATAGCTAATAAAACTAGTGCCCGTCCAGGAGAGAGTGAACATCAAACTGGACTAGCTATTGACATTTCTAGTCCAAATGTCAATTATCAACTTGTAACATCCTTTGGAGAAACCAAAGCAGGTAAATGGTTAGCTAAAACTGCTCCTCAATACGGATTTATTATTCGTTATCCCCAAGAAAAAACTCAAATCACTGGTTATCAGTACGAGCCATGGCATCTGAGATATGTAGGGACTGAACACGCTTCTAAAATCGCTAATAACAATTTAACCCTAGAAGAATATTTAGTTGATAGAAATAAAACTAACAAAAAATCTTAATCAAAACAGAAAATCAAGGGCGGAATTCTCGCCCTCTACATAATTACTACTACTGCTCTTTAGATTGCTTAGATTGAATTAAGTACTTATAACCCCGCCAAATCTGATCAACTACTTTCTCACTAGCTAAATTATCTTCCCAATAACTTCGATAATTCTCCTGAATCACTTGTTCCACTTTAGGATCTAAATCTTGTTTCCTAAATTCACTTAATTCTCTATAACCTGCTTGGTTAATATAAGTCATAAGCTCCTGCTTGATTTCTGATTTCAACTTTACCTCCTTCTTCCAAATAGACTGTAGTGGTAAATAGGCTGGTACTACTCGTAATTTTTTAGCTAAATAAAAATTCTTTTTTTGGTTAATAAATTTAGCAAACTTATAAACTGCTTTTGAATGATCATCTCCTTTATATTGCTGTTGTCTAAAGAGAAGTAATCCAGTAACTAAAGCAGTAGTTACCTTATCTTGCTGAGAATTAAACTTTGGAATCGGTAGTAACGTTAAATTCTCTTGCGAATTTTGCTGATAAAAACTATTTAACAACCAACTATTGACTGGTGCTACTATCCCAGCTTTATCTTGTAAAAAATAAGACATAATCTTTTTATTCATCTGGTCTGGTTTTCGAGGAAAGACTTTACTCTTGCGTAACTTATCTAATAACTTAAATACA
The DNA here is from genome assembly GCF_054657635.1 of Halanaerobaculum tunisiense. Lineage (NCBI taxonomy): Bacteria > Bacillati > Bacillota > Clostridia > Halanaerobiales > Halobacteroidaceae > Halanaerobaculum > Halanaerobaculum tunisiense. The sequence goes on from NZ_BAAHYI010000001.1 coordinate 96,515, forward strand.
TTATGTAAGCTATCAACTGCCAATGCTACATCTTCGTCAGGAGAAATTAGTTGTTTATTTCTTAATAATTGATAAATTAAATCTGAATTATAAGGATTAAAAATAATACAACTTTCCTTATCTAAATTATTAATTTCTTTAGCAACCTGAACAAACTCTTGAATAGTCCATCCTGTAGTACGAAGCTGATTTAAGTTCAAACTAGTCTTATCTAATATAGATTTATTTCCTAACCATACTCGGGGGAATATCCAATTAGGTAAGCCCCACAATTGTTCTTGATAACTAAAAGATTTGAGTGCAAATGGGCTATATTTTTCTTTATCTCCTTCATCTAAAAGTAAACTAACTGGTATCTGTAATTCTTCACTTATTAATTTGGTCCCAAAGATATCATTATAAACATCTGGGGGATTGCCTGCTTTAAGGGATTTGTTCAATTTTTTGGGTCCTTCTAAAAAGGACAATAATTTATAATTAACTTTTATATTAGGATATCTCTGATTAAACTCTGTAATTGCTTCTTCTAAAAATTGTTGATATCTCTTATCTTGACCAATAAATAATCGGTAATCCCAATAAGTGACCTGATATTCCTGGTTAGGGTCTATTTCAGCTTCTGGGTCAATAGTAAAACCTTGCTTGAGATAAAATTTGAAATAATAAATTAGTCCTCCACTAATTAAAAAAATTAAGATTATTACTCCAAAAATCAAAAACCAATTTTTCTTATTTAATATTTTAAGCACAATCAAATTCACTCCTTTCTTACTTTAAATTTAAAATATTAAATACATTATCATCAGCTATTAAATCATCCCGTAATCCATAAATATACTTAAGTTCTTTCATAGCCTGCTTAGTAGCAGCACCATACATTCCATCGGTATAGCCAGGTTTAAACCCTGCTGCTCTTAAACTTTCTTGCAGTAATAAAACATCTCTACCGACTTGCCCTGGGCGAAGATGGTGAGTTATATCAATAGAATCTCTCCTACCAATAATTTTAACCCGAGTTCCAACCTCCACCCACTTATAAAGGACCTTTACATGACGATTATACATCCGAATACAACCATGACTAGCTGCAGTGCCAATTGAGCCTGGTTTATTAGTACCATGAATTCCATATTTACCCCAAGGTACATTTAATCCCATCCATCTATCTCCAAATCCTCCTCCCCAACCTGCATCCTTATGTACTATTGCCCATTCACCTACTGGAGATTTAGTTTCTGGTTTACCTATAGCAACTGGAAAAGTATAATGCAATTCCCCATCTGAAAATACCTTTAATTGCCTTTTATAACCATCAATTAAAATAAACACCTCTCCTGGTGGAGGAGTTATTTCATTACTTGAAGTCACAATAGATGGCTTTTTATCTAAAACTTCAGCTAGGTTAAACCACGTTTTTTGAGTAACTATACCTGTCCCTGGTAAGTCATTAGCATATTGAAATTTCTTAACTGCTAAATATGTATCCCAATCATAAATTGCATTTAATTCTTGGTTATAATATCCTAGTTCTTTTAATTCTCTCTGTAACTCCCAAATATCATTTCCTTTAAGTCGAGGAGTTTGTAATGATATCTGACGCATTTTTTGACAACTACAATCAGGAACCTTTGCTAAAGCAGTAGAAGACAGAAAAACAATAATCAAAACAAACAAAAGTAATCTCTTTAAATACAACCTCCCACCTCCAGTCAATTTAATTCTTTTATCATAATTCTCTTATAGAATAATATTAAAAATCATTGCTAAATAGTATCAATAGTGAGTATAGGCAACTCAGCTACAAATTCTAATTAACTTTTCATAATAAATTCACCGATTCCTCACACTCATAAATATTAATTACTATCTTAAATTTATGTATTAGAATAGAAAAAATATTCTACTTTGGATTATAAAATCAAATTCAATCTTTTTTTAACCCCAGAAATAATCAAAATTAAGATAGGAATTATGATTTGAAATGGTAGAGCATAATAGGGATAAATATCTCTACTCCACTTAAACATTACAAATACATTATCATAAATCCAGATTGCTGTTGTAATTACTATTGTTAACATAGGAAGTACATAAGGTTTATAATCATGCAAATTAATCAATTGAGTAACTCCCATTACTGCTCCATAAAGACAGATGATAATTTTTATTGCTCCACCAATCAATAAAACCACATTAATTATAGAATCAATATCTAAATAAGGAACTACTTTTGTAAATATCGCAGGAGGAAAGGTAGCCCTAGCAAACATATCTGCTCCTAAAGCCATTATTTCAGCTATGATCAATAACAATAAAATAAAACCGATAGTTGTAATAGATAAATAAGTAGTCTTTAATAAGTTATCTTTCTTATTAGAAAAAGGGAAGATCATCAAAAAAACAACCAGCTCTCCAAACGGAAAAGTCAAAACTGAAAAAGAAGTTTTTAAAATAGGTATCCAACCATACTCTAAAAACGGAAGAAGATTATTAATATCATATAAAGGAATTAATAAAAATAGAACTAGAATAGATAAAAGTATTGATATTGGAACAAAAAGTTCGCTAATTCTAGCTATGACTTCTAAACCATTTTTGGTAGCATAGGCAATGAGTAAAGCTAAAGCAGTAATTACAAAAATAAGGGGAGTTTCAGGATAAACAATTGCTGTTGAATATTCTCCAATGTTTCTCAAATTAATAGCTGCTAAATGAGTAAAATACCATATATATAAGATTGCTACTATACTTCCTAAGTATTTTCCAAAAGTTACTTGCAAAATTTCTATTAAAGTCTTATCCGGGTTTAAATTAGCTATAATAATATATAAGCCCATTAGAATAAAACTACCACTCCAGGCTATCAAATAAGCTAACCAAGCATCCTGTTGAGCACTTCCTAATACATTAATAACAACTGAAGTACCAAAAATAAACCCACTAATCAATAAACCTAATTGGAAATTAGAAATCCTAGGCTCATTCATAATTCACCCTCCCAAAATCAATCTAACTATTTTTCTGGTAATAATAGTTGGGTTAGTAGGAGCTTTATCAATCATCTGTAAGAAACTAATCATAAATCCCAGGAACAATAAAAAAAAATAAAGAAACATCACTCTGCCTCGCTTTTCCTTCTTTATTAATCCAGGTAGATCAACTAAAACAACAATAAAAAAAGCTACAATTAACCCTACTAATAACATAATAAACCTCTTTCTCTTAATTATTTAGGTTCGACTCGTTGTTTGATTAAACCTGAGTGTCTAATCTTCCAGGTTACTTTTATCTTAATTGGAGCTTGACTAAAAATACTATTCCAATCCTCCTTTATACTATGCCAATAATCTACATACTCTCTGTGTACTATTTGAGAAAAGCCAAAAAAATCACTATTATACTTCTTTTGCCCCAACTTAATCACTTGCCGTATATTTTTCTTAATTACCTCCTCTCCTTTCTGTTCTAATTTATTAATCATCTCTGAATTAGTTAAGTTGCCTCTCCCTTGTTGCTCTGCTAACTTTCCTTCTGCTTTAACCTCTACCTCAAAAACAGGTTTACTCTGCTTTAACTTGACATTAATCTTACTAGTGGACTGAGAAATCTCCATAGCAACTTCTTGATCTTCATCTAATGGATTAGAAACATTAATAATTCCACTTTTTATTTTGTTCTGCACAAATAGAAGTCCTCTAGTTAATATAGGATCTAACCAACCAATCAACTTATCTCTCTTAAAAACAGCTGCTCCATGAACCTTTAAATCTTTTACATTAATCTGTTTTTTATTTTTTATTTCTTGACCGACCTCAACCATTCCAATTGCAGGAGAAAAACCAAAGCTTTTTAAATTATTTAATAATTCAACCAAATTAATGTGCATCATTTTTGCTAAGGAAGCTTGATTTGTTAATACATCTGATAAATGAAGCGCAGGAAGACTTTCCAAATCACTTTCTGCTTCAAGCACCTTCTTGGCTGCTATATTTTTACTTATCATTATCTTTGCTTTAGGTGTTAACTCATGATCTCGCTCAAAAAAATCAAGCACCTTCATCATCCCTTCTTGGGCCAACTCCTCTCCAACCACTATCAACTGTAAATGGCTCCAAAAAGGCTTCCGATTTATTATATTATTTAAATTTCTAACTGCTGAAAAAACAGTATCACCGGTAGCAGAATAAGTCCAGAAAGCTTTCTCTTGACTCCCTTGTTGTCTAGCGGCTATAGTGTTAGCTTTAACCAATTGAACAGTAACTTCTATCTTATCCTCTTTAATTTGGTCAAGTCCTACTGCTATTACAATACTCATATCAGTTAAATCTTGATTATCCCAACAACCTACTAAAGTTGGTAACAATAACAAAATCATTAATATTAAAACTATTTTTTTCTTCATCTCTTAATCCTCTCTTTTTCTAATATCAAATTCCATTCTATGATTAGGTTGTTCCCTCTTCTCCTCCATCAAAGACATTGGTCTCATCCACATAGACCAAATAGGAACTCTAATAAAGCTATCCTTTAGATCCATTCCTTTAACAGGGGTTAAAGGGGCTAAATAAGGTACACCACAAGACCTAATAGTACAAAGATGGATAAAAAAGGCTAGTATTACTAAGGCCATCCCCATAAAACCTAGAATACTAGCAACAATAAGTACTATAATCCGTACTATTGGCAAAACTCCCCTTAAAGAAGGAAGGATAAAGCTAGTAATAGCTGTTAGAGCAGTTATCATTATTATTGGATTACTAGCAATCCCTGCATCAACAGCAGCTCGGCCGAGGACTAACCCACCTACAATACTCACTGCTTGTCCAATAGGTCTAGGCATTCTAACGCCTGCTTCCTGTAATAATTGGAAAGCTAGTCCCATTAAGAAAGTCTCTGTAAAGGCAGAAAAAGGAATTCCTTCTCGAGAAGAAGTAATTGTTAATAATAATTTAAAAGGAATTAAGTCCTGATGAAAATTAACAGAAGCTACATAAAAACCAGGTAAAGCAATAGTTAATACTATCGCTATACATCTAAACATCCGCGTCAAAGTAGCAAAAAAAGGGCTTGTATAATAATCTTCACTGGAATGAAAATTTTCAATAAATAAACGAGGAACCGTCAAAACAAAAGGGGTTCCATCACATAAAATAGCCACTCTACCCTCTAAAATTTTACCAGCAACTACATCTGGCTTTTCAGCATTTCCTACTGTAGAAAAGATAGAATAGGGGGCATCCTCTACAAATTCCTCGATATAGCCAGACTCTAAAATACTATCTGTTTTAATTTGTTTCAATCTTTGTTTAACAGTCTCAACAAGATCATTATGGGCCAAATCTTTAATATAACAGATACAAACCTCTGTGTTAGTATATTCTCCTAAAGTCATCATCTCTGATTTCAGTTTAGGACTCTTTACCTTGCGACGAAGAAGAGCTGTATTAGTCCGCAAGGTTTCAGTAAAACCAGCCCTTGGTCCGCGCACAACTGATTCAGTATTTGGCTCCTCTACTCCCCGAGATTCCCAACCTCTTGTTCCTATTCTTAAAGCAGTCTGCCTACCATTTATATAAATAATAGTATCACCAGCTAAAATAGCATTAATTGTCTCTTTAAAATCTTTAACTTCTTTAACTTCACCTACACTAATTAAATTTTCTTTTAGTATATTTAGTATAGTAGACTGATTCAATTCTGCATCTAATTCTGTCATTCTAGATTCTACCATTAGTGATTTTAAAATATCATTACTAATTAACTGTCTATCAACTAACCCATCAAAATAAGTAATCAATAGCTTAATCTGAGAATCTTTTCCCATATTAAACTTACGTAAAATAAAATCATTACTATCAGAAAATATCTGGTTCTGTAGTTTTTCTTTAATAATCCTAGTTGAGTCAGGAATTTTTGTATTTCGCTCCTTACTCTTAGAATTATTACTAGTATCATCTAAGTATTTTAACTTTAAGTAATTGAATAATCGAAATATTTTATTTAACACATATTTTACCTCCTCTTACTTAATTATATTATTTAACCAATCTATAATTTTATGCATAATCACCAACCCTTTATAGCAATTCCACAATAAAAAAGCTACCGGATAACTCCGGTAGCAATAAAATTGAAACTATTGAATTTTAATCCTATCATTTTTATAGACAGGAAGAATATCCATTTCTGGACTATTAGCTATAAACTCAACATCTTTTTCCTTCCCTAAACTAATTAAATTCTGTCCACTAGCCGACTCTTTAAGTACAGTCAATATCTGATCCTGATTATAGTCATAAAAATCACAAGCAGCTTGCGCTCTATCACTTAATGTTGTCTGTTGTATAGAGGATAAATAAGAGATTGCTTTACCAGCTGTAACAAAATCATCTAAGGCAAATTGGCCTTCTACCCCAGCACAACAAAAGACTACTTCTGACTCTTGTTGTAACCTAGCCACTACTGCCTCTAAATTCAACAAGGAAGCAATTAGCACTTCATTTGCTTCATCTAATCTAGCAAAACATTTAGTCCCATTAGTAGTAGTTAAAACTACTCTTTTGTCCGCTACCTGATCAGCTGTATAATCACAAGGGGAATTACCTAAATCAAAATAGTCTATCTTAACTCCCTGGCGCTCTCCTGCTACTAAATATTCTTGATCTAACTTACTAGCCAATAAATTAGCTTCCTGGATACTAACTACAGGTAATACCTCTAAAGCATCATTAGCTAAAGCTGTTACAATAGTACTAGTAGCTCTTAAAACATCAATTACTACTGTTACCTTTCCTGTTATAGCGCTATCAGTAATCTTGTCAGCAGAAAATACAACATCTAATTCCATCTTATCACACTCCAGTCAATTAAAATTACTAGTTACTTATTATTGTAGCTGATTACCAATCAATTATCAATCAATTACAAATCCATCTCGATAAATAAATTTTCTGTCTCTGTATCCTCTATAGTAGTCCTGAAAGTATCACCACGTAATCCATTCCGTAATGATTCTACAGCTAAGATTTCTTCAGGAGCTATATTACCCAAATTAACATTATTCCCCAAAAGATTAATAAAGTAAACTTGTTGTTTCTTTAGTGGAGTCTCCCAGATAATATCAGTATGATCTGGAGTTTCTAATAATAATTTCTTCAACTTAAACTCATCAGCTTGACCGTGCTGATCATAAATAGAAACACCAGTTCCTGATTCTCTAGCTTCAATAATCACCTTATCTGCTCCATCTGCTAAATCCTGTTTGAGCTGTTTGATCATCTGGTCAGTCTTAAATGATTTACTTTTATCCTTCTTTCCAATCTCTGATAAAACTTTAAATCCTAGATTTCTAGCTTGCTTAATAATCTTACTTCTTAAATTTGTTGGCAAATTAATAGTACCATCAGAAACTTCTATAGCTGTAAAACCTAACTCTTTAGCTTTCTGTAAATATTCCTCGACCTGATTTTGATTAACTGCTACCTCTAAAAAAGTCCCTCCAGGATAAATATCGATCTCTTGGGAAGTAATTAGATCAATTTTATCTTGTAAACTCTCTTTAGGATACAAAGCTGAAGTACCAAAACTCAATTTCCAAAAATCAATATAACTTGTAGCTAACTCTAATAAATCCTTACTTGCTCTTAATCCTAAACCTTTATCCAGAACCATAGTCAAACCATGTTGTCTTGGCTTTTGCTCTCTTCCTACTAGTGGAAACTCTAAATCCAGCCCCCAACCCTTCTCTTCCGTACTCACTGAACCACTCCTTATTAATTATAATTTCATCCCTAGAAAAATTAAAGCTACCCCTAAGATGATAACTGTCATCTGGAGCATAGAAAATTTACTAGCTAATCCTATCAACCCTATACTAGTTGCAGTAACCATTACTACTGGGCCAACTAATGCTAAAAATGAATTAATCTGAAAAGCAATAACTCGCGAATCAAACTTCAAGATAAGACAAGCTGCTAATAACTCAATTATCCCGGAGATAAATCTAATTACTGACATACTTAGTACAATTTTGTCCTTGACTAAAAACATACTGATCCCCACTTTTAGGATGTTATCCTTTCTTTTATTCTCAATCTCCTGATTTTTATCCACTACTCCCTTGCTTCAATCTATTTATACTCAATTCCAACTATAAACATGAATCAAAAAAGAAAAAAATGCCTTCCTGAGTCAGATTAACTCCTATCAGGTAAAGGCATTAATTAGTTTCTAATAACTTTATTGATATATTGTGTCGGGAATGAGTGTGGGTGTGGGGGGTAATTTCAAACTCTTGAATAATTAGCTTTTGACCTTACTCACACGGATTCCTCACACTGACACGATAGTATTAACTAGACCCTATCCACTATAAGTTCCTCTAAATCCAATCTAGGTCTCCGCTCAGGATTTTGATCAGGATAACCAATCGGCAGTAGAGAAACTACATCAAGATTATCATCTAAATCTAATAATTTAGTCACCTTCTGTTCATTAAACATCATCACCCAGCAACTACCTAATCCTAATTCTGTTGCTTGTAAAGTCATATTTTCAATTGCTATAGCACAATTTAAGTGCAAATATCGTTTTATTTCTTCTTCATCCCGTTCTTCACTTTTATAACTTGAAGGGTCAACTTTGGTTAAATCAGTTCCAGCAAATGCCCCTGCCTTTTGTAATTCAACAAATCTTTTCTTTCTCTCTTTAAGTGAGTTATAATCAACACAACAAACTATTATTGCTGGAGCCTCTGCTACAAAATCAAGAGTAGCCCCTTCTAATTTTTCTCTTATCTCTTCTGATTCAACTACAACAAATCGCCAAGGCTGTAAATTACTCCCGGATGGAGCCAATTGTCCTGCCTTTAAAACTTCATTGATTTTCTCTGTCGCAACTTCCTTAGATTTAAAATTTCTTATACTTCTTCGCTTAGCAATAGCTTCTTTAACGTCCATTATTAGCCTCCTTCTTAAATTATTATTCTTGCGCCTCTTCCCAATCAGCTAAAAATCTCTCAATACCAATATCAGTCAATGGATGTTGAGACATCTTCTTAATTATGCTAGCAGGAATAGTAGCAATATCTGCTCCCACTAAAGCTGCTTCTTTTACATGGCGAGGACTTCTAATACTAGCAGTTATAATTTCACTATCTAAATCATAATTAGTTAAAATCTGGTTGATTTCTTCAATTAACTTCATTCCATCATGAGCTCTATCATCTAATCTACCTACAAAGGGACTGATAAAACTTGCTCCAGCTTTAGCTGCTAATAAAGCTTGATTAGCTGAAAATACTAAAGTAACATTAGTCTTGATCCCTTCTTGCTCTAACGTATTAACTGCTTTTAATCCTTCTTCAGTCATCGGTATCTTAACTGCTACATTAGATGCTAATCCTGCTAATTCTCTTGCCTCTTCAATCATTCCTTCTGCATCTGTACTTATTACCTCAGCACTTACTGGGCCATCTACCAATTCACAGATTTCTTTAATTCTTGTATGAAAGTCTACATCTCCCTCTTTAGCTACTAAACTAGGATTAGTTGTCACGCCATCAATTACACCTAAATTATTTATCTCGTTAATCTGGTCTAAATTAGCAGTATCAAGAAAAAATTTCATAGTATCACTCCCTATAGTTTATTATACTAAAAATTAGGTCTTTTAATTGCTACTTTCTAATTCAAAACTAAAATTCTTTGTTACCGAAATAAAGGAAAGAAAGCCTCTCCTATGTTAATAGGAGGAAATAAATTTCCATAAACTGCATTTATAAATATAGTTTAATAATAGTATACTATTATTAATAAGTAGTAAGGATGTAACCTTGAGAAAGTATCTCGGAAGTAATTAAAATATATTTATTAAATCAACATTCCAGCAATAGTAGCAGTCATATAAGTAGCTAATGAACCAGCAATTAAAGCTCTAATACCTAAAGCAGCAATTTCGCCTCTTCGTTCTTCAGCTAAGCTACCAATACCTCCTACCTGAATTGCAATAGAAGAAAAGTTAGAAAAACCACATAAAGCAAAAGTGGCAATTAGTTCTGACTTAGCAGCCAACTTACCAGCTTCAAGCATTTCTGATAAACTAGCATAAGCTACAAACTCATTAATAGCCATCTTCTGACCTAGCAAACTTCCTACTTCCTGAATATCAGCTACTGGTACTCCCATAACAAATGATAAAGGAGCAAAAATATAACCTAAAATTTCCTCTAAACTAGTTCCTAAAAGATCTAACGGATAATTAATCAAAGCAATTAAAGCTACAAAAGCAAGTAACATAGCTGCTACATTTAAAGCTAACTGTAATCCTTCACTAGCACCTTCCGCTGCTGCATCAATCAAATTAGCATTATCAACATCTAAATCAATTTCTGTTTCACCGGAAGTAGCCGCTTCTTTAGTCTCTGGAACAATGATTTTAGCCATTACCAAAGCTGCCGGAGCAGACATAATACTAGCTGCTAATAAATAACCAGCGTCAATCCCCATACCAATATAACCAGCCATCACTCCACCAGCTACAGTAGACATTCCACCAGTCATTAGAGCCATAATCTCAGACCGAGTCATATCCGGTACATATCTTTTGACTACTAAAGGAGCTTCCGTCTGTCCTACAAATACATTAGCTGCAGCAGATAAAGACTCAGCTCCACTTAGATTCATAACCTTTTTCATAATTTGAGCCATAATTTTGACTACTTTTTGAACAACACCTAAATAATATAAGACCGACATTAGAGAAGAAAAGAAGATAATTGTAGGAATTACAGATAAAGCAAATGCACCTGAATCCATTAAGGAACCAAAGAGGAAATCAGCCCCATCATTAGAAAAACTTAGTATCTTAACCACACCATCACTTAACTTTTCAAAACCTGCCTTGGTTAGAGGGACTTTCAAAATAAGCAAAGCAAAAATTAGCTGGAGTGATATCCCACCAATAACTGGATGTAGATCGATTTCACTTCTATTTTCTGAAATAGCATAAGCAATTCCTAGTAGAACAAAAATTCCAATGATTCCAATAAATTTGGTCATATTAATAGCCTCCTTAGATTATATATTATTAGGGTAAAGAGGCTTATTAATAGTTATTGGTTATTAGACATCCCCTTATTCATTGAAAATATTATCTTAAATTCAAGTAATAAATTATATTAATTTATTAACAATAACTACTATCTTATAGGATATCTAACAGAACCTAAAATTCTATTAATAGCTACTTGTAGATTCTTGACCAGTTACAATTTCAACTCCTGAACTAGCACCAATCCTATCGGCTCCAGCTTCTATCATATCTTGAGCATCTTTTTTATTTTTTATGCCTCCAGAAGCCTTAACTCCTACTTTTTTTTCTACAATTTTCTTCATTAATTTAACATCTTCTAACGTTGCACCTGCGGTACCAAAACCAGTAGAAGTCTTAACAAAATCAACTTCTGCTTCCTTAGCAAGCCGACAAACCCTCTTCTTTTCTTGTTGTGTTAAATAACAAGTTTCAATAATCACTTTAGTTATGGCCTGTCCCGCTGCTTCAACTACTGCTTTGATATCTTCTTTAACTAAAGCCCAGTCTCCAGACTTTAAAGCTCCTAGATTAATTACCATATCAACCTCTTGTGCTCCATTTTCAATAGCCTTTTTAGTTTCATAGGCTTTTACTTCTGAAAGAGTATTTCCTAAAGGAAATCCAATCACTGTACAAACTTTAACAGAACTATCTTTTAACTCTTTTCTAGCTAATGATACATAATTCGGATTAATACATACAGAAGCAAATTGATATCCAATTGCCTCTTGACATTTTTCTATAATTTCCTCTGCTGTAGCGTCAGCACTTAATATAGTGTGATCAATAGTACTAGCTATTTCTTCATTTTCCATTATTTCACCTCTTTTAAAATCCAGTCTGAACTAACATAAAACCTAAATAAATGCCCACCACTCCCATAACTGCTCCCAATGTAGGAGGAGCAGGGATTGGTAGTTTAAGAAAAGAAAATAAAGCTCCTACTGTCATACCAGATAAAGTAGAAACTAAAACATTTCTCATCACTCTTCCTCCTTATTAATTTACTACTAGCGTATATTAGTAAGAAAATTTATTCAATTAAGCCATTTTATATAAACTATTAGCCATACAATTTAGTTACAGTATCCAATACCATATTCGTCATTCGATCTACACCCTGTTGAATTTTCTCTTTATCTGCTCTTACTTGAGTAAAGACATGATCTGAAACAGTTAATATTGTTGCCGCCCTTAAATCATACTTAGCAGCTAAATTATACAATGCTGCTGTTTCCATCTCCACTCCTAAAACACCATAGTCAGCTAATTTTTCAAGAACATCTGTATAGTATTCATTCTTACCATAGAAATAATCAGAAGTAACAATTTGCCCTACATGAGTTGGTATTTCTAAATCTAGAGCACTTTGATATAAATCATTGATTAATTCAAAGTCAGCTGTAGGTGCTAAATTAACATCAGGTTTTAATTGATTAATAGTAGTACCTGAACTAGCAGCTGATTGGCCAATAATTAAATCTGCTTGGTCTAAATCCTCTCTCAACGCCCCACAAGTTCCAACTCGAATTAATGTTTTAGCTCCTAACATCTGCAGTTCCTCTAAAATAATAGCAGTAGAAGGAACTCCCATTCCAGTTGTCTGAATCGAGACTTTTACTCCATTAAACTGACCAGTAAAACCATACATCTTCCGATAATCAGTATATAATTCAACATTATCTAAAAACTTATTTGCCATATACTCAGCTCGTTCTGGATTACCAGGTAATAAAACAATATCTGCTACCTCTTCTTCCGAAGCTTCAATATGAATTGGCATAACTAAAACACCTCTCTATTTAAATTTAAGTTTTTGGTTTAATCGTCTAAATCCTCTGCTCCAAATGCTCCCCATAATAATTCACTAATTTCTTTAGTAATTGAATCACCAGCTAAATTAGCCATAATCACTTTAATATCCGGGCCAAACTCACTAATTACCTGCCGACAAGATCCACAAGGTGATGTTGGCTGGTCTGTATCAGCTACTACAGCTAAAGCTTCAAACTCCTGGTGTCCTGCTGAGACTGCTTTAAAAATAGCTGTTCGTTCAGCACAATTAGCTAAACCATAAGCAGAATTCTCAACATTACATCCAGTAAAAATTTCTCCTGTACTTGTTAATAAAGCAGCACCAACTTTAAAGTTAGAATAAGGGGTATACGCATTCTTTCTTGTCTGCCGAGCTTCCTCTATTAACTTTTCTTTTAATTTCTGATCCATTATATTTTCGCCCCCCCCTTAGTCTATAATTTCATAAATTAATGGTGTTTCTTCGGGTTGCTCAGCCCTAATTTGATAGGCAGATAATAACTTTTCTTTAGCTTCTTCTAACTTAGCATCATCATTATAATAAAGAGTAGCTAGCTTATCTCCTGCTTCCACCTTAGCTCCTACTTTATTAGCTAATTTAATCCCTACTGCTAAATCAATAGTTGACTCTTTAGTCTCTCGACCTGCTCCTAATAATAAAGCACTTAAGCCTACCTCTTGAGCTTCAATCCGCTGAATATAACCTGACTTCTTAGCCTCAATATCCAATTTGTTATCAGCTTGAGGTAATAGTTTTGGATTATCAATTACTTTAGCTTGACCACCTTGTTTAGTGATCATTTCTTTAAGTTTAGCTAAAGCACTACCATCATTTAAAGCCTGTTCTAACTTTTCTCTAGCTTCTTCGCTATTATCTGTTATACCACCTAAAACTAGCATCTGACTACCTAATGTTAAACATAACTCTGTTAAGTCAGTTGGCCCTTCTCCTTGCAAAGTCTTAATTGCTTCTGCTACCTCTAAAGCATTTCCTACTGCCAAGCCTAATGGTTGATCCATATCAGAAATAATAGATCTTGTCTCGCGACCTACATTATTACCGATCTCAACCATTGTCTTAGCTAATTTTTTCGCCCCCTCATAATCCTTCATGAAAGCTCCACTACCTACTTTAACATCTAAAGTAATAGCATCTGCTCCCGAAGCAATCTTTTTACTCATAATACTACTAGCAATCAACGGAATAGAATCAACAGTGGCCGTTACATCTCGTAGAGCATATAATTTTTTATCTGCTGGGGCCAAATCTCCTGTCTGACCAGCTACAGCTAAACCTGCCTCATTTACATTAGCAATAAACTCCTTTTGAGTCAAGGAAGTGTTAAATCCAGAAATAGATTCTAACTTATCAATAGTTCCTCCAGTATGGCCTAAACCACGACCTGACATCTTAGCTACTGGTGCCCCACAAGCAGCAACTAAAGGTGCTAATACTAAAGTGGTTGTATCTCCTACCCCACCAGTACTATGCTTATCAACTTTAGTACCTTGAATTGGATTTAAATCAATCATATCACCTGATTGAGCCATAAGTTCAGTCAAAAAAGCTGTTTCTTCCTTATCTAATCCTTGAAAGAAGACAGCCATAGTCCAAGCTGATAATTGATAATCAGGAATCTCCCCTTTTGTATATCCTTCAACTAAAAATGATAATTCAGCTCGGCTTAGTTTCTTACCTTCTTTTTTTCTTTGAATAATATCATATGCTTGCACACTGATTCCCCCTTGTTCAAACTAATTAATAGACATTTTTATATTTCCCAATTATTTCTTAAATATTAATTGAGATATTAAACTACAGCCTACAGTTAAAATAAAAAATTATAGAGGGTTATATGTAAGTTATATTTTAATTCTAACCGTAAACTAATGATAATTTATCTTTTAAATAGATTAACTTTATTATTTGTTATTAGCTTATAAGATTAATCAGTCGTAAGTCGTCTGACCTCTTACAATGTTTATTCTAATACATTCAGAATCTTTTGTCAAGTTTCCTGTTTAAATATTCATACAACTTTTATAAAATTTTAGTGAATCAGTCGTGAGCTATGTGTCGTGTGCTGTGTGCGGATGCTTTTTATCACGAAAAGTTTCTGTGAAACTTGTAGGATCAGCAGATTTTCACGGAGAGTCCAAAGGACTCGTAGGAATTCAAAACCTTTAAATTCAAAATCTAACCCCTTAAGCAGATAGCTGATATAAAGTAAAAAAGTGCTAACTGGACTTCAATCCAGCTAACACTTTACTAAATAAATTATGCTTCTAATGATTCGTCTTTATCCTCGTCACCATGTAACAGATTTCTCACAAAGCCTGTAACATTTTGGGTTAAATCTTCCATAATATCATAAAATACTGGTACTATTACTAAGGTCAAGAAAGTAGCAAGCAATAATCCACCAATTACTACAATTGCCATTGATTGCTGCATTTCAGCTCCAGCTCCAATTCCGAAAGCTAATGGCAACATCGCTAACATTGTAGTCATAGCAGTCATCATTACCGGTCGTAATCTAATTGGACCTGCATTTAATATTGCTTTTTCTCTTTCTTCAAATTCACGTCTTGTATTAATATAATCAATTAATACAATACCATTATTAACTACAATACCTGATAACATAATAATTCCAATGAATCCATTAATGCTCAATGCTACTCCAGTCAGGGCTAAGGCTGTAACTGCACCTACTAATGAAATAGGAACTGTAAACATAATTACAAAGGGATGGACTAAAGATTCAAATTGAGCTGCCATAACCATATAAACTAATACAATAGCCATTAACATTGCCTGACCCAATTCTTGAAAAGAGTCACGCATATCTTCAGCATCTCCTTTATAATTAACACTATATCCCTCAGGTAAATCTAAATTATTAATTCTACCTTGCACATCACTTAACACAGCACCTAAACTACGCTGATAAGTATCAGTAGAAATAGTAAATTTACGTTCTTGTTCTTCTCGTTCTATAGCATTTGGCCCTGTAGAATACTTTATGTTAGCTATTTGAGTTAACGGTACCGTTCCTCCTTGAGGTGACTTTACCTTAACATCTAATAATTTATTAATTGAATCACTTTGCTCATCCAATAATTTCAACCTAATATCATATTCTTCTCCATTCTCCTTATACTTACTTATATCTGACCCATCAACAGCTGTCTTTAAAGTAGAAAATAATTGCTGTTTAGTAATCCCTAATTCATTTGCTAAATCTTCCTTAGGAATAATTTCTAACTCTGGTTTACTAGCTTTGGGAGTAATTGCAATATTTCTAGTTCCTTCAGTCGCTTCAACTTCATTTTCTATCTTTTTAGCTAAATTTAGTAACTTATCCAAATCAGGACCCTTTACATTAATATTAATTGCTCCACCACCTTTACCTTCTTTACCCATCATCGAAGTCTGGGGAACAACGTTAATTTGAGCCCCTGCTAAATCTTTTAAGCGAGTCCGCATAACTTCTGCTATCTCTGTAACCCCTCTATTTCGTTTTTCTAAATCTATTAAATCAACTTCCATTTCTCCTTCATAATTATTATCATTAGAACCAGCTTCATTCGATATACTTTCTATTTCAGAAATATCTTCAATTTTTCCTTTGGCTCGTTTTACAAATTGATCAGTCTTTTCTAATTTAGTTCCCTGAGCCAATTCAAAATAAAGGTTTACTGTTCCTCGATCAGATTTGGGCATAAACTCAACTTCTAAAGGGATTAAATTAGTTTTCATCCCTACCCCAAATAAGATCAATACAATTATTAAACCTCCGGCCACTACATAACGCCACTTCAAACAACTACGTAATATTTTTTTATAAATCTTAGTAACCTTACCTTGGCTAGTATTTTCCTCGTCTACTTCTACCCGTAATAATTTAGAAGATAACATTGGAATAAGAGTCAAGGCTACTACTAATGATGATAATAATGAAAAAGCAACTGTCTTAGACATAGGAGTAAATATCTCGCCAGCAATTCCATCAACAAAAACCATCGGTAAGAATACAGTTACTGTTGTCATTGTCGAAGCAAAAATAGCTATTCCTACTTCAGAGGCACCTTTTTTCGCGGCCTGAATTCTATCTAAACCTTCATGATGGTGGCGATAAATATTCTCTAATACCACTACCGAGTTATCTAATAACATCCCTACTCCTAAACTTAAACCACCTAAAGTTAAATTATTCAAACTCAGACCATCAAAATACATCATAGCTAGTGTAGCAACTACAGAAACAGGAATGGCAGTTGAGATAACTACTGTAGTTCTAAAATTACGCAAAAATAAGAACAAAATAACAACTGCTAAAATAGCCCCTGTAGCAAAGTTTTGCTGTACACTAGCAATTGAATCTCTAATAAATCCTGAATTATCAGAAATTACTTTAACCTCAATATTATTAGGAACTTCTTCCTTTAATCTTTTAATCTTTTGCTTAACTCCATCAGCAACTGCTACAGTATTAGCATCATTCTGTTTTTTAATACCTAAAGTGAGACTCCGTTTCCCATCTAAATAGCTATATTGTTCTATTTCAGCATGAGTGTCTTCTACTACAGCAATATCAGATAAATTAACTTGTTCTCCACTATTTTTTGTAATTTGAATATTTCTAATTTGGTCTACACTTTGAAACTCTCCTTTTCCTGTTACAACCAGCTCTCTATTACCATCATCTACTTTTCCTATACTCATATCTGAATTCGAACGTTCAACACTAGATGAAATATCATCAAAAGTTAATCCATAAGCATCCAATTTTTCTTGACTAACTTCAATTTGAATTTCTCGATCCAATCCCCCGGAAATATTGACTGATGCAACTCCTGATATCTGTTCTAAATGCGTTTGAAAGTTATTTTCAGCCAAATCTTTTAAATAAGTTAAATTACTACCAGATAAAGACACCTTAACAATTGGACGATTAGCTGGATCAAACTGCATAATCACCGGCTCTTTTGCTTTATCAGGTAACCCATCTTTAATCATATCTATTTTATCTCTAACGTCAGCTTTAGAGGCATTAATTTCACTACCCCAATCAAATTCCAAAGTAATTGTCGACACATTCTCTTTACTCGTTGAACTAATCGTATTTAATCCTTCAGTTGTAGCAATTGATTCTTCTAATGGTTCGGTTAAGGATTCTTCTACCTCTTTGGGACTAGCTCCAGGATACTGTGTCTGAACTACAACAAAAGGCAAATCTAAATCAGGCATTAATTGAACTTGCAATCCAGTAAAAGCTACCCCACCAATTATTACAATTAATAGTACAAACATTGTAATCGCTATTGGACGATCAACAGAAAAATCGGAGAACTTCATTATTGTCCACCCCCTCCGACAACTCGTACTTCATTTCCAGCGGATACTTTTTGTGAACCAACAGTAATAATTTTATCTCCTAGATTAATTCCTGATAAAACTTCCACTTTTTTAGAATTAGTAAGTCCTATAGTTACTTCTTTTCGTACTGCTTGATTATTTTGAACTATAAACACATAATTTTTATTATTCTCTTGCAACAATGATTGTTTAGGAATAACTAATTCCCCCGCACTACTTTCAGTTTCTATTGTAGCCTTAGCATACATTCCTGCTTTAATTAATCTTTTACTATTATTAATTGTAATTTCTACTAAAAATCCTGAATGCTGTTGATTCATTTTAGGGCTAATCTTTTTAATCTTCCCCTGTAATTTATTATCTAAAGCATTAAAATCTACTTCTACAGATTGACCCTTTTCTAAATCATTTATATTTTGCTCACTAACAAAAGTTTTAAGTTTGATTGGAGTTAAATCAACAATAGAAACTGCAGGTTGAGAAGCTGCCATTTCTCCTGTTTCAATATCTACTTGAGTTACTATACCAGAAATTGGAGCAGTAACCTCAGTCTTATCCAATTTTACTTGAGCTGTTTTTAAATTCTTTTTTGCTTGGTTAACTTGAGCCTTTAAAACCTGAATTTTTTCTTCCGTAGCCCCATCTTTAGCTATCTTTAACTTTAATTTAGTTGATTTATAAGTACTCTTAGCACTTATGTATTTACTTTCACTTGCTTCTAATTGTTGCTCAGAAATAACATCCTTTTTAAATAACTTTTGTTGTCGATGATAATCTTTTTTAGCTTGATCATAATTTGCTTTAGCACGTTTTAATTCAGCTTTGATCTGAGAGATCTCATCATCTCTAGTGCCGGCTAAAATTTGATTTAAATTAGCCTTAGCGACTTCCAACCCAGCTTCAGCTTTCTCAAATTGTACTTTAACATCTTCCTGATCAAGCTGTAATAAATCATTGCCTGCTTTTACCTTATCTCCAACTTCAACCCCCACTTTTTCTACTTGAGCTTGCAATTGAGGAGTTACATTAACTGACTTTGCTGGCTTAGCTTCCCCAGTTACAGTAATACTTTTGCTTATTTTTCCTGTATCAGCCTTAGCAACTTCTACTGGAATAGACGGTTTATTGTTTTCCGATTGGTTAGAACTTTGTTGAGAATTTGAAGTAGCTTCGTTTTGAGAACAACCAACAAAGACTCCTAATAATAATCCCAAAACAAGTGTAATAATAACTAACTTTTTATATTTTTTAATCATTGAGTTACCTCCTTACCTAAAATCTTATTTAACTTAGCTAAAGCCATATTATAATCATAAATGGCTTGATAATAATCTGTCTTAATCTGTTCAAGTGTTGTTTCGGCATCTAACATTTGTAAGCTAGTAACCATTCCTTCTTCAAATTTTAATTTGACCTGATCTAAATTTTCTTGCGACTTTTCTAAATTTAATTTATTCAGGTTAATTCTTTCTTTAGCTTCCTGTAAATCTAACACAGTCTGCTTAACTTGAAGTTTAATCTGATCTTTAATCTGTTGCTGATTAGTTTTAAACTTATTTACTTCTTTAGTCAATTCTTTAATTTTAGATTTCTTTTGGCCCCCATCAAATAAATTATAGCTTAACTTTAACATTACATTCCAATCACCATCACTAATAGTAAACTCTTTATCTTGCGCTTCATAATTAGCTGCTAGGTTAAGATTAGGATACTTTTTCTTATTTTCGATTTGTTCTAAATTTAGCTTTAAGTTCTTTTCTTGTAAATCTAATAATTCAAACTGAATTCTATTATCTAAAGCAGTCTTATACGCTTGATCAGTAGTAACTTTTACTGGTTCCCAACTCAACTGATCACTTAATTCTAATCTTACTTCATCTGCTAGATTTAAAGAATTTTTTAAGTCTAGCTTAGCAGTCTCTAGTTTATTCTTAGCCTCTAATAAACTCTGTTGAGCTTGAGTTTGATTTACTTTTGCTTGTAACACATCGGTCTTAGTAGCTACTCCTACCTCTTGGTTAGTCTCAGCTACTTCTAAGTAATGATCAATCCGCTTTAACTGTTGTTGACTAACTTGGATCATCTTCTTCATTTTTAGAACATTATAATATTGTTCTACAACTTGATACTTAACTTCCTGTTTTTTCTCCTGGAACTCCAATTTAGCCACTTGTAACTGATTGCGAGCTTGTTGATAGCCCGACCTTAATTGTCCTCCTAAAAAGATAGGTTGTTGTAGATTTAGCTTAAAAGAAAATTTATCCTTGGATCCATTAGTTTTAGGCGCTTCTCCAAACCTAGTATAATTAGTATTTAAATCTAAGTTAGGATAAAAAGCACTTTCAGCTCCCTCTAATTTAGCTTGAGCTATTTTTATATCTTGACGTAATTTCTGCAATTTCTTACTCTTTTGTAAGCCAAACTCCACTACTTTTTCTTTATCTAAAACTCTTTTTTCTTGCTCTGCTGCATATCCTACTGTTGAGATTGCTACCAAAACCAACACAACTACTACACTCATATATTTCTTCATCTAACCCCTCCTGCATTACTTGACTGAATAGTCAAATGATAGTAAATAAAAAAGTTGACTGTTTAGTCAACAACATTATAACTATTTTTCCTACCTTTGTCAAGTTAACTAACTTTTTAGTTTGATTAATTAGTTCCCCACTCCATTAAGGAATAAATCAACTATCTGTTGAGCCTTCTCACTAACTATAAAATCAGTAGAATGAAAATGGGGATTATGCGTATCAATCATTCCTAACAAAAACTTAGCTGCCTCCTGTTTACTGATCTCTGTAGATAAAACCCCCTCCTGTTGACCTTCAGCAATAACATCAGCAATAAACACTACCATCTCCTGTTTTAATTCCAATAACTGTTCTTTAAACTCCTGATCAATACCTACAGCATTTTCGTAATACATTTTTGATAATTTCTCTCCCTCTTTAAAAAAATCTAAAGATGATTCAGTAATTTTATATAACTTATCTACTGTACTACCTTCTTGAACTATTTGCTTTCTAATTCTTTGATGTAAATTTTTGACCCCCGATAATAAGATGCCAATAAAAAGATGCTTTTTACTATCAAAATACCAATAAACCGTTCCTTTAGCTATATCAGCTTGTTGGGCTATCTGATCTACAGTAGTCTTATGATAGCCTTGCTTAGAGAATAAATCTAAAGCTGCTTCTATTATCTTCTGCTCTTTTTTATTATTAGACATTTCTGCACTCCTTTCTAAAAAGATTAGATTGAGCTGACTTAAAAGTTAAAAGTACCAGAAAGTTTAACATAGTCTTCTGAATCAGCTGCCAAATTGAAATCAACAAAAGGAAGGTTGAAACCAATGCCACCAGTATATACACTATCTTGACTTCCTTGCTGATAAGTCCCCAGTCGTAAAGAAAAACTTCCTATAGTACCTTCAACCCCAAAATGCTTGATATTATCACCAGTTTCCGGTATTTCTAAATCGGCGGCTGCTTTAGCAGAAAAGGCCTCTATAACCGGAAATTTAAAGTTAGCTCCTACTCCTAAAGTAGTAGTTCTATCTAAAAATTTACTAGACATATCTATAGTATTAACTACATTCTTGGTTGTAGCTCCAGCTTTAAGATTGACTATATCAGTATCAGTTAATGTAGCCAAAATACCTATATCAGCTCCAACCCCTTTTTCCTCTTCTTTATCATAATTTGAAACTAACTCATCATCATCATCTAATGTTGTAGTAGCTTCATCTCGCCTAACAGTCACTAACTTTCCAGTAGCTCCTACTGATAAAGCACCTATTATAGGAGGATCAATAAGTTCAGTTCCATAACCTAATACCCCTTGACCTACTAAGGTATTAGTTGCTGTCCCTACTGGCACTTCAACTTCATGGTCACTGCCACTTACTGTTTTATTTTGCCCGGAAAAATTAAATTTATTATTAACAATTCCTCCTATAGCTAATTTACTTAGATTGAAATTAACCATACCACCCAAATCAGCCTTAGCATCAGAAGGTAACTCTATCTCTTTTAAATCTTGTGGTGTAAGTTCTTCCGTATCTTTAACTTTGTCAATAAAATCAGCTACCTTACTGATATCATCATCCACTTGACCTCCTAAACTAGCTTGTGCTCCAGTTAAATTAGTCTGCGTCAAACTAGCTGGATTCCAATAAATTGCACTAGCATCATCAACTACTGCTGTAAAAGCTCCCCCCATACCATGAGCTTTAGCTCCATATTTTTGAGCAGCAAAAACGGGATTAATTATTACTGTTACTAATAAAATAGTAATTAATAGAGAATAAATTAGCTTCATTTTTTTCCACCTTTCTGTAATAAATAAATTGGGTATTTGTTTATAAAACTTCACCAACTTATCACAAATTCCTCTTTTATTTATAATAAATTTTTATGCTTCTCTTTACTGTGTGCTCTAACACATTTATAGCAGTTATTAGCTATCTGTTTTGAGTCATGAGCTATGTGCTAATTCAGAATCTTTAAATTCTAAATCAAAATCCTCATAATTCCTATATTCTAAAGCATTGAATTATATCTATGGTTTGAATTGAAGAATTTGACTTGGCTCACTACAAACAGCTCACGACTGTGTCACCGTAGGTGACACTATGTAATAAACTAAAAACTCCTTTAGTCACAACAGCAACTAAAGGAGTCAATAATTAAACATCAATTATTCCTTTGTTAGTTGGATTAGTTACTAAATATTCAGCCTTAATCCCCTCTTCAGCAAAAGTTGCTACCATCTTCTCGCCTATCTGATCAGCTTGGTCTAAAGTCAAAGCTACTACAGTTGGCCCTGAACCACTTATAACTACTCCTAAAGCAGATTGCTCTAATCTCTTAGTCATCTTAGCAAAACCAGGTAGTAACTCCTGCCGATATGGTTGATGTATCCTATCCTGTAAGGAACGAGCAAGCAATGTATAATCCTTTTTAAGTAACCCAGTAACTAGCAACCCTATTTGACTGATATTAAAAGCAGCATCTTCAAATTGGACTTGATCTGGCAAAACTGCCCGGGAATCAGCTGTTGTTAACTGGTAATCAGGAATACAGACTACAAGTTGTAAATCAGGAGCAAGTATCTTGTCATAAACTACTTGTCCAGCCTCTGAATGAGAGATAACAACTCCTCCCAATAAGGCTGGAGCCACATTATCTGGATGTCCTTCCAATTCAGTAGCTAAATTAATCAATTCAGTATTTACTAGTGGTTCACCTGCTAATAAATTAGCTGCTTTTAAACCAGCTACTATTGCTGCAGCACTGCTACCTAATCCTCTAGCTAGAGGAATTCTATTGGTTAATTTTAAATACAATCCAGTAGGTTGATAATTAACTTCCTGAAACAGTCTAGTCATTGCCTGATAGATTAAATTACTTTTATCAGTTGGTAATTCTTCTGTACCATAACCAACTACTTCAATTTCTAATCCTGTATCTATCTCTTCCACTTCTAAATCATTATATAAACTAAGGGCCAACCCTAGTGTATCAAACCCAGGTCCCAAATTAGCTGTAGTAGCTGGTACCTGTAGTTTAATCATCTTGACCACGTAAATTATCTAAATCAAACTTATCATGAATAACTTGGGTAGCTTCTTCAGCATCTTCCTTACTTAACAAACAAGAAATTTTAATCTCAGAAGTGCTAATCATCTCAATATTAATTTCTCTCTCTGCTAAAGCCTCAAACATCTCAGCTGCTACTCCTGAATTAGTAACCATTCCAGCCCCGACAATAGACACTTTAGCCACATCCTGCTCTATGATCAGTTCTTTATAAACTAAACTCTTTTCTAAATCCTTTAAGATAGTCTTTGTCTGATCTAAATCATCTTCTCCAATAGTAAAAGTAATATCATTTAAATCATCATAACGAAGATTCTGGATAATCATATCTATATTAATTCCTTGGTCACCTAATTCAGTAAATATTTTCGAAGCTACTCCTGGTTCATCAGGGACTCCTACCATTGAAACTTCTACTTCATCCTGATTACAGGTAACCCCACTAACTACATTATTCTTTTCCAATTCAGTTACCTCCTTAATATAAGTTCCAGAACTACAATAAAAACTTGACTTAACCGCTAATTTAACATCATATTCTTTAGCAATTTCTACTGATCTAGGATGCAAGACATCAGCCCCTAAACTAGCAAGCTCTAACATTTCCTCATAAGAAACTTCTGGTAATTTACAAGCCTCAGAAACAATTCTAGGATCAGTAGTATAGACACCATCTACATCAGTATAAATCTCACACAAATCCGCTCCTAAAGCTGTACCTACTGCTACAGCAGTAGTATCTGAACCCCCACGTCCTAACGTAGTAATATCATTATTAACTGTTACGCCTTGGAAGCCAGCTACCACAACAATCTTATCTTCACTGAGTTCCTGTTCTAATCTATCTGATTCAATCTCTAAAATCTGCGCTTTACTATGAAGATTATCAGTAATAATCCCTACCTGAGAACCAGTTAAGGACACAACCTCCTCACCTAATTCATTGATAGCCATAGCTAGCAGAGCCACAGAAACTTGTTCTCCAGTTGATACTAACATATCATACTCTCTTTTCGGAGGCTGGGAAGTGATTTCTTCCGCTAATTCAATTAATTCATCTGTCTCATCTCCCATAGCTGATACTACAGCTACTACTTCATTTCCTGCTTGCTTTCTTTTGACAATTCTGGTTGCTACTCGTTTGATCTTTTCTACATTAGCCACTGAACTTCCACCATATTTCTGGACAACTAATCCCATCTCTCTTTATCCTCCCCGCTATTTAATGAACAATTACATTTATTCCTCTACTCTAATTAAATTAGCTACTTTTCTAACAGCAGTTAGTCCTTTAATCTCCTCTAAAGCATCCTTTAAATCTCCTTCTGTCACTTGATGAGTAACCAAGACTAAAGGTACTGCTTCTTGGGCACTTCTTCCCTTTTGAATCACTGATTCAATACTAACATTATAATCTCCTAATAGACCAGTAATCTTGCCTAAAACTCCTGGTTCATCCCATACATTTAACCGGAGATAAAAACTAGTTTCTACCTCAGATTGTTCTTTAAATTCTTTTTCGGTAAAGCAAGTGCAAGAAATTCTTCCTTGCGCCCCAAAATCAATATTTCGGGCTGCAGTAATAATATCACCTACTACTGCACTACCTGTAGGCATCTGTCCTGCTCCTGGACCATAAAACATTACTTCTCCAATGGCATCCCCTTCTACAAAAACAGCATTAAAGACATCATTAACCGAAGCCAGAGGATGGTCACCAGGAATTAAAGTAGGATGGACTCTTACTTCTACCTCCCCTTCATTCTGTTTACCAATAGCTAATAACTTTATCTTATAGCCTAATTCTTGAGCATAAGAAATATCATCTCTAGTAACTTCTGTAATCCCTTCTATATATACTCGATCCAGATCAACACGTGATTCAAAACCAATAGAAGCTAGGATAGCTAATTTATAAGCAGCATCATAACCTTCTATATCAGAAGTAGGATCTGCTTCAGCATAACCTAATTCTTGAGCTTGATCCAATACTTCACTAAAAGCAGCTTCTTCCTGATCCATTTTAGTTAAAATATAGTTAGTAGTTCCATTTACAATCCCCATTAACTTAGTTATTTGATTACCAGCTAAATCTTCTTTAAGGGGACTAATAATTGGGATTCCGCCCCCTACACTAGCTTCAAAGTAAATATCTACTCCATTCTCCTCAGCTACACCTAATAATTCACTACCATGTTTAGCAATTAACTCCTTATTAGCAGTTACTACACTCCGGCCACTTCGTAAAGACCTTAAAACAAACTCTTTAGCTGGATGAACTCCACCAATCACTTCCACAATAATCTCTAATTCAGAATCATTAATTACTTCCTCAAAATCACTGGTTAATAATTCCTGGTCTACATCTACTGGCTGTTGCTTAGTAGTATCTTTTACTAATACTTTGCCTACTGTTAATTCTGCTCCAGATTTTTGAGCAATACTATTTGCATTCTCCTGTAAAATCTTATAAACTCCAGAACCAACTGTTCCACAACCTAGCAAACCTACTTTAATCTCCTCCATACTAGTCTCCTCCTTTTGTTACACTTATTCTTCTTTAAAAGTCTGGGTAACTATTTCTACTTTTTTTATCCCAGACATAGTTGTTAATTTATTTATTAGTTCTGTAATTGTAATCGCTAAATCATTAACCTCTATAGTTAACGTAATATGAGCAACTTCTGCTAAAGGAATATCTTGATTAATAGTCAAAATATTCCCTTTATACTCGGCTATTTTAGTTAATATCTGAGATAAGATTCCAGCTTTATCAACTACTAATAAAGATAAAGTTATTAGTTCTTGTTTTCTCTCCTCAGTAAAAGAGAAAATAGAATCCCTATATCTATAATAAGCACTACGACTGATTCCTACTTGCTCTACAGCTTCTTTAATCTGCTCTACTTCTCCAGTGGTTAATAATTCCTTCACCTGTACAGTCTTTTTCATAGCTTCTGACAAAGCACTCTCTGCTACAATGTAAAATTGTTCTTCCATATATTTATAACCACCTTTAGCTATCCTGCTCAAATTGAATTTTGTGTGTCGCTATTTAACACATATGTGTTATTAAATTTAACAACTGCTTAAAATTATAACATTATCACCTGTAAGATACAAGAACTTTTTCTACTTATTAGTTACAAAAAAAAGCACAACCATAACTGGCTGCGCTTTAAATAGCTTAATAAATTGGAGTGCCTGTTGTAGTAGCTTCTTGTCTGAATTTATTAATCAATTGTGTTGTATACTCACCTGGCTGACCAGTAGCAATCTCTCTACCATCTATCTCAACTACTGGAATTACCTCAGCAGCAGTACCAGATAAAAAACATTCATCGGCAGTATATAAATCATGACGCGTAAAGACTTCTTCTGCTACTTCTAGATCTAATTCAGGGGCCAACTCCAAGACCACACCACGTTTGATTCCTTTTAAAACTCCTACATGCGTAGGCGGCGTAATCAATTTATCATCTTTAATAATAAAAATATTATCTCCAGTACACTCGGCTACATAACCTTCATTATTAAGCATAATTGCCTCTAAAACTCCAGCTTGATTGGCTTCAATCTTAGCTAAAATATTATTTAAGTAATTTAAAGATTTAATTCTTGGATTTAACGCCTCCGGAATATTCCGCCTAGTAGGTACTGTAACTACCTCTAAACCATTTTCATAAAACTCTTCAGGATACAGAGTAATATCACTAGCAATAATAATTACAGTTGCTTCTTCACATTCTTCCGGATCTAATCCTAAATCTCCTACTCCTCGAGAGACAACTAATCGAATATAAGCATCTTCTAACTCATTAGCCCTAATTGTCTGAAGTACATTCTCCCGCATTTCCTCTTTAGACATAGGAATATCCAACATAATTGCTTTAGCTGATTCATATAACCTATCTAAATGTTCATCTAAACAAAAAACTCGACCATTATAAGCTCGAATCCCTTCAAAAATACCATCACCATATAATAAACCATGATCGAAAACTGATACTTTAGCTTCTGACTTCTCTACTAATTCTCCATTAAAAAATATCTGCTGACTACTCATACTACTCTCCTCCTCCATTTTAATTACTATCTACTATTATAGTCAAAAACTAATTATTTTTCAAATTAATAAAGGCAGGAAGTAGCCCTCCTGCCTCAGAATAGCTCTATTCTATTTAACATTAACTTCTTCTTTAAGTGATTTACCTGCTTTAAAAGCTGGTACAGTACGCGCTGGAATCTCCATTTCTTCACCAGTTTGCGGATTACGACCAGTTCTAGCACTACGATCTCGTACCTCAAAACTGCCAAAACCAATAAATTGGATCTTAGCTCTTTCTTCCGCTGGTTTATTAGCTTCCTCAGTTAAGTTATTAGTAATCGTCTCTAATAGTGCATCAACTGTCTCTTTAGTATCTTTTTTAGTCAATCCTGTCTTATTTGCCACCTGATCTACTAAGTCAGTTTTTGTGATATTATTAGCCATTATTAATTACCTCCTTGATAAAATTATTTAAAACATTGGCCTGTTAATAATTATTATGCCACTGATAGAATTCTTGATATCCTTCCTTTCCCCTTCTTTTTTCAAAAAAAAATAAAAACCGGCCTAATAGACCGGAAATAAATCACAATATAATACAAATCAAACCTCCGCTTCCTTCATTTACAATCTTCTCTAAGGTATCACGTAACTTCTCCTGGGCGTTAACTGGCATCCGGTATAGCTTATTGTTAATACCATCTTTAACTAATTCATGCAGTGAACGGCCTAAAAAGTCTGAATCCCAGACTGCTTGTGGATTCTCATCAAATTCTGTATTAAAGAATTCAATTAACTCTTCACACTGCTTTTCAGTCCCTACCACAGGAGAGACCTCAGTCTCTATATCAGCCCGGACTAAATGGATTGAAGGAGCCGAAGCTCGTAATTTAACACCAAAATGCCCGCCACGATTTATCTTTTCTGGCTCAGCAAAGACCATATCCTCTAAATCAGGGGTTACAATCCCATAGCCTCGCTCTTTAACTTCCTCTAAAGCATCAGCTATCTGGTCATACTCTTCTTTAGCTACACTTAATTCCTTAATCAGACTAAATAATTCTCGATCATCTCCAATCTCTAGACCTGTCGTCTCCTCTAATACTTGATAGAATAAATCACTATCTAATCTGTAATCCAAATCAGCTACTCCACTACCTAAATCAAGATCAGTTACACTTACTTGCTGCGAATGATCAGTTTCCGCTAAAGAATCGGAAAAACCTTCTACATCCCGTAGACTAAAGACATCACTAACTGCTTGGTTAATACTTTCGTCTAGATTTTGGCTTAACCAATGATCACTCTCGAGTTCATCCATCCAGAGAGGTAAATCAATATTAATCTCACGTAATGGGAATTCATATAGTACTTCTTGTAATATATAACTTATATCATCTGCCTTCAAACTAGCACAATCAACTGGAATAACTCGTTTATTATATTTTTCTTCCAACTTAACAGCCAATTCTTTAGTTTCTTTACTCTCAGGATGGGCTGAATTAAGAGTAATAATAAAGGGTTTATCTAATCGTTTCAGTTCTGTTATTACTCTTTCTTCAGCTTCTACATAATTATCTCGTGGTAATTCTGTAATTGAACCATCAGTAGTAACTACCAAACCAATAGTAGAGTGGTCTTTAATCACCTTTGCTGTTCCCACTTCAGCTGCTTTTTCAAAAGGCACTGCTTCTTCATACCAAGGTGTAGTTACCATTCTAGGTCCTTCATCTTCTTCATAGCCTAAAGCTCCATTTACTTTATAACCTACACAATCAACTAATCTAACATTCAAATCAAGGTTATCATCTAACTTAATCTGGATTGCCTGATTAGGTACAAATTTAGGTTCAGTTGTTGTAATCCTTCTTCCTTCACCGCTTTGGGGTAGTTCATCTTGAGTCCTTTCTTGGCTATTTTCATCTTCTATATTAGGTAATACCAACAAGTCCATAAACTTCTTAATAAAAGTCGACTTACCTGTTCTAACTGGTCCTACTACGCCTATATAAATATCACCATTTGTCCTAGTAGCAATATCTTGATAGATATTGAATGATTCCATTTAGTCTCCCTCCCCTATTTCCTAAACTGGTATCACTATATATATATGACCTATAATTTAGAATATTCCTGGAGCAAAGAAATAATAGGGGGCAGACACAAAATAAGATATTTCTGTAAGCAAACTTATCCTCCATAATTTAATGAATATAATCATATCTTAAATTTATATGATCCCAGAGGTGCTTTGCTTCACTAATATTTCATTTGTTACAGCTTTAAAAACAGTACCGTGAATAAAATTTAGATAAAATTGTAAAGTTTCTACACTATTATAATGCTAAAATTCTTAGTTGGATCTATTAAATAAAACATAATTGATATAAAGTGGCACTTTTGTGCCACTTTATATCAGCTATCAGCTGTCTGCAAATGGTTTTTATTACGGAAGGTCTGTTTTCTAGACCTGTAGGGTGTGTCGTGAGCAGATCTTCACGGAGAGTCCAAAGGACTCGTAGGAAGTCAAATTCTTCAATTCAAAACCATAGATATAGTTCAGCCCTTTAGAATATAGGAATTATAAGGGTTAGATTTTGAATTTGAATGTTTTGAATTGGCTGACAGCACACAGCACACGACACGCGACTGTGTCACCTGCGGTGACACAATATATCAATAATAAAAAAAGCTAGGAGGAGGCTAAATAGCCTCCTCCTAGCTTCACTCTTAATTTATAGCTAACTTACCAAGCTTTCATTTTAGCTACATCTTCTATTTCATGCTTTTTCCCCCGTAACATTAAATCATTAACTGCTTGTTTAGCTTCTTTATCATTAAACAAAATCTCATAAACTTGACTTACAATCGGCATCTCAATCTCATGCTCCTGGGCCAACTGGTAAACTCCCTTAGTGGTTTTAACTCCTTCTACTACCATTTCCATCTCTTCTAAAGCTTCCTCTAAACTTTTACCAGCGCCAAGTTTATGACCTAACCTCCGATTTCTACTATGCTGGCTAGTACAAGTAACTACTAAATCTCCTAGTCCTGTCAACCCAGCAAAAGTCATTGCTTTAGCACCTAAGGCTACTCCTAACCGCTTAATCTCTGTAATACCTCTTGTTACTAGAGCAGCTATAGCATTATCTCCATAACCTAATCCAGCAGCTATTCCAGCAGCAATAGCAATGCTATTCTTTACAGTAGCTCCTAACTCAACACCTACTATATCAGGATTAGTATAAACTCTAAAGTTATGGGACATAAATATATCCTGGACCTGTTCTGCTATTGCTCTCTTTTCATGAGCTACTACTACTGTGCTAGGATGATCCTGAATTACTTCTTCAGCGTGAGTTGGCCCGCTTAAAGCTACAATTCGATTAGTAGCTAACTCCTCTCCTAACACTTCAGTCATTCGTAAATTTGTTTCTGGTTCTAATCCTTTACTAGCGCTAATTACAATCGTATCTTCAGCTAGTAAATCCTTTAACCCTTCTGCTACAGAACGCATAACATGAGAGGGGACAACTACTACCACAAATTTAGCATCAGCTATAGCTTCCTGTAAGCTAACAGTAGCTTCTAGAGTGGTAGGCAATTCCACCTCAGGCAGATAAGAATTCTTATGTTGTTGATTGATCTCAGCCACCTTTTGTTGAGCTATATCTTGAATACAGACTTGATAGCCATTATTATGCAATTGCACAGCTAAAGCAGTTCCCCAACTTCCTCCGCCAATTACTGCTACTTTTTCTGTCATTTTTTCTACCTCCTGAATTTATTTATTCATCATCTACTTGTTGATTAAAACCAACTTTATTCTCAGTTCCTGCTAATAGTCTTTGGATATTAGGGCGATGACTATAAATAACAAAAGCAGCCAACAACAGACTAAAAATAACCAAAGTCATACTCTTAGCAAAGAAATACATTAAAATAGGAATCAAAGCTGCTCCTGTAATAGAAGCCAAAGAAACATACCTACTAAGTAATACAATTATTACCCAAACAGTAAAGACAATAACCATCACCATAGGAGCTAAACTACCTAAGACTCCTACTGAAGTAGCTACTCCCCGACCTCCAGAAAATCCTAAAAAGATAGATAAATTATGACCGACTACTGCCATCAAACCAGCTAATAATAAGATTACTATTGCTTCTCCAAATAAACTTTGGGCCAACTTAACTGCTAGCACTCCTTTACCAATATCCAATATAGCTACCACAGCACCTAACTTCAACCCCATAAGCCTAAAAGCATTAGTAGCACCAATATTACCACTACCATAATTTCTAATATCCTTGCCTGTTACTAACTGAGAAACTAAAAGCCCAAAGGGAATAGAACCTAATAAGTAGCCAGCTAACATAACTAAAATTATCTGCAATATCTCTCGCCTCCTTATATTTTCTACTTTCTTCTTGGATTAATCCAAATTGGTGTTCCCTCAAAGCCAAAGGCCTTCCGAATCTGATTTTTAAGATATCGTTCATAGGAAAAATTCAATAATTCAGGGTCATTAACAAATAACGTAAATTTAGGTGGTTTAATTCCTATCTGCTTAACAGAATAAATCTTTAACCGTCTACCTCGGTTATCCGAAGGAGGTTGGACTGTCTCTTGCGCATCATTAACCACTTCAGTTAATACATTTCTTTTAACTCGTTTAGAATTTTTCTCAACTACATAATCAACTAAATCCAGTAATTCCAACACTCGCTGACCTGTTAAAGCTGAAACAAAAGTTATAGGCGCATAGTTTAAAAATTGGACCTGATATCTAATCTCTTCAATATAATGATCCATAGTATTATTATCCTTCTCAACTAAATCCCATTTATTAACTACTAAGACTACAGCCTTACCTTCTTCATGAGCATAACCTGCTATTCGTTTATCCTGATTAGTAATCCCCTCTTGGGCATCAAGAATAACTAATACTACATCTGAGCGATCAACCGCCCGCAAAGAACGAATTACACTATATCTTTCTACTCCTTGATCTACTTTACTCTTTCTTCTCATCCCAGCAGTATCAATCATTACATACTCTTGGCTAGCACTTCTAAATGGAGTATCAATTGCATCTCGAGTAGTTCCAGCTTCATCATCAACAATCACTCTTTCCTCACCTAACATCGTATTAACTAGTGAAGATTTACCTACATTAGGACGACCCACTAAAGAAAACTTAGTTGTTTGTTGATCTTCATCTTGGTCATCTTGGTCAGGAAAATGACTGATTACTGCATCTAATAAATCTCCAGTCCCTTGACCATGCTCCGCCGAAACTAAATAAATATCAGAAAAACCTAATTCATAAAAATCATACTGAGCCATTCTTGCTTCTTCAATATTTTCACTCTTATTTGCTACCATAATTACTGGCTTATCTGCCTGCCGTAAAAAATTAGCTACTTCCCTATCTTCAGCAGTTAATCCTTCTCTAACATCAACTACAAATAAGATCACTTCCGCTTCCTCTATAGCAATCTCGGCCTGATAACGCATCTGTTCTTCAAGCTCTATCTCTTCTTTAAACTCAATACCTCCTGTATCAACCATTAAAAAAGAATTACCTAACCATTCTGTTTCAGAATAAATTCTATCTCTAGTAATACTTGGTTCATCCTCTACAATCGAAATTCTATGTCCTACTAAACGATTAAAAAGAGTCGATTTTCCTACATTAGGTCGACCTACAACTGCTACAACTGGTTTAGCCATTACTGCCACCTCCTATATCTTTTCCTAACACTTGTTTTACTAAATCTTTAGCTTGATTACTAACTGATAGTATCTGACTAGAAATCTGGTCCTTAAAATCAGACCAAGATAGATCATCTAAAAATAAATTATCATCATTAAGTAATACTTCTGGTAACAAAACTAAATCACCTACCTCAACCTTATCTAAAGCAGCTAATATATCTTGACCAGTTAATAAGCCAGTAACAGTTACCTGAGAACCATAATAACTATTCTCCACCTCTATTACTGTCACCTCTAAATTAGTAATCTGATTTAATCTAACCACTAAGGGGCGTAGTGCTTGACTACCTAAAACACTAGTCACAAGAGATACCTGCCTAGATTCCTCTATACTAGCTGGTAGCTGATCCTCTAACTGGTCAAATTGATCCCAGAGCACCTGGACCATTCCTACCCCATTTTCTAACTGGAGAAACTCATCATACTGATTAGCAGGAGGGATTGGTTCCTCAGCTAAAAAATAAAATTCATCTGCTAAATAAACAAAACTAAATCCTGCTTCAGCTCTAAATTTTTCTTGCCAACTCTGGACTTGGCCGACTACCTCTTTGGCTTCCTGACAGGTAAAAGATCTTACCTCGGCCAATCCTGTTCTAAACTTAGTTAAACCTACTGGGACAATAGCTAAGGACTTAATAGCAGGAGCAAATTGGCCTAAATCTCTAATTGTCTCCTCTAGATACTGCCCATCATTAATGCCAGGACAGAGTACTATCTGAGTATTAAGCTTAATCCCAGCTGCTACTAATTCCTCAATCTGCTCTAGTATATTACCGGCTTGGTCGTTATTTAACATCTTACATCTGACCTTCGGATTAGTACTATGAACTGAAATATTAAGCGGACTTAAATGCAACCGCTTAATTCTATCAAATTCAGCAGCAGATAAATTAGTCAAAGTCACATAACTACCTGATAAGAAAGAAAATCGATAGTCATCATCTTTTAAATATAAAGTCTCCCGCACCTGGGGAGGAGATTGATCAATAAAGCAAAAAATACAATTATTAGCACAAGTCTTTAATTGATCAAAAATGATATCAGAAAATTCAATCCCCAATTTTTGATCATATTCCTTTTCTACCTCTAGCACCCAATATTCTTCTTGGTGAGTAATCACTTCTAGTTCGACATAAGTATCCGTTAACAAAAATTTATAATCTATAAAATCCTTGATAGGTTGTCCATTAATTCTAATTAGTTTATCGCCTGGCTTCAAATCCAATTCATCAGCTATACTACCTGTAGTTACTCCTTCAATTTCTAGATAAGAATTTATTTCTTCAACTTCTTGTTGGCCCACTATTAATCACCTCTATAATTAACTCCCAATATATTATTATCCTATATCAGATAAAATTAGTCAAGCTAAAATTTAGTTAGCTATTATTTTGGAGACTATTTAATCTTTCTTTTACCTCTGTTACTAGATCAACATACTGAAAATAAGCCTTTTGTAAGCTATAAATAGTTAATGGTCTACCTAAGCTAACTAATCCATAACGCCGAGATAATAAACCACCTAGTTTAGTTATCCAATTAACATAAGGTAAAGCTGCTACTAGCATTATTTCTTGACTATCTATATCACATAATTCTAAGAAGTTAAATAAAATTCCTTTAATTAATTTTCGTTGGTTACCCATTCCTAAAATATAAATTTGATTATTACCTTCATCTTGACCGTAATAAAAGGGAGTACCTATCTGATAAGATTTAGTCTTATCATAATGAGGTAATTGTTGGATATTATTCTTAGTAGGCACTGTTTCTAATGGTAGCTTTCCTACATGAATCGCAGCTGCTAAAACAGAAGAATGAGCACTACCATAACAATAATAAATCACCTTCATTCTAGTTGTTTAGTCCTTTCTTTGATTGTAGTGGCTACTTTTTCTATTTCAGACATTTTATATTTAATACCTAACTCCACTACTCTCCAACCTAGTTGTCTCCAACCATACTGGGCCAACTTAGCTCCTGTTTTAATCACCGAATCATTAATAGAAGTAGTATCAATCAGCAAGGTTTCTGTATCTGTTCTTCCTATCCGTTGTAGTCCACGCAGTAACCTACTTACTATTGGCACCTGACCTTGACAACCTACAACTAATACCTCATTGCCTGTCCTATCCTCTCCTAAGGATAAAAATTGGCCCGCTTCCTCTTGATTACTAGCTTTAATAAATAACTGCTGTAAATTATTCTGCTGTTGTCTGTTCCATAACCCCAGATAAAATGATGCAGCTAACAAGGGATCTCCTTGCTGATAATAACCTAAACATAATATTTTCATTTTCCTCTCCTAATGTTTGATTAAAATATAAACTCCATTACCTAAATCATGAACCATTGATTTTGTTAAGCGCGAGATTAACATAGCAATATACTCTAGTTCTTCTTCATCTGCAGCATAAAAAATTGGTGCCGAACCACTTTCTACCTTATCCTGTTCTTCCTTAGTAGTAACAATAGCTAAAATAAAATCAGTTATATCCATACTTAGCACTTAACTCCTCTCTTAATCAGATGCTGCTTGGCCAGCTTCTGATTCTAATGGCCTACGACGAGATCCTTCTAGCACAGGAGTATTTTTAACTGCTTGTTCAACACAGGCTTCATCTTTTTCCATAGGAATAATAATAATATAAACCCGACCAGTATTTAAATTTAATCTAGCTAAAGGAGTATAATCTTGGACTCCTTCGTCTAATTTAACCCCTAATTGATTAACTACATCATGGATAATAGCTTGTCTTTGGCCCTTATTAGCTAAAGTAGCCCGGGAATCATCATCTTTAGGAGCAACTACTATCCCTAAACCAGATTTCTTCCAGTTGGCTAGTGATTCCTCTAATCCTACATTCATAATTACTACATCATTAATAGCAATATTATGGTTATTAGGACCTGTAAACTCCAAATCCACTACTTTAACTTCAGCAATATCACCTATAATTTGCTGGCGCATAACCAAATAAAAAACATAGCCAACTCCTCCCCCTAGTAGAACCCCAAATACCATATGCAGTAGCAAGGAAAAAGGAAATAAATTAGCTAGATAATATCCTAAAGTACTAATAAAAGCTGTTACCATAGCTAAATAATTTCTAGCCTCAAAGACCTTAGCAATATTCTCGATATAGGCAGCTCCTCGAGGTACCAGTTCAGTCTCCTCTATCTCGGATAAAAAGTCACGTTCCATCGTTCTAATCCCTCTAAATTGTTGAGCAGCAGCCCCTAAAAAAGTAACTGCTACATAATTAGCTTCTAATAAAGCAGGAACCACTAAACCACCTAAAGCAGCAGCAATAAATCCAAAAGTTAAATGAACTAGATAACCCCGAGGGTAACCAGGATACTGTCTATAGTCAACTTTTAAAGTCAATAAACGAGCCAATGTCCCTAGACTAACCCCTAATAAAATCATAAATCCATATTGCACTCTTTTCCTCCTAATTACTTATAATTTATTTATAAACCAATTTTATCCTTCCGGATCAGAATCAGTCCAGTTTTTCAGCCGTGATACAACACCAGCTAAACTTCCTTCATTAGCTACTAGAAAAAGACCCACCCCTAGAAAAGTAATTACTAAAATAACTAGAATAGAATTAATTGAACTACTATTTTGTTCTTGTCTGGATGTTTCTGGTAAAGACCCTTGCGCACTTCCATATAATAATTCATTAATTGAATCAGCTACTAAATCAACACTATTAACAGCCAGTTTAGCCGGGATAACATGAGTTCCCATCTCTAATAATAGAGAGCGAGGCGATAAATCCTGATTATACTTTCCTTTAGCATAATAAATCCCTTTTACTAAACCAGGATAATGCTGGTCAGTAACTGCTTTAAACTGCTTAGCAAATTGATCAATAACTTTTACCTGGGGGTTCTGCCGACCGACTACAAGCCTAATTTTAGCAACTTCCCGTCCACTAATACTAGCAGTATATTCTTCAGAATTAGGAACTCCATCACGATGGATATCCAATAAAGCATCGGGACGTTGGCGACTCAATTGAGCAGCTGTTCTTCTTGATCGCTCATAGGAACCACCATCATGAGGGTCATGTTTAGCATCGCTATATCTTACTTGAATCCCCTTTTGCTCTAAAGCTTGAGCTAAAGAAGCCGTTACCTCTTGAATATCCCCGTTACCTGGCTTACTATGTGTACCACTCGTTGGAGTATAAGATTCATCACTATGAGTATGATACAAAGCTATTACTTTTTTATCTTGTTGGGCTACTAAACCTTGAGTCAAAGCAACCTGGTCTTCCTTACTTGCAATCAACTCTACTTTTTTTTCAAATTCTGCTTTAGCTTGTTTACCATTGATTGCAACTACTTTATACTTTTTATTCTCTTCGTTAATATAATAATCTCCTACTGTAACCTGCATTGCTGTCTCAAATATAACTTCTCCCTCTTTATTATCAACTACAGTATAATAATCGTCCTGAGATTCACTTCCAGGAGAAAAAAACAGCAGTATAAGAAATAATATCACTAACACATTAGTCTTCCTGTTCATCCTCCTCCCTCCCTTCTGCCCCATTTTCCAACTTACCAAACTCCATATCCTCCACTAACTCTGTATCAAATAAATTTTCTTCTTCAGTTAACCTTTCTCGTGACTCACCAACTAACTCCGCTAACAAAACAGCTAATAAACCACTAATTACTATTGAATCAAAAATGCCTGCTCCTCCAATTCTAATATCTGCCGGAATGCCTGCCATAGTAACCTGTAGTAGATGAAATAAATCATAAACGACAAAGCCTAACGTTCCAGCTATAAAAGCTACTCTCCGAGACCGGCCTACTAAATAAGCTACTACGCCAGCTACTATAGGAAATAAAAAGTTAGTATCAAGTAGAGTATGTCCTTCTTCAAATTGGTATAATTTTGTTAAGGCAAAAATAGCTCCTCCAGTAGCTAACACTGCAAATAATGCTCTAATTAACTGACTTGAGTTATCTACTCTAGTCAACAAGTAACCTGCTAAAATTAACGGAATAATTGCTCCACCTACATTAATTTCAACTCTAGGCGCATCACTAAGAGGAAGATCAATAAAACTTCCTATTATCATAGCTGCTAAAAATAATAATATAGTCTGTCGGTCAATCCCTAAGTGTTTAAGCATCTCTTCAGCAACTCCAAAATAAATTAATAATTCTAATCCAACAAGAATAACAACGCCTATAGGCATTATTTTCACCCCAAATCCTAAACTTTATTAGCTAGTTTTAGAGGAAAACAGAAAAAATATACAATCTACAAAAAATTAAAAGGCAACCTACATCATGTAGGTTGCCTTTTAATCTATAATTTAATTAAAATTATCTTGACTCTACAATCAGTTTAATAGCCGTTCTTTCCTCACCATCAATCTCAATATCAGTGAAAGCTGGAATACAAAATAAATCCTTTCCACTTGGTGCTACATAACCTCTGGCAATTGCTACCGCCTTTACTGCCTGATTTAGGGCTCCAGCTCCTACAGCTTGTAGTTCAGCCCCCTCTCTTTCTCTTAATACACCAGCTAAAGCTCCTGCTACTGACTTAGGACTTGATTTAGATGATACTTTTAGTACTTCCATGTTTAATTAAATACCTCCTTAAATATTTTAAGTATTTTTTATTAAATATCTTATTCCATATATTTACTTCAATATTTACAAAATAATTCCTTCTTTTTTATGTAAAAAATATTATTATTACTAATTTATAACTTATTTACCTGGTAATATTCTTAAACTATTAGTTATTGTACACAATCACAACTAATTTTATTCTTTATTGGGTAATTAAATATAATTAATTTAATTCCTGGTTTTAATTAAAAAATATTAATCTAATGCTAAAGTTAACTAATAGCAAGTTATGAATTAAATATATAAATTCTCTTTTCTTAAAATAGTAAAGAGCCAACCAGTAATACTGGTTGGCTCTAATTTAATCTATTGGGCATAATCAATTGATCTCGTCTCGCGGACTACAGTAACTTTAATCTGGCCTGGATAATCTAAATTATCTTCTATCTCTTGGGAAACATCATAAGAAATCTTACTGGCTTGAGCATCATCAACTTCATCCGGTTTAACTATCACTCTTACTTCTCTACCAGCTTGAATAGCATACGCATTTTCTACCCCTGTAAAGGAATCAGCTATGGTCTCTAATTCTTCTAACCGTTTAATATAGGATTCTAATGTCTCTCGCCTAGCTCCAGGTCTAGCCGCTGAAACAGCATCAGCAGCAGCAACTAAAACAGCTTCTATAGATTCTGCTTCTACATCACCATGATGAGCCTCAATAGCATGAATTACATCCTCTTGTTCCCCGTACTTACGAGCTAAATCAACACCTATCTTCACATGAGGACCTTCTACTTTATGATCAACTGCTTTTCCTAAATCATGCAGTAAACCTGCTCTTTTAGCTACATCAGCATTAACCCCTAATTCAGCAGCCATTATCTCCGAAAGATGAGCAACTTCTATAGAGTGCTGTAGTACATTTTGACCATAACTTGTCCGATACTTCAATCTACCAAGTAATTTAATGATTTCTTTATTCAAACCATGCACTCCAG
Source organism: Halanaerobaculum tunisiense (assembly GCF_054657635.1). Taxonomy (NCBI): domain Bacteria; kingdom Bacillati; phylum Bacillota; class Clostridia; order Halanaerobiales; family Halobacteroidaceae; genus Halanaerobaculum; species Halanaerobaculum tunisiense. The sequence continues at coordinate 136,851 of NZ_BAAHYI010000001.1, forward strand.
TATCAAAAGTAGCCTGTTCTCCTACTTCATAAATCCTATCGTCGATTTCTTCTCTAGCCTTTTCCACCATTTCCTCAATTCGAGCTGGATGAATCCGGCCATCATCTACTAATTTCTCTAAAGCTATCCGAGCTATCTCTCTTCTAATCGGATCAAAACCTGATAATATTACAGCTTCAGGAGTATCATCAATAATTAAATCTATTCCTGTTAAACTTTCTAAGGCCCGAATATTACGTCCTTCTCGACCAATAATTCTACCTTTCATTTCATCATTAGGTAGATTAACTACAGAAACAGTAGTTTCAGCTACATGATCAGCAGCACAACGTTGGATAGCCGAAGAAATAATCTCTCTGGCTTTCTTATTAGCTTCTTCTTTCGCTTGGGCTTCCATATCTTTAATCTTCTTAGCTTTTTGATGCTCTATTTTATCCTCCACGCGACTTAACAACAATTCCTTAGCTTCTTCAGTAGTCAAGCCGGATAATCTTTCTAACTTATCTACTCGCTGTTGATATAGTTTAGCAGCTTCTTCTTCCTTCTGCTTAATATTCTTTTGTTTTTGCTTAAGCTCTTCTTCCTCTTGAGCAATTTGATTTGCTTTTCGTTCTAAATTATCTTCCTTTTTGACTAATCTACTCTCAAACTTTTGTAATTCATTTCTCCGCTCTCGACATTCATTCTCTACTTTTTCCTTCATTTTATGGGCTTCTTCTTTGGCTTCTACCAAGGATTCGCGCTTAATTGACTCCGCTTCTCTTTTGGCATTTTCTATAATCTTTTCTGCTTCACTCTCAGCAGAACCGATCTTACTTTCACCAATATATTTTCTAATGGCAAAGCCAATTAGACCGCCAATTACTAAACTAATTGTTAGCAATAAATATCCCAACTACTACACCTCCATTCGTTATTTAATTGTTAACTAAAAACAATTAATAGATAATGTCTATCACAAACTAATATGCGTATGCTGACCTAGTATACTGTTAATATTTTAACTGTTTAGACTCCTTCTGTCAAGCTAGTCACCTGGCTCTGACCTTCTTTCATTGTTACTTTAAACCCTTGGTCAGCTATTTGGCTAAGGTGCTGTTGGTGAGTAACAACTATAATTTGGCGGTCGAAGCGTTGGTTGACTGTCTTTAGAAACTGAGCTACATTAACAATATAAGCCTCACTAACATGTTTTGCTGGTTCATCTAAAACTAATGGGCCAGCAATCTTAGGGCGTTGTAATGTCTCTAATATTGCTACTCGCAATCCTAATGAAACTACATCAACCACTCCTCCACCTCGAGCATCCTGCGGAATATTCTTGATTTGATAATCTCCTGCTTGGGAAAGAACATAAAATCCAGCTACAAAACTACCACGTTTTTTCTCAATCTCGATTTCAAAACTAAAGCCTGTGCCAAATACTGCTTGTAAAGCTTGCGTTACTAATAATTCGATCTGTTGTCTAGCCTGTTCTCTAGCATACTCTGATACTTCCTGTAATAAAATATTAACTTGATCAAGTAACTCTTTTCTTTCTTGACACTGATTTAACTGAGCTAACTTCTGTTGTTTAGTATTTTTTAGCCTCTTTTGCTCTCCTTTACGTCTATGATATTCTTCCTTTTGTTCTTCAATATTAGCCTCTAATTTATTTATTACTTCTGTTAGTTCTTCCATTCTACTTCTTCCTTGTCTGTTCTAGTACTTCATCATCAGGTAATAAATCCTTAGCTTCAGCTAAAGAATCCTGTAGTTTATTTTCTATCTTAGTTATTTCTTCTTCTAAATCTTCTGGTTTAATTCCATACTTCTCAAGCTGATTTAATAAATCTTCCTCTTGCTCCTTTAAATTCTCCAATCTATCTTCAGCCACTGCTTTTTTGCGATTAGCCTGATCTAATTTATCCTTTAATTGATTAATCTCCTTGCGGTAATCTCCCATTATGATTCCTCCTTATAGTTATTAATAATCTGGTTAATTAATCTCTCATCAACCTGACTAAAACAAGTAGGACATTCACCTTGCTCTTTTAATAAATTACTGTAAGCAAGGATTAATTCCTCTCTTTCTTTACTGATTTTTTCTAACTGATCTTCTTTATCGACTAATTGTTGTCTAACCTGGTGCCACTTAGCTGCTAAATCCTTTAGCTTAGCTAATTGTTCTAAGTTAGCAGTTAGATCAGCTAGTAATTTCTCTTGTTGCTTAGTTGTAGGAAATAAAGCAATTAAGTCCCTTTCTTGTTCTATCTGTTGTTGACAGCTAATCAACTCAGCACTTAACTGTTGTAACTTATCTAGTTTTCCAACTAAAGTAGAAGCTGACTCAACTTGTTCTTTAGCCTGAAAAATACCTGCTAGTTTTTGTAATAACTCTGTATGATAGTTAATTGCTGATACTGTTTGTTGGTAATCAACTTGAACTTCTTTCAAGTTAACAAATTTTGTTACTGTACTTTCTAAATCAGCTACCAGCTCAGTTACTTGATTTAAGTTAGTGAACTCAGCTAAGAATTCTTCCCCTGCTTCTATCCTCTGCTGACAAGTAGCCAATTCTGTTTTAATTTTCTGTAAGTCAGTCAATCTATCTGACTCTTGTTGACAATCAACTAGTAACTCTTTTAACTGCTCTAGGTCATTTAATCCTGCTAATAAATTTTCTAGCCTTTTCTCTTCTTGCTTAATAGACTGCCATTTTTGATTAAAATCAGTTAGCTCATCCAATTTGGTTTTGGTTGTTTTGATCTCTTCCAGTAGATTTTCTTTTTCTTCTATCTCTTTAGCCAATGCTGGTAAATCTTGAAACTCCTTTAGTTCTTTTGTTAACTCCTCTACATCTATACTTAATCTTTTTTCCTCCTGTTGGCAGTGACGAATATCCCGATTAGTCCCTCTACTAGCAGAATCAACTAAATGAATATCTAATAGACGCCCTAGGGCTTTGGCCCGCTGACTTCCCTTACTTTGCTGGCCTAATAAAAAAGGCCCTGCTAACTGATAATCTAAATTCAAAGTAAGTTCGTAATCAACATCAAGGTCAACTTTAGGCATCTGATGTAAATTAGTAACTTCTTGAGGCACCGAACGTCCAATTTTTTCTAATACTTGCTGATTACCTGCTGGATCAACTATAATATATCCGTTCTTACTAGGTGTACGTCGTCGAATAATTTCATATCCTGTATCCAATTCAACTTTTACTCGACAATTCCTCTTACCAGTTTGAATATAATTATCACCTAGTGGTTCATTATACAATACCCATCTTAAAGCTCTTACAATAGCTGATTTCCCTTGGTCAGAAGGACCAGTTATTACATTAAACCCATCGTCTAACTCTATCCTAGTATCTGCATGAGACTGAAAATTCTTAATTTCAATTGCTTTTATTAGCTGCATGAATCTGATTCACTCCTTAACTCCTCTTGCGCTCTAGAGATTCTTTCTAAAGCTTCCTCTTTAACCTGGTTATCAACTTGTTCATTACTGGCTACCTCTTCTAATATCTGTTCTACAGAAAAATACTTAAATTCTCCCGCTGCCTTAATAGCCTGGGTAAAATCAGCTAGTTTCTTTTCCCGAAAAGCCGCCTGCTCTATAGCCGTTCTATCCAACACTTCTGTACCTGGTTGGGCGGAAGTCAGCTGCCTAAAATCAACTTTAATCTCCTCCTCTAAACTAATAATCGCCACTTGTGGTTGCCGATTGATTTCCTCTTTATGGGCACTGATTCTCATTAACGCTCCGGGGTTGACAAATTTAGTTTCTTGGTACTCTATCTGATCAAAACCTAAATGATAATGTCCAGAAACAACAATATCAGCTTCAGTTGCTACATCTTCAATCAAAGTATATTCTTGATCAAAAAATGGCTTCTCTAATAACATACCATGGGCCAAATGCAGAGCATAATCAACTTCCTCGCTTTTAATTACCTGGTAGGCGCTAGCATCAGTATCGACATTATAATCAAAATGCTTACCAGATAACTGTAAACTAACTTCTCCCCTCTCAAGTACCATTTGATCAGCAACTATCTCTAACACTCCTGAATTAACTAGCACCCCTAACATAGTCCGAGATAATGTATCAGGATTATGACCATACAAGTCATGATTACCAGCTACTACATAAATAGGTACAGAAAATTTACGAAAAACTTGCAAAAATTCATTAACTACTGAAGGGGCTGGGTTAGGCCGATCAAAAACATCTCCAGCATGTAAAATAAAATCAACTTCTTCTTTTTTAACTATTTCTCTTATTTCTTGTAATTTATTAAATAGTGCCTCTTTAAAATTATCCACTCGCCGACTAGGTGTAGTCCCTCTAATATGAGTATCAGACATAACTAACAGCTTCATCTTATTCCTCCTCTAGTACATCCTTTAAAACTAAATCAATCACTTCAAAAGAAAATCCTTTTCGCTGTAATACCTGCTTAAGTTTTCCTTTTTGCTTCCACAAAGATAGATTATCATATCGGCCCTTCTTTTTAGCAGCCAATTTAGAAGCTAGTTGATACTCCAAATCAAAATTATATTCTTGTTCTATTTCTTCTTCTATAATCTGAGAGGAAACTCCTTTTTCCTGGAGTTGTTTCCGGATTCTATAAGGGCCAAATCCTCTGGTAATCCGATCCTGAATCCAACTAGCAGCAAAGTCTCGATCATCTATATAATCCAACCGATCTAAAACAGTAACCACTTGTTGAATTACAGAGTTAGCAAACCCCTTTTGGGCCAACCTCTCCTTAAACTCCTGTCGACTCCGTTGCCGATAGGATAACAAGCGAAAAGCTGCCTGTTTAGCTGTAGCTAATTCTTCCTCAGCTAAGAGTTGATCTACTAAGTTTTCTGTCATCCTTTGACCTGTACTTAAATCATACTCCGCAATTAACTTAGCATCTATCCCTAACAAAAATTCACCATCGACAAAGAGAGAACAACGCTGAGCATTATTCTGTTGAGCTTCTATTTTAGTAATCTTTCCTTTATCAGCCACTGTAGCTCACTCCTTACTATGTGCTGTGTGTCGTGTGCTATGTGCTGTGTGTCGTGTGCTATCTGCTGTCTGCTATCTGCTCACAACACATGACTCATGACACATAGCTTCCCACTCACACTCACTAAAAAACCCCCTCCAACTAAGAAGGGGGATCAAATTAAGCAGATTCTTTTTCAGCTTCTTCGACTTCCTCAGCTGTCTCTTCTTCTAACTCCTCTTCATCTATAAATCCTAACTCGAGTTTAATCTTTTGCTCAATTTCTTGTCTGATTTCTGGATTTTCTTCTAAGAACTCCTTAGAATTTTGTCGTCCCTGACCTAGAGTAATATCATCACCATAAGAATACCAAGCTCCAGCTCGAGTAATAATATCATATTCTTCTCCTAAATCTAAGATACAGCCAGTTTGGGAGATTCCTGTTCCATACATAATATCAAATTCAGCTGTTCTAAATGGAGAAGCAACCTTATTTTTAACCACCTTAGCTTTAGTATGATTTCCTTTATATTCATCTCCATCTTTAATCGTCTTTCTCCGTCTGATATCCAATCTAACTGAAGAATAAAACTTCAGTGCTCGACCACCTGGCGTAACTTCTGGATTACCAAAAGTAACGCCTACCTTTTCTCGAATCTGATTAATAAAGACACAAGTACACTTAGAGTTATTGAGCACACCGGATAACTTCCGCATTGCCTGAGACATCAAACGAGCCTGTAAGCCTACGTGAGCATCTCCCATTTCCCCTTCAATCTCTGCTTTAGGTACTAGCGCAGCTACTGAGTCAATTACAATTAAATCAATTGCCCCACTACGAGCCAAAGCTTCACAAATCTCCAATGCGTCCTCACCTGCATCTGGTTGAGAAACAAGTAATTCCTCAGTATCAACACCTAAATTTTTAGCATACTTAGGATCTAAAGCATGTTCAGCATCAATAAAGGCAGCCACTCCATCCTCTTCCTGAACAGCAGCAATCATATGTAGAGCTACTGTTGTTTTACCAGAAGATTCCGGGCCAAAAACCTCAATAATTCTACCTTTAGGAATGCCCCCAACTCCTAAAGCTGCATCTAAAGATAAAGCTCCAGTAGAAATAGTTTCTACATCCATTTTTTGTGCATCGCCTAACTTCATAATAGCACCTTGACCAAACTCTTTTTCAATCTGATTTAAAGTCCGTTCTAATGCTTTCTCTTTTTCTTCTTTTACCATATATTCCACTCCCTACGTGAATAGTTTATAATTTACAATCTACAGTTTACAGTTAAAAATAACAATTATAAGTCGTGTATACAATTATAAAGTAACTGCAGCCAAAACTCAATCAGTAAATTCTGTTATTATTTTAGCTCAAATTCAGCTAAGGACTTATAAATTGGCCCCTTAGGAGTTAACGTACTTTTTATTAAACTAATTTGCTCTATTACTTCTTCTATCTTAATCTGAAACGGAAACTCTTTTAACTTTTGACTCATAATATCTAGATTCTTCTCGGCTCGATTAACTCGTCCTAAAGTAATATGCGGAGTATAATCATGCTCATCTTGTTTAAAACCTAAAGTAATTAATTCCTGTTCTATTGTCTGGTGTAACTTCTCGAGTTTTTGTTGTCCTTTATTTACCCCAGCCCAGATTGTCTTCGGATAATCCAGATTAGGAAAAGCCCCTAGACCTTCTATATTCAGTCTAAAGGAGTCTTGCTTAGCTATAACATCAGCTAAAACATCTGTAACTTCCTTTATATCTCTTTGGGTTATAGCCCCTAAGAACTTAAGAGTGATATGTAAGTTATATTTCTCGACCCACTTAACCTCTAATGAACAATCACGCAATACTTGTTTAACCTTATCCAATTTTTCCCGACTGACTTGTCCTAATTGGATACCGATAAAACATCTCACTTTCTCACTCATTTATTGTCCTCCATTCTGTTCTTGATCGGTTTGAGAGTTCCCAATTAATTTTCGTTCTAACATAAAACCACTATGACGACTATAAAATTTGATAATATCAATTATCTTAACTTGTTTAGCATCCTCCGATTGATCATAGTGTAATAAAGCAACTGAATAAGGTATTTTCTTTTGAGTTTCAAACCCCCTAACTCCAGCTGCTCCGGTAGTTCCTGCATCAACTATAGTACTATCTTTTCTCTTATAGACCTTAAAACTATGATCATGGCCGTGCAAAATAACTGGACTAGCTCCTAATAACTCTTTAGCTATAGTGAAATGATGAGTAGCTATAATATCCGGTTTCTTTTCCAGTCCACTAACTAACTTATCCAATTTATCTTTAGATTCCTGCATTTCTTCTTTATTTAATGGCTTAATCTTATTACCACTAGCAGCTGGATCGGCTACCCCAGCAATAGTCAATCCCTCAACCTCTATCAGGTCAGAAGTTAATACTGTCACATTGGAAAAATCATTCATCTTATCTATAATTTCTGGCGAATCATGATTACCAGCTATAAAAATATAAGGTACATTCAACTTATTTACTCGTTCTAACAACTGTCCTTCTACTGGAGTACCATAATCAGTAATATCTCCGGTATCAACTATGAAATCAACCTGAAAGCTATCTACTATCTGGGCTACATAACTTAAAGCTACTGGATTATTATGGATGTCAGAAATATGTAATACATTTAAGTCTCCAGTAACTTGACTTAAAGGACGTAATGTATCGACTTTATTAAATAATTGGGCCATATTAGAAGTGATCAATTCTACTTCAGAACTTAATTGTTCAATATCATTAATCCCTTCTTGAATTAAATTAATCATCCACGGGGCTGCTTCTAACATGCCGACAAAATTAGGATCAGCAAATGCTTGTAGATTATAACTATAATATGTAGTTACTACCACTAAAATAACCACTACAACTCCTACTGCTAAACCTTGCAGCAGACTAGAGTGGTTAGTCTCAATAATTAGTGCCCCTACCATTCCTCCTAAAGCAGCCAACAACAATAATCGCCAGACAAAAAGTTGGAGAATAGTTTCTGCTTTAGATTGTAATAATTCAATTAATTCTTCTTTAGTCTCTATTTCTTCAATAATTGCCGTTAATTTATCCTTATGAATCGCCTCTAGCATCACCTTAAGGTCCACAGGAGTTAAATGAGTAGCAGCTGTTATCCTACCTACAGGAGGAAAGTTAATAGTTGTTGTCGGTTGCACTGATAAATCGAGATCCAGTTGAATATCAAAAGCGCTCAGTTTATAACTCTTAGCTACAACAAAATTGATTACTAGTAATACTCCTAGCAAAGCCACTACTATTTTTATTGCTAACTCCTGCATTAAATCGCCCCTTTTAAACTAAAATTAATCTAATAACCTTAAACGTAATAAATTAAGTAAAGTCTGAGAAGTTAAATATTTGACTCGATATCTACTACCATTAAAGTTAAATTGGTAACTAGTTACTCCTTGACTATCAGCTAGTGCTAGATAAACTAAACCTACTGGCTTCTCTGATGTGCCACCACCTGGACCAGCAATCCCTGTCGTAGCTAGTCCTAAATCAGTTCCTGCTGCTTCTCTAGCTCTAATAGCCATTTCCTTAGCTGTTTGGCTGCTAACAGCCCCAAACTCCTGTAGTGTTTCTTCTCTAACCTGTAATAGATCCTGTTTAGCTTGATTACTATAACTTATTATTCCCTGTTTGAAATAAGCTGAACTACCAGGAACACTAGTTAATCTATGTCCTATTAATCCTCCAGTACAGGACTCAGCTATAGCCACTGTAAGTTCTTGCTCCCAGAGTAAATCAGCTACTACATCTTCTAAAGTATCATCATTATAACCATAAATATACTTCCCTATTCTTTCGGCAAGATCTTTTTCTTCCTGTTTGATTAATTCTTGAGCTTGTTGCTTACTATCTGCCTTAGCAGTCAATCTTAATTTTACTTCTCCTTGACTAGCTAAAGGAGCAATAGTAGGATTAGTCTGTTCCCGGAGGATATCAGCAATCTTCTCTTCTAAAGTTGATTCACCAATCCCACAAGTTTTAATTACCTTAGAATAAATCTCTTCCTGGTCTAGATGATTTTCTTGTAAATAGGGAATTACCTCTTGTTTCATCATCGCCTTCATTTCTAAAGGTACTCCAGGTAAGGCCACTACTATTTTACCTTCTTTCTCAACTAAAATGCCTGGTGCTGTACCTTGGTTATTCGGAAGAATCTTAGCTCCTTGAGGCAGATAAGCCTGCCTTAAGTTATTAGTAGACATATCTTTATTCGCTGCTGTAAAATAACTCTTAACCTGATCTAAAGCAGCTTCTGACTTAACTAAAGCTAAGCCTAAACTATCAGCTATTGCTTCTCTAGTAATATCATCTTGAGTTGGCCCTAAGCCACCAGTAGTAATTAATAAATCCGACCGTTCTAACCCTTGAGATATTGTCTCCAATAACCGCTCTTTATTATCCCCAACTGTTGCTTTATAATACAGATCAATTCCTATTTCTGCTAATCTTTCTGCCAACCACTGCGAATTAGTATCTACAATCTGCCCTAGTAATAATTCAGTTCCAATAGTAATAATTTCTGCTTGCATAGTTTTTCACCATCCTGTTAATAGTTTCCTTATTATAACTTCATGATATCAAACTATAATTAGATAATCAAAATGTGTCACCTATGGTGACACAGTCGTGTGCTGTGTGCTGTCAGCCAATTCAAAACCTTTAAATTTAAAATCTAATCTTTTAATACTACTATGTTTTAAAGAATTAAACTAGGTTTGTGATTTTGAATTTGACTTGGCTCACGCCCCCCCCTACAGGTCTGGAAAACAGACCTGCCGTAATAAAGAAAGCTGATAGCTGTGGCACGAAAGTGCCACCTTATATCAATAATCAAGATTATAGCACCTATTAATTTAATTAACTAATATAAAAAGCCAGACTGCTAAACCAGCCTGGCTTGATCTTTATTTAACTTGACTAGAAGAGGCACCTAAAAATTCTGCTGAACCTACTAGCTCCTCTGAGCTATAATTCTCCTCTAACTGAGATACTAATTCTGATAATTCAGTATCAGTTTCTAATTCTCTAACTAAATCTACAGAACTAGCTCCTTCTTCTGCTAAACCACCAGATAACAGATAAATTTTTTCTAGTTTTTCTTTAACTGTCATCCATTTTTCATCAAGTACATCACTTACTGTATTACGAGGCATTTCTACTGTATTAGACTCTAGTACAGAATAAAATTCTTGGTCAGTCCCTCTAACTCCTAATTCAACCTTATAATTATGTTCAGGAATTAAATTATTAAGATACCAACTATCATGCTCAAAATCAATAGTAATATCTCTGCTATCTCCTGCAGTTAAATTATAAACTTTTAATAATAAATCAGCCTCTTCTACATCTTGATAGCCAGCCTGCATCACAACTTCTGTAATTCTTTCTTCTTTATACTCCCAGTACAAATGAGCTGTTTGTGGGTTTTTGATCTGTAGTACCAACTTATTATCATTATAATCAGCTGGTAAAGAATAAATATTCATAATATCCTCTGGCGATTCCTCTTCTTCTAATTGATTATGAGCCATATTACTACTAGACATACTACTCGCTGTTTCTTCAATCTCTAATTGTTCTAAATTAGCTTCTTGTAACTCATTAGTAATCTGTCCTTTTAGCCCGGAAAATAACTTCTCCCCAATTCCTGTCACCTCTTTTAAATCCTCTAAACTAGAAAATCCTCCTTCTGCTTCTCGATAAGAAATAATCCTATCAGCTAAAGACTCACCAATACCATTTAAAGTTGTTAATTCAGCAATCCCTGCCGTATTAATATTAATTTGATCAGAATCATTAGTAACTTCTAACATTTTTAGCCTCCTTTTTAACCTAAAACTATCCTTATCATAATAATATTATCAACATTAGAAATAAATTACAATATAAATTTCGATAAATCTTCCTGCAACACATAATAGTTTTATTCTCTAGATTGTATTTTATGCTTCAATTCTACTAAAATTTATAAGAAATTTCTAAACTAGCTTGTAAACCAGAAATATTAAGTTCTTTATCTTCTGTAATTGGAACTAATTTTTCCTTATCATAATCATATTCTTGGTGCAACTTAAATATTTCGATGTCTGATTAATAACTCCTGCCCCCAAATAAAAAAACAGACTAGCTTGGTTACTAGTCTGCTTAAGCAATTTCTTCTGTTTTATTTTGTTGGGCCAACCTAGCTCTAAACTCATCTCCAGTAATACTTTCTGTCTCCAATAACTCATCTGCTATCTCTTGAATGAATTCTTGATTAGCCACTATCTTTTCTGTAACCCGCTCTTCTTGTTCGCTAATAATCTCTGATACTGTTTCGTGAAGTTTATTTTGCGGGAGATTATTCTGACTTACTACCCCTAATTTAGACATACCAGAAAAGACAATTTTCTCGGCTAATTGTGTTGCTTTTTTAAAGTCACTACTAGCCCCTGTACTTCGATTCCCTAATAGTTCATCTTCTACTATAGAACCAGCTATTAGTACAGCAATCTGATTTTTAAGATAATCAATAGTCTGCAAATAATGATCATCTTGGGGATTATGGCGTACATAACCTAAAGCCTTACCGCGAGATGTAATCGTAATATTGGATACAGATTGAGGATTAGCTAACTCGCCCATTAAAGCATGTCCAGTTTCATGGCAAGCAATCCGATGTAATTCATCTTCATTCGGTTTTCGATTTAATTTCTCGCCCATCATTATCTTATCAATAGCTTCTTTAAAATGTTGACTAGTGATTTCTTGAGCTTCTTGACGTAAAGCCATAATTGCTGCCTCATTAGTTAAACTCTCTAATTGAGCCCCAGAAAAACGAAAAGTCTCTCGGGCTAACTGAACTAAATCAACCTCGGCAGCTAGCGGTTTATTCTGCGTATGAATCTCTAAGATACTTTTCCTACCTTCTTTATCCGGTAAATTAACCTTAACTACTCGATCAAACCGCCCTGGACGTAACAGAGCTTTATCCAAAATATCAATTCTATTAGTAGCTCCCACTACCAATACATTAACCTGGTCATCAACAGAAATACCATCTAACTCAGTTAATAACTGGTTTAATGTCTGGTCATGCTCCATGTGACTATTATTTTGACCTCGTTTACTACCTAAGACATCTATCTCATCAATAAAGATAATAGCATTATTCTTATCTGCTTTCTTGGCTTTATCTGTAGCTTCTTTAAATAATTTTCTCACTCGCTTAGCCCCTACTCCAGCGTACATCTCAACAAATTCACTACCAGAAGTAGAAATAAAGACTGAATCAATATAATTAGCAGCTGCTTTAGCTAACAAAGTCTTTCCTGTTCCTGGAGGCCCACTTAATAACAAGCCTTTAAGTGGTCTAATACCTAAATCCTTGATTTGTTGTTTACTCTTTACAAAATCCAAAGCCTCTAGCAACTCTTGCTTAGCTGCTTCCTGACCACCAACATCAGCAAAATCAACTTCAGGAATCATTGTTTTATCTTCTTTGCCAATTGAGAATTTATCCCCTAACCCTTGTTTGCTCAAAGCTTGTAACAAATAATAGCCCACTCCTGCTAATAAAACTACCGGAAACAAATTAATCCCCTGAAAAGCTAAAAAGATAATAGAAGCTACTCCAATACCTAAACCTACTTCTTTCACCATTTACTTCACCCCCGATCAATCACTTGATATATTTCTTGATCATTTTTAGTTAGACGTAAATAAATATGATTTTTATCTATCTGAACTTTAACCTCGTCTAAATCATACTTGTTTTTATAATCAGTCATTCTATCTTCTAATGCTACAAACTCTCCTGTTTCGATTGCTTCATATAAGGCTAAATTAGTTCTAGCAGATAATCGATCCAAATCTGAATCCCCTGAAGAAGTAAAAGTAACCTCATACTCTTTCTCAGTTAAAGACTCTTCAATCCTTTGCTTAATCTGAAGAAAAGTATCCTGTAAATCATCCACTTGTGTTAACTCAATCTGTAACTTATATCCTGACTCCAATTCATCTATTGTTACCTCTGTTACACCATTAATTGCTGTTAAATCAGTTTGCAGAGCCCGATTAATCTGGTAACTATTAATTAAAAAATTACCTAGAAAAAAGGCTCCTAGAGTTATTCCTAAAACTAAAACTACTAACTTGAAATTTATTTCCTTCATTTGAGTAGTCTCCTTTCTAATAAATAACTTTTATAAGTCTCAGGACACAGAGTATTATAACATATTAAGCAACAGTAATCTAATGTAAAAAGAATACAATTTATGGAATCAGAAATAATGATTTATTTGAGCAAATAAATATAGCTACTAATAATAAGCTAGTATTGATATAAAGTTGAAACTGAAAGGCCATCTGAATGTTCAACAACCTCTACTTCAGTTAACTTTACATCATTTACATACAATTCTACCTTACTTCCCTCTTGAACTAATTTAAGATGATTCTTCACACTATTTATGTTTTCAGCATCATGTCTCCAATCTATTGTGTTATACCATGAACCATTATACTTTCTTTTTACAGTATAATAGTACGTAACTGGATTAACTTTAAATACATAATGATCATCATTGCTTACATAATTAAATACAAAACCATAACGACCATTTGCCCCTTCATTCCATATCATATCTGCCTGGAGAGTATATTTAGATCCTAATTTATCTATTGGAGCATAAGCCCAATAATTCCAAGAAGCATTAAAACATTACAAAATTAAAATCATTATAAATAAATAGATCTAAGTATATTCTATTAATAGAATATACTTAGATCATCTAATCAAACTTAACCCAATTTTTTTCAGAAATTAATTACTCAACAGTCTAGCTTATCTTATTGCTGAGACATTTTTTTAGACTTTTCCGTACAGGCCTGCGCTGCTTTAACTATTGCCTGCCTAAAGCCTTCCTCTTCTAGAGTAGCTACTGCTTCAATAGTAGTTCCTCCAGGAGAACAGACCATATCCTTTAACTCGCCAGGATGCATATCGGTCTCTAAAACCATTTTTGCTGCTCCAAATACTGTCTGTGCTGCTAATTTATAAGCTTTATCTCTTGCTAAACCATCAAGTACTGCTCCATCCGCTAATGCCTCAATAAAAAGAAATACATATGCTGGAGCAGAACCACTAGTAGAAGTAACTACATCCATTAGCTCTTCGCTTACTAACTCAGTCTTACCAAAACTTGCAAAGAGATCATTTACTTCTTCTAATTCACTCTCAGTAACTAGATCATTAGTTGCTAAAGCCGACATTCCTGCTCCTACCAAAGCTGGAGTATTAGGCATTATTCTCACTACCTTAACTTCTTTATCAAACATCTCTTCTGTTTTACTAATCTCCACTCCCGCAGCAATAGTTACAATCACTGCTGTATCTTTAATACTATCTTTAATTTCATTAATGACTACAGGATATAATTTAGGTTTAACTGCTAAAACTAATATATCAGCTGTTGCTGCAGCCTGTTGATTATTTGTTGTTACTCTAATACCGTATTCTTCTTTAGCTTCAGCTAGACGATCCTCATCTAAATCAGCAACAATTACCTGATTAGCAGATAGAATATCCGCCTCAATTATACCGCCTATCATAGCTTGACCCATATTTCCACAACCTATAAATCCTAATACTTTATCCATTTATTACTCCCCCTTAAAATTAAGCAGAAGTTCAAGGATCTAAAATTACTTCCCTTAAACTTCTACTATTCAAATAATCGCTTTAATGAAACGATTGTTCTGTTCTAGCAATAATTTCATTCTGGAGTGTCTCATCAAGATTGTTAAAGTAATCACTATAACCAGCAACTCGCACAATAAGATTCTGATACTCCTCAGGATTTTCTTGAGCATCTAATAAAGTTTCTTTATCGATCACATTAAACTGAATATGATGACCATTTAATCTAAAATAACTTCTAACTAAGTGAGCTAAATTATTCAATCCCTTCTCTCCTTCTAAGACTGATGGGGTAAACTTTTGATTTAGTAGAGTCCCCCCTGTTTTGAGATGATCCATTTTAGAAGCTGACTTAATTACTCCTGTCGGTCCATTTCTATCTGCTCCTTTTGAGGGCGATATACCATCAGTAAGTGGGTATTCAGCCTTTCTACCATCAGGTGAGGCTCCCATCACTGAACCGAAGTAAATATGGCAGGTAGTCGGCAACATATTAATTCTAAAGTGCCCACCTTTAACATTAGGTCTCCCAGTTACTTCATCATAATAAGCAGTAAAAATTTCCTGCATAATACTGTCAGGATAATCATTATCATTCCCATATTTAGGAGTTCGCTCTTTAACTAAGTGTAGTATATCTTGATGTCCTTCAAAATCATCTTGGATAGCTTCCATCAATTCCGCCATACTTATATTCTCTTCATCAAAAACCTGATACTTAATAGCTGTCAAGCTATCAGTAATCGTCCCAATACCAACTCCCTGTAGATAAGAAGTATTATATCTAGCTCCTCCAGCATTGTAATCTTTCCCTTCTGTAATACAGTCATCAATTATTACTGATAAGAAAGGAACAGGCATTTCTTTAGCATAAAGTCGCTCAATGATTCTGTTGCCCTTCATCTTGATATCTACAAAGTAATCCAATTGCTTTTTGAAAGCAATAAATAATTCTTCATAACTCGTAAACTCAGTTACTTCACCAGTTTCAAGTCCTAACTGATTACCAGTCATCGGATCAACACCATTGTTAAGTGTTAGTTCCAATATCTTAGGTAGATTAAAATAGCCAGTGAGGATATAGGCTTCCTTACCAAATGCACCGGTCTCTACACAACCGCTATTTCCGCCACATCGAGCATCCTCTAAACTCTTCCCAGCACGTAGCATCTCCTGAATAACAGCATCTGTATTGAACATCGATGGTTGGCCCCAGCCCTCTCGCGCTAATTCACAGGCACGCTTAAGAAATTTCTGTGGTGTCTTCTTGCTGATTTGAACATTAGAACTAGGCTGTAACAGTCTCATTTCATCTATTACATCAAGAATTAAATAACTGACCTCATTAACACCATCTGTCCCATCAGGCTTTAAGCCACCGTTATTAATATTAGCAAAATCAGTGTAAGTACTACTTTCTTTCATTGTAATACCTACTTTAGGAGGTGCAGGCTGATTGTTAAACTTAACCCAGAAACACTGCAGTAATTCTTCGGCCTCCTCACGAGTTAATGATCCTTCTTTCACTGCTTGTTGATAAAAAGGATACAGATGCTGGTCTAATCTTCCTGGATTAAAGGCATCCCAAGGATTTAATTCAGAAATAACACCTAAATGAACAAACCAATACATCTGTAGAGCTTCTCGAAAAGTTCTCGGTGCCCTAGCTGGAACACGGCGACATACTTCTGCTATTTCTAATAATTCCTCTTTTCGAGTAGGATCTTCCTCTACAGCCGCTTTTTCTTGAGCTAATTCTGCATAACGCTCACCCAAAATCATTATTGCATCACAAGCAATACTCATCCCCTTAAGCTGTTCCTTTTTATCTAAAGCTTCATCATCATTATGAAAATCAAGATTGGCTATCGATTCTTCAATCTCCTCTTTGAAATCCAAAAAGCCCTTCTGATAAATCTTGCCATCACAAACAGTATGGCCTGGACCTCGCTGTTCCATAAACTCTGTAAAAATGCCAGCTTCATAACATTCCTTCCACTTATCAGTCATATTCTCCAAAATAGTATGTCGCATCGATCTTTTTTCCCAGTAAGGAATTATTTGCTCTTCTTGAAACTTTTTATCTTCTTCACTTACTTTAAACGAAATTTTATCCCTCTGATCCATAATATCTAAATCTTCAACAGTATGACAGCATAGTTCAGGATAGGTAGGAGTTGCGGCTGGTTCTTCGCCTCGTTCACCTACTATTAACTCCCCTTCATTAATACAAAGTTCCTTTTGAGACATTAACTCCTTCAATACTAACCCTCGCAAAACAGGAGTTGAAACAGTACCCTGATACTCCTTATAGACTTCATCAACTATCTTAGCTCGCTCCATTGAAATACGAGGAACAGCATTCAGACTCTGTTCGCGTAATTTTTTAACTCTTTCTGTCTTCATAATTAGTTAACCCCCTATTTCTACTTTGAAATTGGATTTTACAAACCTACTTTTTATTTCAGATATCCGTTGCTCAGACGGCCGCTCTAACTCTCCACTTTTACATTCCATCCCCAATCTTTTATGTTTATCCTGTCCTAATTCATGATACGGCAAGAGATTAACTTGACTGATATTTAAGTCTGCTAAAAATTCTATACTATCTAATATATTCTGCTGATTATCATTCACTCCAGCTATAAGAGGTATTCGAATAAATATATTACTACCTTCAGCAGATAATCTCTCTAAATTCTTAAGGATCAATTCATTAGAAACACCGATATACTTTTTATGCGCCTCATTATCCATCAACTTAAGATCATAAAGAAAGACATCTACTTTATCCAATATTCGTTCTAAATCCTCCCATGGAGCATAGCCACTGGTATCTACTGCCGTATGAAGCCCCCGGCTTTTACAGGCAGTTAATGATTCAACTAAAAAATCAATCTGCATTAAAGGTTCACCACCAGAAAAAGTAACTCCCCCACCGGACTCCTCATAAAAAATTTCATCCTTTAGCACTTCTTCTACTAATTCAGCCACTGTAATCTCCTTGCCCACATACTCTCGAGCTTGATTATAACAAAAATCAGCACATCTGCCACAGAGAGTACATTCCTCTTGATCGACCACTGGACGATCAGCCTTAATCTCAATTGCATTAACAGAGCACCGCTTAACACAGGTACCACAACCTATGCATTTGTCAGCATAGAACATAATTTCAGGTTCTCGGCTTTGACTTTCAGGATTATGACACCACCAGCAGTTTAGTGGACAGCCTTTAAAGAAAAGAGTAGTTCGAATTCCAGTTCCATCATGAATCGAATACTTTTGCAAATTAATAATTCTGCCCTGTTCCACTAAATCACCTCCTTAATTATGACTTTTGCCACCATAGCCTATTTGAATATCGCCCCCTTAACTTAATCATTCTCTTGAAATACATTAGGAGTATTGATAAATAGCAGTTTAGCTACTTTATTGGTACGGTTAGTCCAGTTATGTGTAGTATTAGAACTATAATAGGCACTATCACCAGGATATAAATCATATTCCTTATCATTTACTATTAAGGTCACTATTCCTTCTAGAACATAGATGAATTCTTCACCTTCATGTTGGTAAGTATTAATCTCTTCCTGTTCTTTTTTGGGTAAAATCTTAATTAATCTAGGTAAAATGTCTTTATTCTTAACATTCTTGGTCAAATGATAATGAACAATCTGATTATTATCCACTTGAAATACTTCATTTTCATAATTGCGCATTACAATCTGGTCATCACTTTCTGCTGATTGAGAATCAAAAAAGTAAGTTAAATTTACATTTAATTCTTGAGCTATATTCTCTAAGACATCAATTGCTACTGTAGTTAGACCTCTTTCCAATTGTGACAAAAATCCAACAGATAGGTCAGTCTTAGCACTTAAATCTTGTAAAGTTAGATTATTATTCTTCCTTAGTTTCTTGATCCTTTTACCAACATCATCAATCATAAGCGGCCTCCTATTTTTTCATTATGAACTTAAATTCATTTTTATGAAATTACAACCAAACTCTAACTAAAGATTCTTTAACTCTGATATTGACACTTTTTTAGATCATTAGTGAATTATATAACAATATCTCAATTGTTATCATACTAAATTTCACCGATAAAATCAACCTTTTCTCTAGAAAAATTTAATTTGGTTTCATAAATATAAAATTATTTTTCATTTAAATTATCACCTTGTTGAATAATTAATTTGTAATAGTAAAAGTAATATCTTTTATTCAATAACCTAGCTAACTTTTTAATAAAAAGTTAGCATTATATCAATATTGAAATAAAAAAAGAGTGCAAAAGGAATTCCCTTTACACTCCTGAATTTAATCTCTAATTTCTTGGATGATTTCTTCACATAACTTATGACTTTTTAAAGCATCTCGAGTAGCTTGTGTAGTGTCCTTATCTCTTCTAACCACTTCTAAAAATTCATCTACAATTTGCATAAAACCTCGCTTATATAATACTGGATCCCAAGAATCCCCTTTGCTTATTTTTTCTTCCTCATTTTGATACTCAATTAATTCTACTAAGTCCTTAACTATCAACTTTTGCTTAGCTCCTATAACCTCAGCTACTTCTTCATTCTTACCACTATCTCGATTCATAATCCCTATTGCTGTAGAAGTTGGCCCATCTAACTTAATCATAATTTGGTGCAATAGATTATTTTTGACGACAGCATCTACAGTAAAATCAGTTATATTTTCCCCAGCTAAAAATCTTAAAGTATCTACTATGTGAATAAAATCATCATAAATTTTGCTCCGCACTTTTCCTGGGTCAGCAAATCTATTTTTCTGTAAAGTAATAATTCTCTCTCCATCTACTTCTCGTAACCTTTGATACAGCGGAACTCGTCTCCGATTAAAACCTATCATTAATTTTAAATTTCTTTCTTCCGCTAATTCCACAATTCTTTTAGATTCTTGGTAATGATTAGATATTGGTTTATCTAGATAAACATGAATATCATTCATTAATAATTTTTTTACAATTTCTACGTGGGCTACAGTAGCTACATGGACAAAAACTGCTTTTACATCAATTTTGATTAACTCTTCAATTGACTGTACCGTCTGCTGTACATTATACTTATTAGCAAAATGATTGAGTCGATCCTGATTACGCGTAGCCAAAACTAACTAAAGATCTTCTCTGGTCCCAATAACTGGCAAATATGCTTTCTCAGCTATATTCCCCAGCCCAATAACTCCTACTTTCATCTTATCCCTCCATTACTATCAATAGCTTTCTTACTAGCCTTAGCTTTTCCTGCTACTAATAAAAAAAGAGTACAACATTACTGCTGTACTCTAAACAAAATGAATAATTATTCTTAATAATATATTAGCCACAATCCCAGCTCCAAGATCATCTAACATAATACCTACTCCACCTCGAAACTCCTGTAATTTATTTAGTGGATAGGGCTTATAAATATCAAAGATCCTAAATAAAATAAAAGCTGGGATTAACATATTCATTCCTAAACCATACATTGCTACTACTAATCCTACAATCTCATCAATCACAATTTGAGGTGCATCTTTTTCTCCATAGATAGCTTCAGCTTGATGAGCAATATAAGTTCCAGGAATCACTAAAATAAATACTAAGGGAAAACCAACTGGATCTACTATTCCTAATTGCATAACTAAAGCTAATAAAATTGCACCTACTACAGTTCCTGCTGTTCCCGGAGCTGTAGGGATTAAACCACTTTTAAATCCTGTCGCCAATAATTTAATCCAGTTATTCATTGCTATCCCCCTTAATCACTTCCTTAGAATTAATTAAATAATCTGCTCCTGAAATTACTGTTAACAAAACAGCAATCCATAATAATATTTGGCCCAGGGATAAACCTAAAGTTAAAGCAATGATAGCAAAAATTTGAGCATTTGTTTTATATTTACCTAAATTACTAGCAGCAATTACAATACCTTCTGAAGCTGCTAATACTCTTAAACCAGTCACCGCAAATTCACGTCCAATAATAATTACTACTGGCCAAGCTGAAATAACCCCTAAATCCACAAAAGCAACTAAAGCTGCTGAAATTAATAATTTATCAGCTAAAGGATCCATGAATTTTCCAAAATTAGTAATCAAATCCCGCTTACGAGCTAAATAACCATCAAGTCCATCCGTTGCAGCAGCAATTACAAACACACCTAAAGCAAAATACTGGCTATAAGGCAGACCAAAATCATGTAATAAAAAAACCATATAAACCGGAATTAAGACTATCCGAAATAAAGTAATCTTATTTGGTAAATTAAAATTCATTCTATCTCCACTCCCATTAAATCATATTCATATGCTGTAGTAATCCTTACTTTAATTAAATCTCCTATCTGAGCAGTAGTATCGTTAATATAGATAACCCCATCAACATCTGAAGCTTCTCTCTGACTTCTGCCCACCATAATTCTAGGCTCTTGAGATTGTACTTCTTCTACTAACACTTCTACTTCTTTACCTACTAATTGTTGGTTACGACGTTGGGAAATATCCTGTTGCAGTTGCATTACCCTATCGTATCGCTCTTCCTTTTTAGACTCTGAAATCTGATTAGGTAACTTTGCTGCCTCAGTTCCTTCTTCTTGAGAATAAGTAAAAGCTCCTAAACGATCGAATTCAGCCTGTTTAATAAACTCCAATAAATTAGCAAACTGATCTGGAGTTTCTCCCGGAAAGCCTACAATCACTGACGTTCTTAAAGCAATATCAGGAATCTGCTGTCGTAATTTATTAATCACTGCTAAAATTTCTTCTTTATCACCATTACGATTCATCTTGCGTCTGATTTCTGCATCAGCATGTTGAACTGGTAAATCAAGATAATTACAAATCTTATCCTCTTGCGCAATCAACTCAATTAATTCATCACTGACACGAGTTGGATAAGCATACAACAATCTCAACCAAGTAACTTTTTCAATAGCAACTAATCTCTTAAGCAATTCCACTAATCTAGCTTCTCCATAACGATCAATGCCATATTGAGTAATATCCTGAGCAATAATATTAATCTCTGTTACTCCTTGCTCCACTAAATCCTCTACTTCAGTCACTATGCTTTCTAGTGACCTACTTCTTAACCTTCCTCGCAATTGAGGAATTACACAATAAGAACAAAAATTATTACATCCTTCAGCAATCTTAACATAGGCTGTATGACCAGAAGTTAAAGTGTTCTTAGGTAATTCTTGGTCATAATCAAAGTCCGGATCACCAACTTTAACTTTTTTAGCCCCTGCTAAAGATTCTTCTATCACCTCTACAATTTCATCAAAATCTCCAGTACCTAATAAAGCATCTATTTCTGGTATTTCTGTAGCTAGCTCCTGATTATAACCTTGAACTAAACAACCTGTTGCTATTAACAAATCACAATTTCCTTCTTCTTTATATTCAGCTAATTGTAAAATACTATTAATTGATTCTTCTTTGGCATCAGCAACAAAGCCACAAGTATTAACGATTAATACATCAGCTGCTTTATAATCCTCTGTAATTTGATAACCTGCTTCTGCTATTAAACCCAGCATGATTTCAGAATCAACTTCATTTTTAGCACAACCTAGCGTTAATAATCCAACTTGTAACATTTTTTTCACCCTTCCACTAATAGCTTGCCTTATTTACTAAAAATTAAAATTAATATTTATTCCATCCTATTTCACTTTATAACATCAACTTATCTTTTTCAATATAAATCACTAAAAATCCTTTTTTAACTACAATTATTACTTCTACCACCTAAGACTATTTTTTCTAACATTATTACAACGTTTTTAACTAATGCTATAAATAAGCCTTTCAATTTAATTAAGGAGGGTATAATATGCTAGATTATACAGACCTAAACGGACTAAAAGAAATTGCAGGAGATCTAGAAAAAATTCAGCAGCAGAAATTCAATGATGTACATTATATCAAAGAAGATGAACTAGAGGGTGTTATTAGCCTCCTTAAAGCTATTATTAACACTAAAGAATTTAACCAAAAAATAAGAAGGTAGCCTATATTTCTGGGCTACCTTAATGATAAAAACTTAATAAAGATAGAGCATTAAAAGCATAAGCAAACTCAAGCAATCCTAAAATAAAATTAATCTTTCGTTTCTGATAGTAACTTTGCCGATTAACCTCTTTAAACTGCTCAAAATCCTCCACTGAATTAATCAATAACTTCTGCCCTAATTTAAATATCCCTACAAAAATTAAAATATAACTAATAACATTCAGTAGTGGATAATTATTAAATAAAACTATATTTGCTACATAATATAAAATTAAGAAAAAATAAAATATAAAACTAGTGAACTTCATCATCAAAAAAGGATTGCTCTGTTGCCCAACTGTCTGTAATTGCTGCTTCATTTCCTTAAATTCCTCTTTATGCCGGCGAAAACTCTTCTTTGCATCCTTTAACTTAATAATGCTAACTATTATATAGATTATAGACAAAAAACCAATATACTTTTTCATAACTGCCCTCCTTTACATTATAACCTCTTAATTACATACTAAAATAATAATTAGTAAAAAAGTTTAACAAAAATGGAAACATTATATATAATGTTTAAAAGTAGCTTACTAACCCTAAAGGAGGAATTTAACTATGAGTCACATAGTAGAGCAAACTTATAATTACTTATATCAAAAGCTAAGAGAGATTCAAGAAATCGATAATTGTTTCATTAGGTTTGAAGCTTTACAAAAGCTACAAGCGGAAATTGAATATTCCTGTCCCCCCCCGTAAAATGAAACAAGATTTATTACTTGAAACGGAAAACAAGATTAAACAAGCAGAAACTAATTATCTGAAATACTAATAATCAAGTGGGCCCTGCTCTACATTATATTCATCAGCTGTATCTTCTTCAAGAATAGTAGTTTCTGGATCAGAATCTTCTTCGTTTTCTTCATCCTCTTCAGACTTTAATTCTTTTAATCGTTGTAACAATTGATCATACTTCTTTTTAAGTTCTTGGAGTTCTTGTTGTTGTTTAGCTATTAAACTAGACTGTTCTTCAATTGTTCGGTCATACTCCTCTAAATTGATTTTATTAGTCAACTGCTTAGTATCTTTTTTATCAACTGATTCATTCTGTTGATTAGTTAATTGATAAGCTTTAGTTACTAACCGCATAATATCTTCTTTCCGGCTCGGATTTACTTGATAAGAAAGTTGTGATAGATAATAAAAATAAGCTGGATAATCTAGATACGCATTATCCACTTGGGGAATATATATCTTCTCTCCTGGATAAAGTTCATCAGGATCTGTTAGCTGATCGTTAGCACTTAATATCATATGAAATGGCACATTATATTGTTTAGCTAATTTATACAAGTTATCTCCTTTGTTGGCTCTAATTACAGAAACATTGCCAAAGCCTTTTAAACCTAATGATAGTTGGAGATAACGATTAATCTGTTTAGATAATAGGTCTTCTTCTAACTTCTCTAAATTATCTTGCTTAGGACTAGTACCCTGCTTGATATCAGTTACTTTAGCTGGATTATAATTACCTACCTGCGAAGGATAATCTAAATTCAGTTCTAAAGGAGGTAAATTAGAAACTAAATAATTAGCTAAACCTATTAAAGTATCTACTTTTCTTTCCGCCTGTAACTGATAGTCTTTAGCCTGCATTTTAAATTGCTGTCTCTTTTCCTCTTGCGAAATAGGAATTTGCTCTCTACCTTGTTTAAAAGTTTCATTTAATTTTAAATCTTTATTAATCTCACTAACTAAGATAATACTCTTTAAATAAATAGACTTAGCTAGATAATTAGATGAAGAAAAATCTTTTAAAATAACTTCATCTAAATAACTCTTAGCCTGATCTAAATTTTTATTCTCAAAAGACTGCACTGCTAATTTATAATTCTCAAAGGGTAATCTATTAGCATTAGCAACAGAAATAAAACCTATTAAACAAACAAATAAAGCACTTACTAGAACAATCTGAGGCCAATTTTTCATCCTGCACCTCCTCATTAAATCTCTATCCTTAATTCCTAACTTTATTTAACTAATTCATTTTGTTTCATTAGTTGAATAGCTTGTTCCGAATCATCAGTTACTACAAATACTTCCTGGACTGAAGAACTATTTTTAGCTAAAATCTTAATTCCGCTAGGAGTATCATACTTTAATTTAAGGTGAGCAGGCATCCCACTACCACCTCGTTGATTGATTCTACCGGGAATAATACTCTGTATTATAGATAATTGAGATAATTTTTGTAATAAAGGTAACACATCTTCAATTATGGTGTGTTCTTGTTTAATTTTATTAGTTCTATACTTATTATCCTTAGCCATAATTTATCTCCTTTCTAATATTAATTTCTCATATTATATTATATAACAAACTACTGAATTATCCAAATCAATCATTGATACACTGGTAATTTATCCTTAATTTAAATTCAATAATAAAAAAAGAACTACAGAATTAAATTCTGTAGTCCACTTCTTAATTTATATTTTCTTGTTCTTGCTTGATCACTTTACAGACTTCTTCTTTAGCTGGACCACCAATTATATCTCGCGCATCAACACAATTTTCAATATCAATTGCTTGGTAAATATCCTCATTAAACACTTCTGAAAATTCCTGCCATTCTTCTAAACTTAAATCCGACAATTTCTGGTCTTGCTCCAGACAGTAATAAACTATCTGTCCTACTATCTCATGGGCTTGTCTAAAGGGAATCTCCTGCTCAACTAAATAATCAGCTACATCAGTAGCATTCACAAATCCTTTTTCTGTTGCTTCTTTCATCTTATCTTTCTTAAATTCAGTATTGGCTAACATCCTACTCATCACTTCTAAACTTAGCTTAAGTGTATCTACTGTATCAAATAGTCCTTCTTTATCCTCTTGCATATCCTTATTATAAGCTAAAGGAAGCCCCTTCATAGTAGTTAATAGCTGAATTAAATTACCATAAACTCGTCCTGTCTTACCGCGAACTAACTCAGGAATATCAGGATTCTTCTTCTGAGGCATAATACTACTTCCGGTACAGAAAGCATCAGCTATCTCAACAAATTCAAACTCTGCTGAAGCCCAGAGGATAAGTTCTTCACTAAAGCGGCTTAAGTGCATCATAGTTGTCGAAGCTGCTGCTAAAAACTCAAGCACAAAATCACGATCACTAACTGCATCTAAACTATTATGACTTACTTGAGAAAAATCTAATTCCTGAGCTACAAATTCGCGATCAATAGCAAATTTAGTCCCTGCTAATGCTCCAGCACCTAATGGTAGAACATCAACTCGTTTATAACAGTCTTCTAACCGCTGTTGGTCACGTTTTAACTTTTGTTGATAAGCTAATAAGTGATGGCTTAATCTAATTGGCTGGGCTCGTTGTAAATGAGTATAACCAGGCATAATTAAATCTATATTTTCTTGGGCTACCTCTAATAAAACTTCTTGGAACTGCATAATTAATTCTTGAATCTGCTCGAGTTGATCTTTGAGATATAATCTAACATCTAACGCTACTTGGTCATTTCTACTCCGGGCTGTATGTAACTTGCCTCCTACTTCTCCTATCTTTTCTGTTAAACGATGTTCAATATTCATATGAATATCTTCTAGTTCAACCTTAAACTCAAACTCGCCCTGTTTTATCTCTTCTGAAATTTCCTGTAACCCAGCTATTATTGTATCCTTCTCTTCTTCGGTTATAATCCCACATTTAGCTAACATTTTTGCATGAGCAATACTACCTTGGATATCATACTGGGCTAATTTATAGTCAAAACCAATTGAGGCATTAAATTCTTCTAATAGTTTATCAGTTTCAGCTGCAAATCGACCATCCCATAACTTCATGTTATCACCCTAACCTTTATAGTTTACAGTTTATAATTGAGAATTGATAGTTTAAAAATCAAATCCAACTCTCAATTCTCCACTCTCTACTCTCAACCCTCAATTCCTTCTTTAATTTTGCTCGTGTATAATCATCATCTTCTCTGATTTTAACTATCTGATAATCTAAACTTTGATAAAACTTAAGCAATTCTTTCTTTCTATAAGCAGAATACAGTATTACCTCTTGGCCACCTTTATCTTTTACTCGCTGCTCCACTGCTTTAATTAACTTGTGGCCTACTTGATGACCTTGGTAGCTATCTAAAACCCCTAGGCGACTTAAACAGTACTCGCCATCATTGATAGGATAAAACCGGACTGAACCAGCAGGTTGGCCCTCTACATAAGCAAGTAATACTTCCTTGCTCTTAATATCCTCTACTACATCCTCTCTACTCTCTTCTAAAGCAGGAACTAGAGAAGAAAAAGCAGGACCCAAATAATCTTGGAAAGCCTGCTTAGTTAAATCAAAAACTAGTTTACTATCTTCTAGCCCTGCCTTTTTAATTTTACATTTCATATTTTTTACCTCGCAGTTATTATTTATTATGCACCTTGCTATTAACTTTAAGAGGTAAACCAAATAACTCAATAAATCCTTCGGCAGACTGATGACTAAAAGTATCAGATTTCTCATAAGTAGCTAAGTTCTCCTGGTATAAAGAATCCTTAGACTCTCTTCCTACTACTGTACAATTTCCTTTATATAATTTAACTTTAACTGTTCCATTGACATACTGTTGTGTCTGGTTAACAAAAGCATCTAGAGCCTTTTTAAGGGGCGAAAACCACTGGCCATAATAAACAATTTCAGAATATTTATCAGCTATTGCTTGTTTATAATGAGCTGTTTCTCTATCTAATGTTAAATCTTCTAATTCACTATGAGCTTGTAATAAAACTGTATAAGCTGGAACTTCATAAATTTCTCGCGACTTAATTCCTACTAATCTGTTTTCCACCATATCAATTCTGCCTACTCCATGCTTAGTTGCTAGTTCATTTAATTGATTTACTAGACTAACTGGATCTAATTCTTCTCCATTTAAAGCAACAGGCTCTCCTTCTTTAAAGGAAAGTTCTACATATTCTGGATCATCTGGAGCCTCTTCTGGAGCTGTAGTAATTTGATAGACTTCTGCTGGTGGTTCACAAGCCGGGTCTTCTAAAACACCACATTCAATACTAACTCCTAACATATTTCTATCTATACTATAAGGACTTTCTTTAGTTGCTCCTACTGGAATTCCTTTTTCCTGGGCATATTCAATCTGCTCAGCTCGAGAATCAAATTCCCATTCTCTTAAAGGAGCTACAATTTCAATCCCTGGGCTTAAAGCCTGAAAAGAGACATCAAATCGTACTTGATCATTTCCTTTTCCTGTACAACCGTGAGCTACTGCATCAGCTCCTTCTTTCTTAGCTACTTCAATCATTTTCTTAGCGATTAATGGTCGTGAATAAGCAGTAGTTAACGGATACTTATCCTCATAAATTGCTCCTGCTTGTAAGCCCTTAAAAGCATACTCAGTTAAAAATTCTTCTTTTAAGTCATCAACATAAGCTGCCACTGCCCCTGTTTCTAAAGCTTTCTCCTTAACTGGAGCTAGAGGTTCATTCTGTCCTACATCAGCTGAATAAGTAACAACCTCTACATCATATTTATCCTGTAACCATTTAATCGCTACTGATGTATCTAAGCCACCCGAATAAGCCATTACTACCTTATTAATATCATCTTTCATTTTTAATTCCCCCTAATATATAATTAACTGAAGCTTCATTTCATCTTTGTTAGTATCATTATACATACCAGTGAATAAAAATACAACATAATTATAAAAGTAACAATTTTCTGAAAATTATAATTACTCCTAATCAGGTTATATTAGATAATAGGAAGTGAAAAAATGGATAAAATAATAATCGGAATCCAAACCATTGGACACCAAAATTATAGTATTCTATATGAGATAATTGTTATTACCGCTTTGTGGTTAAGTTATACGGTTATAGAAATTAAATCAAATCTCCAGCTAGATGATTATACTAAAACAATGGTGTTTTTAACTCTAATAATCCATATTTTAGTAGGCCAATATCTTGATTTTTACAATAAATTTTCAGTTTTTGATATTCTACTACATATCTTGGGTACTTATGCTTTTACTCTTTTCACTTATTTATTATTAAATCAAATAATCAACAAACCAATACTTTCCCAAACTTATAAATTTATATTTATAATATTATTAGGAATTAGTTTAGGAACCAGTTTTGAATTAATAGAATTTTTAATTGATCTAGGATTCAATTTAAATCCTCCTATGCAAAACGGATTAATTGATACAAATTTGGATTTAGTTGCTGATATAATAGGAGGACTAATTGCCGCCTGTCATTTAACTATTACTAACTTTATAAAGAAAGGATGAAATAATGAACTTACCCCCTCAGCTATACCACTGGCTTGTGCGCCCTAAATGGTTAACAAACATATATATTAATAATCTTCTAACAAACAACTTTACTTTTCAGGATAAAGAAATACTAGATTTTGGCTGTGGAATTGGAGCAACTTGTCCTATCTTTAATCCAGATCATTATCTAGGAGTAGATCCAGACCAACAAAGAATTAACTATGCTACTAATCTACATCCTAATTATCAATTTCTCGTTTTAACAGAAAACCACTTAAACTTACCGCCTAATTCAATTGACTATGTTCTTCTTATAGCCGTCTTACATCATATGTCTAGAGCAGAAATAAAGGAAATTTTACCGCAACTACAACGGATATTGACTCCAACAGGAAAGATACTAGCTATTGAACCACATTTCGTTTCCAATAGCCAACTTAATAATCAATTTATGGATCTAATTGATAATGGATCATATATTCGAACAACTAATAAATATTTTACAATATTCCAAAATCATAATTATCAAGTTAATCCTATTAAAAAGTATAGTAAATTATTTTTCTACAATGAAGTATTCTTCTCCGCTACCCCAAGTTAGTTTTCTATTTACAACTTAGAGAAAATAAAAAAGGGGCCAACGCCCCCACTTAAAATCAATCTTAAGCTAAAACTTAACCGATTACTTTACACCAGAGATTCATATCCTCTAATCCCCCAGCAATATTACAATTTTTAATTAAAGTTCCTTTATATTGATAACCAGCCTGACTAAAGATCTTATTAACACCATATATCTGGCCCCGAGCAATAGTATATAGTGATCTATAATCTCTATCCTTAAGCTCTTCCTCTAATCTCTGCAATAAATAACTAGCTAATCCTTGTCCCCGAACCTGAGGTAAAGTAGCAAAATCAGTCATCTCAGCATTCTGATAGGCAAGTATAGTCTCTGCTGCTGCAGCAGCTACTAAATTTGATCCTTGATATACCATACCATAAATAACATCCTGATCCATCATCTTTTTTAAATATTCTTCCTGATCAATAGGATAAGGATAAGAGGAGAAAACTTCAGCATATAACTGGGCCAACTCTGGAATATCTGAGTTTTCAGCTACCTTAAACTGATACTCTTTAGGTAATTCTTGGCTATCTTTAGTAGGTAACTGCTGGACTTCTGTTAATAACTCTTCATTTTGAGCTTTATTTTCTCTAGTTCGGCGTTGATCAGATAAATAATAAGCTATTGTAGCTGCATCAGCAGTGGGGTAAAACTGGTCAATTATGGCTTCCGTCTCAAAACCAACTGCTCTAAAATCATCTTGAGCAGCACAAGGTATCTTGGCCCAGATCTTAGTAAAATCATTCTCCTGGGCTAAAGCAACTAATTTTTCTCTCAAACCGGCTAGATTAAATCCTTGATAATTCTTAATTACTATCCGTTGGTTTAAAGGAGATAAATTAACTTGGGCCTGATAATCCTCTCCAGTAACCTCTAATTTAGAATCATTATTCCTCATTATTTCCATAATCCCGCTCACTACTTTGTAAACTAATAGTATCATTCTCTTCAGAGAATAGCTGTTGTAAACCAACTTCTTCTTGCTTAGCTTTTTCATCCTCTAGTGGATTATCACAGATAGTACAGTCTGGAGGACAATTACACTCCTGATCCTCTGGTTCAGTATAGACAGAAATTGTTCCTTCAAAGTTACGCAAAATAGTCTTTCGATTAGAATTAGACAATAAATAATTGGGACTGACTGGAATCTTACCGCCACCTCCAGGAGCATCAACTACATAACGAGGTACAGCAAAACCAGAAGTATGCCCGATTAAATGCTCCATAATCTCTATTCCTTTAGAAATTGGTGTTCTAAAATGTTCAATTCCCCGGGATAAATCACACTGATACATATAATAAGGCCGAACTCTATTTTCGACTAATTTATGCATTAAATTCTTAATAATTTCAGGACAATCATTAACATCCTTTAGCAAAACTGTTTGATTACCTAACGGGACCCCCGCATTAGCTAACTTAGCTAGTGCTTTTTCTGATTCCGGAGTAATCTCTTTTTCATGATTAAAATGGGTATTAATCCAGACAGAGCCAACTTCCCGATTTAATCTCTCTAACATATCTACTAAAGAATCATTAATCCTCTGCGGTAGCACAACTGGTATTCTACTACCAATTCGGACAATATCCACGTGAGGAATTTCGTATAACTCCTGAATGATTTCCTCTAATAGATCTTCATCTAATAGTAAGGGATCGCCTCCAGATAATAGAACATCTCTTACTTGCGGAGTATTTCTAATATAGTCAATTCCCGCTTCTATTTCTTCGCGATTAACTAACCCCTCATCCTCACCTACTTTTCTTTTTCTAGTACAATGTCGACAGAACATAGAACACTTATTAGTAACTAATAACAAGACTCGATCAGGATAGCGATGAGTTAAACCATCTACAGGAGAATCTTCATCCTCGTGAAGTGGATCCTCCATTTCATAATTAGATTTTTTTAACTCAAATTTATGGGGGACAGCTTGTTGCTTAATAGGACATAACGGATCAGCAAAATCAATCAATGAAGCATAATAAGGAGTAATTGACATCGGAAAAATATCAGCTGCTTCTTTAATCTGACTAGCTTCTGTATCTGAAATAGCAAATTTAGTCTGTAACTCTTCTACTGTAGTAATGCTATTTTCCAGTTGCCACTGCCAATCATTCCATTCTTCTCCAGTACAATCCCAGGTTTGACTGATCTCTGTAAAATCCACTTTAATATCTCCTCCTAATCAGATAATAAAAAAATCTGAACCACTACTTTTCAGCTTAGCGATTCAGATTAATTTACTTCCCTCTGCTTTTATCTTATTTTCCATTAAAATACTAACAATTATTTCCTAGAAAGTCAAACACAAAAATCCGATTAGACTATATTAGCTCCCAAATGCTTAAATAAATAATTTCTAATTGCTTTCTTTGTCATCTTCAGCTGTCTCTACAGCTTCAATAGTTGAAGACAAAATTTCACTTTGGGAATGAAAAATATTTTTCTTTCCTATCTTAGATACAATCCCAAAATTATCTAAAGAATTATATACATCACTTCCTAAACCAGATAATAAAACATCTCCATCATTATTTTGGACCTTTACAATAAATTTATCCAATTCCTTAATAGCAGTTAAATCAATTTTTTCAATATCACGCATTCTAATAATAAAAGTCTGTTCTTCTTTATAAATCTCATCTAATTCGTCTTTAAGATTATCAGCTGCATTAAAATGTAGATTTCCTGCTACATTAACAACTAAATAATTATTATCTTGATCCACTTCCTCTAATTCTTTTTCAGCTAATTTATTATCCGCCTGGTCACTATAATCCATTGGATACAGGTTAACTTTACTACTTTCTCTTAAAACAATTAACAAGGAGATAGAAACTCCTAAATAAATTGCATATTCTAAACTAGGTAACGTAATAACAGCTAAACAAGTAACTACAAAAATTACAGCATCAGATCTAGTAGTATGAAAAACTCTAATTATTTCTTGAATATCAAACATTTGATAGGCAGCTAACATTATTAAACCAGCCAGACTAGCAATTGGTACATAAAATACTACTTTATCAAATACAAACATAAATAACATAATAGCTAAAGCAGTAAAAAATTCTGCCAATCTGCTTTTAGCTCCTACCTGATAATTAACAAAAGAATTAGTAAAAGAACCTGCACTTGCAAAGCAATTAAAAAAGGAAGATATAAAATTAATAATTCCTTGTCCTATAAATTCTTGGTTAACATCTACTTCTTCCTCAGATCTATCCTCTAGCGATTTAACAATAGCTAGCGTTTGGATTAATCCAATAATAGCAACTGATAATGCTTTACTCCATAAATCAAGCCCTAATTCCATATTAAGATCAAATAAATTAAAAGTAGGAATAGCAGATGGTAAACTACCTACAATCTCAACTTGACTCTCTAAATTAAGGAAATAAACAACTATAGTAGGAATAATAATCCCTAGTAGATAAGACGGCAATTTATCATTTATTCTTTTAAATAACAAAATACTAATTATAGTCGTAATTCCTAAAACCAAAGCCCATAAATTAGCAGTTTCTAATTGATTAATAATAGAATAAAATTTTAAAAATAAATTAATTCCTCTAACTTCTGCTAACTCTAATAAATTTTCCACTTGCCCCACAGCAATAATTAAAGCAGTACCAGAAGTTAAACCTACTATTACTGAATGAGAAATGTAATTAACTAAATTGCCTAATCTCAACATCCCAAATAGAAACTGGAAGATTCCTACCAAGCATGTTAACAATAGTATAGCTGATAAATAGTTTTCCTCCGCAACAAAACTTAAATTACTAGCAATAGCCATAGCCATTAAGTTAGTAGGTCCTACAATCATATAATTAGAAGCTCCTACTATACTACCTATTAACATCGAAACTATAGAAGTATACAGCCCATAAATTGGACTAATCCCTATAATTAAAGCATAAGCCATATTTTGGGGTAAAGCAAGAGCTGCTACCGATAACCCAGCCCTTAAATCATCCTTTACATCTTGTAAATTAATATTTGCTAACTTTTCGCTTAATTGACTAATTGTTATCACCTTCTTTACCTTCTACTTCTTCATTTTCAGCCGATTCAACAGCATCAATAGTGGAAGACAAAAATTCATCTTGAGTATAGAAAACATTTTCTTCTCCTACTTGAGAAATAATTCCTAATTCATTTAATATTTCATATTTATCTTCCCCTACTCCAGATAATAATACCTGTTGCTTATCGGCTTGGACTTTAGAAATAAATTTCTCTAATTCTTTAACTGATGTCAAATCAATCCGGTCGATATTTTTAACTCTAATTACAAATCCTTTAGCCTCTAAAGAATTTAATTCTTTTTTTAAATTATCAGCTGCACTAAAATTTAAGTCACCTGCTATATCAAGTACTACATATTCATCTTTAGTTACCTCTTCGGGCTCTTTATAGGATAATTTAGTATCAGAATCTTCATCATAGCTCATCTGTTCCATTTTAACTTTACTACTTTCTTTAACTACTACTACTAAAGAAATTAAAACTCCTAAATAAATTGCATACTCTAAACGAGGTAATAAAATTGTAGCAAATAAGGTAACAATAAAGATTAATGAATCAGCTTTATCAGCCTTTAAATTTAGGATTATTTCTTCTCGATCAATCATCTTAACTGCTACTATCATTATTAAAGCTGCTAAACCAGTAATTGGAATATAGCGGACTACTGGATTAAAGAGAATTAAAAATAAAGCAATAGTAATAGCTGCTACTAACTCAGCTAGTCTAGTTTTAGCTCCGGCTTGATAATTAACAAAAGAATTAGTAAAGGAACCTGCACTCGCAAAACCACTATAAAAAGGAGTACCTAGATTAATTAACCCCTGCCCAATAAACTCTTTATTGATCTCTATTTCCTGTTCAGTTTTACTTTCCAATGACTTAACTACTGCTAAAGTTTGAATCAATCCTACTATTGCAACTGCTAAGGCTTTAGTAGATAATTTAGTTAGCAACTTAAAATTAAATTCTAACATCTGAAATTTAGGTAAAGAAGCTGGGAGGTGACCTACAACTTGCAGACTATCCCCTAAATTAAAAATATATACTACTAAGGTAGCAATACTAATAGCAAACAAATAAGAAGGAAACTTTTCTCCAATCTGCTCCCCAATTAAAATTATAGCTATAGTTAGTAATCCTAAAGATAAAGCCACTAAATCAACCTGACCTAGATTACTAATAATCACTTTTAAAGTATAAAATAAATTAGGAGTCTTACCTACAGTTACTTCTAATAAATTAGGTAATTGGCCTACTCCAATAATAAAGGCAGTTCCCGTAATTAAACCTACTATCACAGAATGAGAAATATAATTTACTAAATTACCAAGCTTAAAAATCCCTAATAATAACTGAAATACTCCTACTAAAAAAGTTAATACTAAGACTGCTTCTAAATAACTTCCTTGTTGGACAAAATTTAAGTTACTGGCAATAGCCATAGCCATTAAGTTAGTCGGGCCAACAATCATATGATTAGAAACTCCAACCACAGTAGCTATGATTTTAGATACTATAGAAGTATACAGACCATAAACAGGATTGACTCCTGCAATTAAAGCATAAGCCATATTCTGTGGCAGAGATAAGGCTGCTACTGAAAGCCCAGCTAATAAATCCGAAGCCAAAAATTTAAATTTATAATTTCTAATGTTCATTCTTTATTGCCCCCTGCTTTCTGTTGGCAAGTAGGACACAAACCATAAAATTTCATTCTATGCTCTGTGATCCTATAACTAGTTTTACTTTTTAACTCCGCTTTATATTCTTCCAAAGGACAGTCTAGAGGAATAATTTCATTACAGTCAACACAGACTAAATGATGATGATGCTTCTCAGTGATTAACTCAAATCTACTTGCCTGAGTAGTAAATTTCAATTTCCGAACAATGTCTTCTCCGACAAAATAATTTAGATTACGATAGATAGTTGATAACCTTAGTTGAGGCTGCTTCTTCTTTATTTGAGTAAATATCTCTTCGGCTGACTTAGGAACATCGCTTTCTACTAGCACTTTTAAGATAGCACAACGTTGTTTAGTACATTTAATGCCCTTAGTCTTTAGTTTTTCTTCCCAAACAGCTAGTTGGCCCATAATTTTCTCCTTTCCCTACCTACTTATATTACAAATCACACCAAATATCAAGACCAAATTTTAAATGGAAGCTGTTGATAAATAAAAACTACTAGTAACCAGGCTACACTAGCTAAGATAATAGTTCCTCCAGGTGCTAAGTCCTGATAAAAAGAAACTACTAGCCCACAATTAACAGCTACCACTCCAGACAATATACTATAGATGATTGTACTCTTAAAACTAGTAGCTAATTGTAAACCAGCAGCTACTGGTAAAGTAAATAACGAGGCTACTAATAAACCACCAATAATCCGCATCGAAATAGAAACAGTAACTGCCACCAGAATAATAAACAAAGTATTTAGCATAGTCGCTGGTACTCCAGCTAACTTAGCTTCTGCTTCACTAAAAGTTAAAAAGAAAAATCCATAGTAAAAATAAATTACTACGCCTATAATTAGCAGTGCTAATGGAATTATAGTCGCCAAATCAATCCAAGAGACTACAGAAATACTACCAAATAGATAACTAAAGATACCTGAACTATTATTGGAGAGACTAATTAATACAGTAGCTGTTCCTAGTCCAGTTGCTAAAACAATTGATAGTGATAGTTCAGCATAATCCTTATAATTCTGGCGTAATTGTTCAATCCCTAGAGCGGCTAAAATAGAGATTAGCAACGCCATATAAACTGGATAAATTCCTAAAATCATTCCTAAAGCTACTCCAGCTAAGGCTACATGGGATAAAGTATTACCAATCAAAGACAATCTTTTCAGCACTAAAAAGACACCCACTAACGGACAGATGATAGCTACAATATTACCTACTATAAAAGCACGCTGCATAAATGAATAAGTAAATATATCCCACATTATTTATTCTTCACCACCTGATGGTCATGTTCAGGTACTAACATCCTACTAGTTCCTTTGAGTTCTTCTAAATAAGTATTATAGTCAAAATCGGTTGTCTGATGAGTAAACACTTGACCATCGCCAAAGCAGACAACTTTATTAGCTTGATTGCTAACTATATGTATATCATGGGAGATCATAAGGATGGTAATCCCTAACTTCTGATTCAAATAGCCCATTAACTGATAAAAATCTTCTTGTACTTTAGCATCCACTCCTACTAATGGTTCATCTAATAAAATAACCTCCGGGTTAGTAATTAATGTCCGAGCAATAAAAGCTCTTTGTTGTTGACCGCCTGATAATTTGCCTAGCTGTTTGTCCTTATGATCTAACATATCTACTAACTCTAAAGTTTCTGCAATTTTATTCTCCAATTTAGCAGTTAGTAACTTGACAAAGCCCATTTCCTGGTATAAGCTAGCTCCCACAACTTCTTTTACAGTAGCGGGGAAACTGCTATTAAAAGATCTTACTTCTTGCGAAATATAGCCTATTTGATCCCAAGCACTAAAGTCAGTTATTGGCTGACCAAATAATTTTATTTCTCCTGTTATAGGCTGTAACTCATTAATGATTAATTTCAATAAAGTACTCTTGCCTGATCCATTAGGGCCAATTAAAGCTACAAAATCTTCCTCTGCAATTTCTAAATCAATATCCTCTAAAATAATATCTTCTTGGTACCCAAAAGATAAATTATTGATCTCAATTATTTTAGTCATTTTTCTCCCCCACTGCCTGCTCTAAATTCTCCAGATTATCCTCTAACAGAGAAAAATAATCTGCTCCATCTTCTTGTTCTTCCTTAGTCAAACCAGCAATTGGATTTAACGTTAGCACCTTTAATCCTGCTTCTTCAGCTAAAACATTAACTAGTTTAGGATTAGCTAATTTTTCTTTAAAAACATAATCTAACTTATATTCTTTAACCTTTTCAATTAAGTCAGCTAAAGTTCCTGGTGAAGGCTCTTGATGCGGAGCCACTCCAGTTATAGATAACTGTTTAAATTCATATCGATCAGCTAAATAACCAAAAGCAGAATGAGAAACTAAAATATAATTCTGACTGGAGTTAGCTAGGGTATCTTTATATTCCTGATCTAATTGTTCAATTTGCTCTTTGAATTGTTGATAATTTGTCTCATAAACTTGCTTATTAGCCGGATCTAAATCACTAAATTTATCTTTCATTAGCTGAGCAATTTGGTTCATATTCATTGGATTTAGCCAAAGATGAGGATCATATTGCTGAGTATTTTCATCTTCGTGCTCATGTTCATGCTCACTATGGTCTGATTTGAATTTGCGTAATTTAGCATATTCACTAAGTTTAATTGTACTAACTGAATTTTCTTTTAAATTAGTAACTACTTTGTTGGCCCAGGGCTCTAACCCTAATCCATTATAGAATAAAATATCTGCTTGTTCTAATTTAGCTATTTGTTGGGGGGAAGGCCGGTAACTATGTATCTCTGCTCCATTAGGAGTTACTAATCTAAGATCTATCTTATCTCCAGCAATCTTAGTTGCTACATCATATAACGGATAAATACTAGTATAAACTACAGGTTGTTTGGTAGATTTCACCTGTTGGTCTATCGTCTGATTAATTACTAAATTACCAGTGAAAACTGTTAAACCAATTATAATAATTATGACTCCAATTAATAATCCCTTCTTTTTATCTAACATTTTACCACTCCCTAATTTATTATACTTGCAAATAATTTGCATTTAGCGGTTAAATAATACTAGAAATCATTACTGAAGTCAAATCATTTTTACGCAATTATTATTTCCAGACCAACTAGTTATATAAGTAACGATTAATAAATACTCGCTGGGCCAATTTAAATTTATTCTGTCTTAACAAAGAGCTAGTCAGGTCACCATAAATCTTCCAGGCTCCCTTACCTGTCTGTTCTAGATCCACTTCCCCTATAAAACCTAATACATCCTGCAAAGGATAACCCAAAAAGATACCAATTTCATGGGGGAACTCTTCCTTTTGTAATCTATTAGTTAGATGATATAAATAACCAGCTAAAGTATAATTTCTGGGATAACCTAGTTGCTGTAAAAAATCCAAATTCTGTTGCTCAGTAAGTTGTTGATTTAAAGCTAATGGGTGATAAAAAAGTACCTGTAATTTATTCTGTAACCTCCTTAATTCCAATACTCTAATCTGACTATAAGTTGAAATATCTTCTTTGCATTCTTGCCATTTATTATCTTGATCCTCAAAAAAGAGAACATTCCTTAATTCAGCTGGTTTAACCCCTAAAATAGTAGATCCAATCTTCTTAAACAAATTAAATTGGTTAAACAATCTATCCCTCCTATTTTTCTTATTAAGTATTATTTAAAATTTACAACTTACTTAAAAATAATAGGGGCAAATAAAAAAAGAGTGGAATTATTCCACTCTTCTAACTTAATCTAAATATTTCATTGGGTTTACTGGTTTACCATTAACCATCATTCTAAAGTCAAGGTGAGGTCCAGTGCTTCGTCCCGTATTACCAGACTTAGCAATAGTTTCACCTTGTTGAACATACTGACCTGGTCTAACTAACAATTCGGAATTGTGAGCATATAGAGTAACTACTCCATTACCATGGTCTACAGTTACTGTTCTACCAAAACCTTTTACCCAACCACTCTTGAGTACTTCACCTGCTTTGGTAGCTTTAACTGAAGTTCCTCTATCTACAGCTACATCTATTCCTTCGTGAAAATCTTTTTTATGTAAAATAGGATGATTTCTCCATCCAAAATCAGAACTGATTCGTCCTTTAACAGGCCACACAAAGTCTTTATCCACTTCTCTAGTATTTTTAGAAGCACCTGATAAATCAATTACTAACTTAGGCATTTTCATCTTTTGCCCGACTCTAATCTGCGGATTATTCATATCATTGACTTTCTTTATTGTTCGTACTGTAGTATGAAATCTTTCAGCAAGATTATCTAAAGTGTCACCCCGTTTAACTTTATAAGAGGTCATCTTGTAGATATCGGTAACTACAGCTCCACCTAAAGCACTTCTGGGAATTACTAACTTTTGGCCTGGCTGGAGCAAGTTCGAATCTAAATTATTAGCTTTTTTAATCACTTTAACTGGAACACCATAATCTTGGGATAAGTCATATAGGGTATCACCTGGCCTTACTTTATACTTATCATAACGAACTGCTTCTAATAATTTAGTCCAAGTTGTGTCTCCTACTACCCCATCGGCTGGTAGATTACTTTTCTTTTGAAACTGCTTAACAGCTTTTTCTGTGGATGGACCAAAAATGCCATCAATAACTATCTTCTCACCTAACATCACTAAATCTTCTTGTAATTCTCGCACATCTCGCCCATCCATCCCGCGTTCTAGTACTCTAGATTTCGCTTCAACTTGTTGGACAGTTAAAGAAAAAACTAACATAGCTAATAAAAACACTACTGCTAATTGATTGCGCTTCACTATTCATGCCTCCCTACTTTAAATAATTACCTCATCCAGGTATAACCCCCTTATGAAGCTTGTACACACCTATAATTATACCAGATATAACACTAATTTAAAATGGTAATATTACCCTCTATTGTCAATAATTTTTATAATTTCTGTTGTTTATAACTCTCAAAATCTATTACTTTAGCTCCATCTGTTTCTTCTTGCTCTGAGGTAACTTCTGATGTAGAAGAAGGTTTCTCTGCTTCTGCATCCAATAACTCCCCAAATAAATTTTCTAACTCAATTTCCTCTAATTCCTCTTGGCTTTCCATTTTCACTATCTCCGGTTCTTGACTAATTTTACGATAGAGCTCAGCCTCCTGGTCAGACAGAGACTGTCTAAACAGTTCCTCCCGCTCTTTCTTTTTAACTAAAATTTGTTCAAATAATGATCTTTGCGCAGGATCTAGTTGTTCTTTAATCTGATCATTAAAAATCTCATTTAAAATAAATTTAGTCTCTACTAATTGGTTTAAACTCCAATCTCCAATGAATAACTGCTCTACTCCTTCTACAGTATCATTATTCCGCAACGAAGCAATTAACTTATCACACTGAATTGTTTCTCCGTTAGGAAATGTGATTTTTACTTTATTAGACACTACTATTCCCCCTTAGGAAAATTATTATCTGAGTTATTTAGGCTTACACTACATTAATTATAATATACACAAGTATAGCTATTTTGATTATAATAATTCTAAAAAATATCTACTTCCTGTATACTATTTCAACAAATCAATCCCAGTTCCTTGTTTCTAATTATAAAAGTTGAGTCATAATTCCTTTTTGGAGGTGTAATCTATTTTCCGCCTGATCAAATACAACTGATTTATTACTATCAATTATTTTAGCAGTTACTTCTTCGCCTCGATGAGCTGGTAAACAATGCATAAAAATAGCTTTAGGAGTAGCCAACTCCATTAATTCCTGGTTCACCTGATAATTTTTAAAAATAACTTTTCTTTCTTCTGCTTCAGCTTCATCTCCCATGCTAGCCCAGACATCAGTATAAACTACATCAGCTTCTATAATTGCTTCCTTAGGATCTGTTAAAATTTCAACTAGGCTCCCACTCTCACTAGCAAATTCTTCAGCCTTAGCAATCACATCTTCTTGTAATCCATAATCCTGGGGAGTAGCTACCGAAATATCCATTCCTACTTTAGTCGCTGCTAATAGTAAAGAATGAGCCATATTATTTCCATCTCCAACATAAGTCATCTTTAATTTATCTAATACTCCTTGTTTTTCCTGGATAGTAAATAAATCTGCTAGCGCCTGACAAGGATGATATTTATCAGTCAATCCATTAATTACTGGAATAGAACTATGCTTAGCTAATTCTTCCACCTCACTATGAGCATAAGTTCTAATCATAATCCCATCTAGATATCCACTTAATACTTTAGCTGTATCAGCCATTGTTTCTCCTCGACCTAACTGAATATCTCTAGAACTTAAAAAGATACCTTGACCTCCTAATTGATAAATCCCTGTTTCAAATGAAACTCTAGTCCGCGTTGAAGACTTAGCAAAAATCATCCCTAGACTCTTCCCGGCTAAATAGTCTTTTCTCTGTCCTTGCTTCTCTTCTGCTTTTAACTTCTCAGTGACAGTCAATAATTCTTGTATATCAGATAACTTCAAATCAGCAATTGTTAATAGATTCTCCATTCTATCTCCTCCTTATAAATAATTATACATAATAGAGAATAATTATTCAATAGTTTTTATTAATCCTCCTGTTAATATGAAACAATATTGATATAAAGTGGCACTTTTGTGCCACTTTATATCAGCTATCAGCTGTCTGCAAATGGTTTTTATTACGGAAGGTCTGTTTTCTAGACCTGTAGGGTGTGTCGTGAGCAGATCTTCACGGAGAGTCCAAAGGACTCGTAGGAAGTCAAATTCTTCAATTCAAAACCATAGATATAGTTCAGCCCTTTAGAATATAGGAATTATAAGGGTTAGATTTTGAATTTGAATGTTTTGAATTGGCTGACAGCACACAGCACACGACACACGACTGTGTCACCTGCGGTGACACAATATATCAATAAACAAGAAAATCAAAAGAACTATATAACAATAAAATAAAAAGGAGGCAATAAATATGGATTGTTGTAATAGGCAGGAAACAGAAACTAACTATCATCCCCATGGTTGTAAAGAAGATAAGTGCGTTTACTTTGGAAATTAAGCATCAGAAAAAAACTTAATCAATTCAAATAAAAAACCCCCGGAGTAAATTAACCGGGGATAAACTCTTAAACTGCATCTCTACCTCGTTCACCAGTTCTAATTCTGACTGTTTCTTCAATATGGTAAATAAATATTTTCCCATCACCAACTTCATCAGTCCGAGTAGCTTCTATGATTACATCAACTAAGTTATCCACCTTACTTTCTTCTACTACTAACTCTATTTTAATCTTCTCTTTCAACTTAACCTCATACTCTACCCCACGATAAACATCTTTTTTTCCTTTTTGCTTGCCGTAACCAGCAATTTGAGTGATATTTAAACCATTAATCCCTAACTCTTCTGCCGCTGTTATTAATTCTTCTAACTTAGTCGGCCGAATAATACACTCTACTTTCTTCATCTTTATCTCCTCCTCAGTAATTAATTCACAATCTTATAAATGATTAATCTTCTCAACTGTACACAGTTGTGAGTCATGTGTCGTGAGCTGTGGGCTAAATCAAAATCTTCAAACTCAAAATCAAAACCAATCTAATTCCTAGATTTTAGGGGGGGGATTAGATTTATAATTTTGAATTGGCTCATAACTCATAGCTCACGACTATTTTTATTTACTTCTGTTCCATTCTCAACTTTAACCCTCTTCCAGTGTAAAGGAACAAAGTCTGGATAAGATACAGAACCATGTTCTGTCCGATCTAATCCTTCTAACTCTTCTTCTCTAGATACTCGTAAACCTATTGTAGCCTTAATTGTTCTAAATAAGATATAAGCTGTGCCAAAAGTCCAAACCGCTACAGCAACTACACCTGTAAGTTGCGTTAGTAATAAAGATGCTCCACTGCCATACAACAAGCCACCATCAGTAGCAAAGAAACCAACTAATATTGTCCCAAAAGCTCCACAAACTCCATGAACTGCTACAGCACCAACTGGATCATCAATGTGTAACTGATCTATAAATTCAACTGCATATACAATCAATACTCCAGATAAAGCTCCAATAGCTACTGCTCCATAGTTGTTTACTGCAGCACAACCAGCTGTAATTCCTACCAAGCCAGCTAAAGCACCATTTAACGTCATACTTACATCTGCTTTACCATATTTAAGCCAACTTGTAATCATTGCTAAGGTAGCGCCTGCTGCTGCAGCTAGATTAGTAGTTACTGCAATAGCCCCAATACTTAAGTTAGTGCCGGCTACTGTACTACCAGGGTTAAATCCAAACCAACCAAACCATAAAATAAAAACACCTAAAGCAGCCATTAATAAGTTATGACCAGGCATTGCGTTAATAGAACCGTCTTCATTATACTTCCCAATCCTTGGCCCTAAAACTATTGCTCCGGCTAAAGCAGCCCAACCACCTACAGAGTGGACAACTGTTGATCCCGCAAAATCAACCATACCTGACAACCAGCCACCACCCCAAATCCAATGCCCTACTACAGGATAAATAATCCCAGTAATTACTACACTATAAGCAATATAGCCACTATATTTAGTCCGTTCAGCCATTGCTCCTGATACAATAGTTGCTGCTGTAGCAGCAAAAACTGCTTGGAAAAGCCAATAAGCTGGTAGTGGAATACTTAAACCTAAATGAGCAAAATCACCACTTAAAAAGA
This sequence comes from Halanaerobaculum tunisiense, assembly GCF_054657635.1. Classification (NCBI taxonomy): domain Bacteria; kingdom Bacillati; phylum Bacillota; class Clostridia; order Halanaerobiales; family Halobacteroidaceae; genus Halanaerobaculum; species Halanaerobaculum tunisiense. The sequence goes on from NZ_BAAHYI010000001.1 coordinate 180,938, forward strand.
ATCCATCAGTTCCTATAAATGAATTACCTGCTCCATACATGAAAGCAAAACCACAGAACCAATAAAGTAAAGACCCTAAAGAAAAGTCCATTAAATTCTTCATAATAATATTTCCTGCGTTCTTGGCCCGAGTAAATCCAGCTTCTACCATTGCAAATCCAGCCTGCATAAAGAAAACTAAAAATGCTGCTAAAAGAGTCCACATTGTATCAATTGCTACTGCATTACTCTCTGCTACTGATTCAGCTGCCCATCCTACTGACGACAAACATAAGACCATTACCATTGTTAAAATAACTACTCTACTTCTCATTTTTATTCCCCTTTCTTATAATAAAATTATATTGTTAATGCTCTGTCGTAAACCAATTTTCAATACTTTCTGAAACAATTCTAGAGGCATCAATTACTTTTACTTCAGGAGTTTCAACTCTGGCTGGATTGACAAATATTTGTCCATTCTTAATACCAACATCACCTTTTTGACTTCCTTTGTTTGTAGTGACATTCCCATTCTTAATAATTAAACACATCATTATCACCCCTGAAAAATTATAATAAACTTATTTTCTTATCCCAACCCCTCTTGTCAATGTCATCTTTATGTTAATTATATGTTAAGTATAAATGAATCGTTACAAAAAGTCAAATTATATTCTCTTTCTTCAGTTTAAAATTCATTTATTTTCCAATAAGTTAACATCATATTTTACATCAGCTACTAATTTAATTAATATTCTCAGCAATTAAAAATAATAGATACAGCTAAAAGAAGTATATTAATAACTAATAATCATTACAATAGATAGTGAAAAAATCAAAGGAGAGGCTAGTTATGAAAATTAATGATTCTATAGCTCTAGGAGTTTATAGTGGCATAGTAGCTAGTATTATCCAAATGATATTAAATGTTATTCTAAAAGAACTAGGGTTAGTTGCTTATTACTTACCACAAATTTCCGGAAGTGTATTTTTACTTGAAAAATTTACTGATGATCCTCTAGGATTTGCTTTAGGACCAGTTGTGTGGCTTTTAACTGGCGGTAGCTTAGGAATTATAATAGTTTATCTTTTTAAAATAACTGGTACAGATCACTGGTGGCTTAAAGGAATTTTAGTTTCTAATGTGTTAATGTATATTGGAATATATGGCATTCTGTTTAACTTAGGTGGCGCTGAAATAGTACCTTACGACATTACAACCAACTTACATGTTTTTATCCAAGATCTCCTATTTGGTTTAACAACAGCTTATTTAATTATTCGCTGGGGAAATAAAGTTCTAGAGAAATAATAAAAATATTAACAAGTATTACTAGCCAATTCCCTTAAGGATGAAAGATTGGAGGCATTTCTAATTTATGTCGGTTTTTCTCTGCTAACTCATTAACTACTTCCTTAACCTCTTTACCCCCTTGACCAGTTAAGATATACTTATCTATTTCTTCGTAACTTACTCCTAATTCAGCTTCATCTGTTTGCCCTTTCCATAAACCTGCAGATGGAGCTTTAGTAATAATTTTATCTGGTACTCCTAATACATTAGCTATTTCTCTAACTTCAGTTTTAACCAGACCGCCTAAGGGCGCTAAATCAATTCCTCCATCACCATACTTAGTAAAATAGCCTAATTTTAATTCACTACGATTATCTGTCCCAATTACTAAACTATTTCTTAAATTAGCATAATAATAAAGAGTAGTCATTCTTAATCTAGGCTTTATATTAGCTACTGCTAAATTATCCCTTGCAGCATCCAATCTAGCAAGTAAATTATTAAAGGTATCAGTTAAATCAATCACCTGATAATCAATACCAAACTTTTCTGCTACTAACTTAGCATCTTCAGCATCCTGAGAATTACTTTCACAAGGCATAATCAAACCCAACACATTATCAGGAAAAGCTTGCTTAGATAAAACAGCAGTCACTGAAGAGTCAATCCCTCCTGATAAACCTACAACTGCTCCTTCACACCCTGCTTCTAGAACTTGCTTTTCAATCCACTTTACTAATTTATCAGTAACCGCCTGATAATCTTTAGTTAACATTATATACTCACCCCTATTAGGTTTAATAAAATATTAATTTAATCACCACTACTCAATTTAGATCTTTCTAAAGGCCGATTTTCTAAAAGATAATATAAATACTAAATCCTGCTATATTATTTTTCAATTCCTCTACCATATTAGCCAATCTTTCTGCTGAAATCATAAGATTTGGCGACATATTTCTAATATCCCCAGTACCTTCCTTTACATTTTCACTTTTAACAGATAAGTTCTGAGCATCAGCAGATGTTTGATCAATATTAACAGAAGTTTCTCCAATATACTGCTCCACTTCACTGAAGGACTTTACTGCCTTCTTAATTACTCTTTTACCTGTTTCCGCTTCAAGAATAGATTTCAAACTAGCTTCAGATTTATTATTTAATTGGTTAATTAAACTAACACTATGTTCAATGGAATTATTAATACCCTCTATTCGATCAATGGCTTCTTCTAAATTATTGCTGCTACTTTCTGTCTGTACCGTAGCCTGATTAGATAAAGCATTGGCTTCCTGGCTACTAGCAGAAATCTGTTGAATACTATCTATCACCCTCAAGAGCTGTCTCAGTAATAGAATCCCCCTCTTGCGCTGAAGCAAATAACTGCTGACTATAACTAGATAAATTTTCAAGCAGTTCAGATAAATCAGAAATTAAAGAACTAATTTGCTCATTAGTCTGGTTGAAAGTTTTAAGTAAACCTCCACCATAAAAGTAGCCTTTTTGAGTTGCAAATAAACCAACTAATAAAGTACCTACAGAGCCTACCCCAAATCCAATGACCTATTACAGAATAAATAAAACCACTAATTATTAAACTATAAATTAAATATCCACTAAACTTAGTTCTACCTGCCATAGCACCAGATACTATTGTAGCTGCTGTACCTGCAAAAACAGCCTAAAAAATCCATTAATTTTTTCATAATAATATTTTCTAAATTTTTAGCTTGGGTAAAACCAGCCTCCACCATTGCAAAACCTGCCTGCATAAAAAAACTAAAAAAGATGCTAAAAGAGTCCACATCGTACAAATTGCTATTGCTTCCTCAGTTCTAGTTCCAGCAGCTTGACTTATTGGAGATAGAGAAAGAAAAACTACTAAAATTAATAATATAACCATGCTCATTTTTGACACCTCTTGCTTTGAATAATCTAATACAATCTTTTATTATTTCTCTTTTTCTTGGGGGATTTTTTAAAATGGCAACACTGATCAGTTAAATAAACATGACAACCTAACTTATTACAGAAAAACCTACTATAAACAAAATAGGCACAATTCATACAGTTCATATTGACCCCTCCTAACTTAATAAAAGTCTAACCAAAGTAGAAACTAACAAGCTTATAACATCTAAAAAAGGAAACTATTAATAGCATAGATATTTAATATGTTAACTTTATGTAAATTATATGTGGTTTAAATAGTTATGTCAAGAATATACTTTAATTTCTTACACTAACTTAACACAAAAAGAGATAAAAATAATTGCTGTCCCCTGATAAATATTTTTAAATAAATTCTCCATCTTCTCTTTATCTACAGAACAGTGGATTAGTTAAAGTGCAACTATCCTGCAATGCTCGCTCAACTATCAAATCAAATTGATCTGTAAATTCTTCTTTAGAAATATCAAGCTTTTTAATACTTAATCGAAGCTGTAAATTTAGGCTCTAAAATAGCTAAATCAAAAATAGCATCCTCTGATCTGATTCCTTAATATTGCATTTCAGGCATTAAAAAAGGCTAAGAGCATTGGCCCTTAGCCTTAACTTATTATTTATCTCTTTCTAAAATCAAACACGAAGTTTATATCAATAGTACGAGTTTAGTCTATTAGTCGCTCTATCTAAATTTAATTTCTAAATTATATTTAGATCATTTCAAAAACTAACCTTCTTTAAACAACACCTTGGGCCAACATTACATTAGCCACCTTTAAGAAACCAGCTATATTAGCACCGGCAACCAAATCTCCTTCTTTACCATACTCTTTAGCTGTATCTCGAGAAGTTCTATAAATATCAACCATAATCTCTTGTAAGGTAGCATCAACCTTTTCAAGGCTCCAAGAATCCCACATGGCATTTTGAGTCATTTCAATAGCAGAAGTAGCCACTCCGCCAGCATTAGCAGCTTTACCTGGAATAAAGAATATATCACTATCTGAAAATACTTCTACTGCTTCTGGAGTAGAAGGCATATTAGCCCCCTCTCCTACAACAATTACATCATTCTCTACAAGAATTTTAGCAGCCTCTTCATCTAATTCATTTTGAGTAGCACAAGGCAGAACTATATCAGCTTCAACTTCCCAAATAGCAGAACTATCTTCTACAAATTGGGCAGAACAATGTTCTTCAGCATAATCTTTAACTCGTTTTCTTTCCACTTCTTTTAGCCTCTTACATGATTTTTTTAGTATATTTACTCACTTAACTTCTCCCCTTTATGTACATTATTAAAAATCAATCTTCTTCCCTTCATAAATATATTCAAATAATTTCTTCATCTCTTCTTCATTAATAGAGCGTGGATTAGTTGAAGTACAACCATCTCCTAAAGCTCGTTCAATTATAATATCTAATTCTGCTTTAAATTCATCTTCAGAAATATCCACTTCTTTAATACTAGCTGGAATCTCCAATTCTTTATTCAACTCTTTGACTGCTACAGCCAAATCATCAACATCTAACTTCTTAGCTAATAGATCATATTTTTCCTTTGCTTCTTCTACTCGATTATTATACTGAACTACATAAGGTAAAATTAATGCATTAGCTAACCCATGCGGTACTCCAAAAATTCCACCCAATTGATGAGCCATACTATGTACTATACCTAAACTAACATTAGAAAAAGCCATTCCAGCTATATTCTGATAGTTAAGCATCTTTTCTCGATATTCTAAATTATCAGGATTAGCAAAAGCTAATGGTAAAAACTCAAAGATCCCCTCTAAAGCACCTGACGCTAAAACATCACTAAAGTCATTAGCTTTTAAAGAAACATATGCTTCTAGAGCATGAGTAAAAGCATCCATTCCAGTAGCCGCTGTCAACCAAGCAGGCATCGAAGCTGTAAATTTAGGCTCTAAAATAGCTAAATCAGGAATAGCATCCTCTGATCTGATTCCTTTCTTTATCTTTTTCTCTTTATCCTTAATAACCATCGCTTTTGTAACTTCACTAGCTGTTCCACTAGTAGTAGGAATAGCTACAAATTTAGCCTTATTTCTAAGTGGCGGAATATCAACCAAATCTAATGTATTAGCAAAATCTAAATCTGGATGTTCATAAAAGATCCACATAGCTTTAGCAGCATCAATTGGTGAGCCCCCTCCAATAGCTACTATATAGTCAGGGGCAAATTCCTCCATAGCAGAAGTACCCTTTCTAACTGTTTCAATACTAGGATCAGGCTCTACCTCCTCAAAAGAAGCAACTTCTAATCCACCAGCTTCTAACTTACTGATGACCTGATCTAAATATCCCATTTTTTTAATTGTTGATCCACCTGTTACAATAAAAGCTTTTTCTCCATCTAAATTAGTTAATACTTCAATGCTTTCTTGACCAAATATTACTTTTTCTCCATGCAATTTAATACTATTCATTAATCACAACTCCCTTAGATAAGATTTTATCAATATAAATTTCATTAATTATTTATTTCTTCTTTCTTATCAAAAATCTCATTAACTTCATCAAATTCTACTAAAACTTCTTCATTCTCCTGTCCTACTACAACATTTACAGCAAAGATAGTAACTGAATTAGCAATAAATCCAGGTACAATTTCATACATTAAACTACCATATCCTAATTCTTTCCATACTATCAAAATAATAGTTCCGGTAATCATTCCTGCCAAAGCAGATTTCCAAGTTGTATTTCGGGAAAATAAAGAAAATAATACCACTGGCCCAAAAGCAGCGCCAAATCCTCCCCAAGCATAAGCGACTAAACCTAAAACTGTACTTGAAGGATTCATAGCTAAGAAAAAAGCAACAATAGAAATCAATAAGACACAGGCCCTTCCAACCCACATCAACTCATTCTCTGAAGCATCTTTTTTAATCACTTTACTATAAAAATCTTCTGTTAAAATAGATGACGATACTAATAATTGAGAATCAATAGTAGACATAACAGCTGAAAGAACAGCTGCTAATAACATTCCTCCTATCCATGGGTTAAATAATTGTCTAATCATTTCAATAAATACTCGTTCACTATCACCTATTTCTGGAAACATAGGAATTGAAATTAATCCTACTATTACTGATCCAATTAAAGAAATGAATACCCAACCAATAGCTATCTTTTGAGCTTTAGAAATATTCTTAACCGAATCAATCCCCATAAATCTAGCTAAAATATGTGGTTGCCCAAAGTAACCTAGTCCCCAAGCCATTGTTGAAATAATCGCCACTAATGAAAAATCTTGTGGAATTAAATTCACTGATATTTCCTTAACTGCCATTGCATCAGAAATTCCAGCTACACCACCAACATTACTATAAGCTAAAAATGGCACAATAGTAATAGCTAAAAACATCAAAATCCCTTGAAATAAATCTGTCCAACAAACTGCCATAAAGCCACCTAAAAAAGTGTATAATACAATTACCAATCCACCAAAACTAACTGCCAACGTATAATCAACATTAAATAAAGTTTCAAATAACTTCCCAGCTGCTACTAACCCCGAAGCTGAATAAATAGTAAAGAAAAACAAAGTAATTACTGCTGCTAAAGTTCGCATTATACCTGTTGGATCTTTAAATCTATCCTCAAAATAAGATGGTAAAGTCATAGAATCAGTTTTTTCTGTATAAGCTCTTAGTCTTCCTGATACAAACTTCCAATTTAAAAATGTTCCAATAAAGAGACCAATTGCAATCTAAGCCTGACTCATTATTACTCTTTTTTAGGCTATTATTTCATTTTAAAGTCTTATATCTATCTAGAATGTGGCTTAATTGATATAAAGTGGCACTTTCGTGCCACTTTATATCAGCTATCAGCTGTCTGCAAATGGTTTTTATTACGGAAGGTCTGTTTTCTAGACCTGTAGGGTGTGTCGTGAGCAGATCTTCACGGAGAGTCCAAAGGACTCGTAGGAAGTCAAATTCTTCAATTCAAAACCATAGATATAGTTCAGCCCTTTAGAATATAGGAATTATAAGGGTTAGGTTTTGAATTTGAATGTTTTGAATTGGCTGACAGCTCATAGCAGATAGCTGACAACTGTGTCACCTGTGGTGACACAATATATCAATATTGTTTCACTTTAAAATCGGATATTTATACTACCCTACCATTTCTTGCGTACTATTTTCCTCTTTTGAACTACCAAATAATAAATACTCACGTTGAATTTCACTAATAGATTTTCTGTTATCATTTGCTAACCAATAAAATCCTGCTCCTAGTAAAATCCAAGCTCCAACTAGTAACCATTCAGAAGGCCAAGCTATTGCACCTGGACTACCAGGAATAACTAATACAGAAGTAAAAATTAAAGAAGTAAAGCAACCAATTAAAGCCATTGTTCTACCACCAAACATCTTATATGGTCGATTCATATCAGGAGCTTCATCTCTTAATTTAACTGCTGCTAAACAGACAGAAAACCAAACTGTCATAAATGCTAATGAGCCTACATTAACTAATGGTAAAATAAGAGCCGAACCAATAAACGGGCCAATAATAGTTAACGCTCCTACAAAAGCTATAGCTACAGCAGGTGTTTCATGCTTAGGATGTACTTTAGCAAATACTTCGGGAATTAATCTAGCCCGACCTAAAGCAAATAAAACTCTAGTCGCTGCCATAAAGAAAGAATTAAAGGTAGTTATAATTCCTGCAATTGCTGAGATTAAAACTACATTAGCTATAAGGTCATACTCTAATACAATTCTAAAAGCATCAGCAGCTGGAAATTCTAAATCAACTAATTGTTGCCATGGAGTTGCCATACTTACAGCAGTAATAGTTAGAATATAAAAAATACCTCCAGCTAAGATGGCTATAGCAATTACTTTACCTAAACTACCGTAATTAATTCCTTCTTCCCCTTCTTCTGCTCCTTGTGGAATTGTCCCAAAACCAGCAAAGAAGAAAGGTGCTATTGCTAACACAGAAATAATTCCAGCTAAACCACCAAAACCTTGCCCCTTCATAGTAAGTAATGGCTTTAAATTAGCACTATCACCTGTAAATAGACCAGTAGCTATAAATGCTAAAGCACAAACCATTAAAAATCTAGTTAAATAACTCTGAAATTTAGCAGCCTTACTAAGCCCAAAATAATTTACAGTAATTATCAACCCTGAAGTTAATAAACTAATTAATAATAAAGGACCATAAATAGTAAATCCATTAACAGTGTATAATGGCATTGACTTTAAAGGAGGAACTAAATCCCCCATTAACTTCCCAATTGCCACTGCCTCCCAAGGGGATAAAATAGTATACGCTAAGGCCATAGCCCAACCAGTAAAAAATGACGGCAAAGTTCCAAAAGACTTATAACTAAATGCCATCTCTCCTCCTGCTACTGGCATAGCAGATGTTAGTTCGCCATATGCTAAACCAATTGGAATCAACATTAAAGCTGCAGCTAAGAAAGCCAAAATTGCTCCTAAAGGACCTCCTGCTGTATCAATCCAACTACCTATTACAATCACCCAACCAACTCCAACCATTGCTCCAAAACCTAAAGTAAAATAATCAAAAATACTCATAACCTTACCTAACTGATTTCTTTCTACCTGCTCAGCCTCTTCTTGTAATAGATCTGTACTCATCTCTTCTCTCCTCCTCTATTAATCTAATTTAAAATAAAACTTTATATCAATTAAATTGTATTCTAATATCTGAAATGAAATATTATAAATTATAGAGAAACTTCAGCAATAGCTTTTTCTAATATATTTAACCCCTCTTCTAATTCTTCTTCACTAATTACTAAGGGGGCTAAAAATCGAATTACATTATTATATATCCCAGCACCAACAACAATCAAACCCTGCTGATAACATTCTTCTATGATTTTATTCCTCTCCTCCGCAGCTGGTTCTTTAGTTTCTCTATCTTGTACTAGTTCAATACCTAACATAAAACCTTTGCCTCTTACATCACCAATAATAGAATAATTATCTTTTAACTCTTCTAATCTATTTCTCATAATTTTTCCCAACTTCTTAGAACGCTCAACTAGATTTTCTTGCTCAATTATTTCTAATACTTTCAATCCAGCTACACAACTTAGCGGATTCCCTCCATAAGTCCCTCCAATCTCACCTTGACCAGGAGCATCCATAATCTCTTGTTTACCTATCACTACACTAAGTGGCATCCCTCCAGCTATAGACTTAGCAGTAGCAATTAAATCTGGTTCAATTTCATAATCTTCTGTAGCAAATAGCTCTCCTGTTCTAGCAAATCCAGTCTGTACTTCATCAGCAATAAGTAAGATATCATTTTCTTCACATATTTTTTTAATACCCTGTATAAATTCCTGAGGTGGAGCAATAAATCCACCTTCTCCTTGAACAGGCTCCATTACAACTGCTGCAATTTCATCAGCTGGAATCTCTTGCTTAAATAGATTTTTAAAATTTGTTATACATTTCATATTACACTCTGGATACTCTAATCCATGAGAACAGCGATAACAATAAGCATAAGGAACCTTATATGTTTCTGGAGCAAAAGGGCCAAAACCATACTTATAAGGCTTTACTTTACTAGTTAGAGACATAGTCATTAAGGTCCGTCCATGAAATCCACAATCAAAAGAAACAACAGCAGATTTTCCTGTATACTTTTTAGCTATCTTAACAGCATTCTCAACAGCTTCTGCTCCACTATTAGCAAACATAGTCTTTTTAGAACTAGAACCTGGAGCAAGTTGTGATAATTTCTTAGCCAACTCAATATAAGATTCATATGGTGCTACATGAAAACAAGTATGAATTAATTCCTCAGCCTGTTCCTTAATCCCCTCAACCACCTGAGGAGCATTATGTCCTACATTAAGAACTCCAATCCCCCCTGCAAAATCTATAAATTGATTACCATCTACATCTTCTAAAGTAACTCCTTTAGCTTTTTGGGCAAAAGTAGATGTTACATTATAAGCTCCCTGAGGAACATACTTATTTCTCTTTTCCATTAATTCTTTCGATTTTGGCCCTGGCAATTCTGTCTTTAAATTAATCATTTTAATCCCTCCTAAAATTTAATTGCATTTATAAAATTTGTGATAAAAATTCATTAGTTCGCTTTTGTTCTGGAGAATTAAAAAATTTCAATGATTTTTCACTTTTACTATCATCTGATCCAAAAAACCAGCACTAGTTACTAATGAAAAAATAACCAAAAGAATCTCACCACAAAAGTTTTTGATTTGAAAATTTTAACTTACTCCTTATAAAATTATCTCATGTGAGCTTATTGTTAAGTTCATGTTAATTATAACCTTATTATCTCTATTTGTCAACTCTTCTGCTGTATTTATTGGGGTTGATTATTACTCAATTAACATATAACTTACATAGATTTATATTAAATAATACTGGATATTAAAAAAAGTCCCCTGAAAAGGGAACTTTTTTAATCAATCTTGACATTATATTCTTGTAACCAAGTATTAATCTGTATTAAATAAGCAAATAATTGAGGTAATCTCATTAACTGGCCAAACCAAGGAATATCAAAATCCTGATCTGCTGCAGTAAATTGACGTACTGTATCCTCATCAATTAAATCATGTAATGGAGCATTAGGATTACTTAAAATATCTAACAACCAATTTTTCGTAGCTTCAAAATAAGCCGGATCAAAGGTCTTAGGATAAGGATTTTTAGGTCTGGTTCTAACACTCTCAGGTAACAGCCCCTTAAGAGCAGCTCGTAAAATACCTTTTCTCATCCCACCATAATTCTTTAGCTCCCAAGGAATATTCCAGACATATTCAACTAAGCGATGGTCACAGAAAGGTACCCTGACTTCCAAACTAGTATACATACTCATTCTATCTTTGCGATCCAATAAAACTGGCATCCACCGAGTTAAATTAAGATACATCATCTCCCGCATCTGAGCATTCTTAGCATCTTCACCTGGTAACCGAGGAACTTCAGCTAATGCTTCTTGATATCTTTGGTCTAAATATTCACCTGGTTTAACTTCTTTTAGAACATCAGAGTCAAAAATCTGTAACCTATCATCTATTCTTCTCGACCACGGAAAAGTATTAGCCTGTAAGGCTTCTTCTCTATAATACCACGGATAACCGCCAAATATTTCATCAGCACACTCACCTGAGACTGCTACTGTAAAATCCTGCTCAATTTCTTGACAGAAGAGATATAAAGAAACATCTATATCAGCCATTCCTGGTAGATCGCGCGCATAAACTCCTTTTTTTAAGCCCTCTACTAATTTAGAATTAGGAAGTATTACATCATGATGTTTGGTAGTAGCATAATCAGACATCAATCCAATCCATTTACTATCAGGGTCTGGTTGGAAATCATTAGCTTCAAAATGTTCTTCATTACCTTCATAATCTACAGAATAGGTATGTAGTTGGCCCTTATCAGCTTCTTGTAAAGCATTACTAGCTACAGATGTAATAGCACTAGAATCAAGTCCGCCAGATAATAAAGCACAAATTGGAACATCAGATACTAATTGCCTTTGGACAGTATCAACAAATAACTCTCTAACTTTACTAATTGTCTCTTCTACATTATCTTCATGAGGCTTGCTTTCTAATTTCCAATATTGCCTTTTACGTAATCCGTCCTGATCATACACTAAATAATAACCTGGCTTTAACTCCTTAATTCCTTTAAAAACACCATGCCCTGGTGTTCTGCCGGGGCCAATAGCCAAAATTTCAGCTAATCCTTCTCGACCAATCTTGGCTTCTATATCAGGATGAGCTAATAAAGACTTCAATTCAGAACCAAAAACAAGACTAGATCCAAATCTAGAATAAAATAAAGGTTTAACTCCAATTCTATCTCGAGCCATATATAATCTTTCTCTTCCCACATCCCAGATGGCAAAAGCATAAATTCCATTTAAATACTGGGCACATTCTAGCCCCCATTCAATATAAGAAGTTAATAATACTTCTGTATCAGAATGACCAGTAAAGGTATAACCACGTTGTTGTAATTTGTTACGTAAATCAGATGTATTATACAATTCTCCATTATAAACCATCACATACTTATTGCCATTTTTACTTTTAACCATTGGCTGCTTGCCACCAGTCGGATCAATTACAATCAATCGCCTATGAACTAAACCCACATTTTGACTAATCCAGTCTCCACTTTCATCTGGCCCTCGTAACTGAAGTGTATCCTCCATCTTCTGTAATACGTTATGTCGATTAGTCAAATCTTGCTCCCAATCTATCCAGCCAGCAATCCCACACATAATAGTCCCCTCCTTTTAATAACTAATCATACTACTCTTATGTTAAAAATATTAAAAACTTAACATAACATTAACGTGTTTAACCATCAGAATGAAACATAATTGATATAAAGTGGCACTTTCGTGCCACAGCTATCAGCTGTCTGCTATGTGTCGTGTGCTAATTCAAATTCAAAACCACAGATCCAGTTCAATTCCTTAAAACATAGTAATCTTAAGGGTTAGATTTTGAATTTAAAGGTTTTGAATTGGCTGATAGCACACAGCACACGACACACGACTGTGTCACCTCTGGTGACACAATATGTCAATATTATTCCACTTTGAATTTATTTGTTATATCTTATGCATGAAAATGATATTTGTTATCAATACATCTAAAAAATAAAAAAGACGCCTGTTAGGCGCCTTTCAAAGAATATTTAGCTTAATCTAAGTAACCTCTCCTATCAGCCCAATCTTTAATCCTATTAGTTACTTGTTGACGTCTGTCATCAATAGCAGAAAAATCCATAGCTTCAACATAGTATCCCTCTAATTCATCATGTAACTTTTTAGCTTTTCGTAACTCCTGCGATGCCTTATTTATTACCTGTTTATAATGCTGTTGAGTATTATCAATCTGTTCCTGATTTAAATCTATCACTTGCGAATCCACACATTCTACCATATCAACCACTTTATCCCTATCTCCAGCTGGATCAATTACATGAGGAGCCGTACCATCAAGTATAGCTACACTTAACTGAGGAATTATAATTGCATCCACACTTTCCGGATCAAAAGAACAATGCAGATATTCTACAGCAAAGCCTCTTTCGCGAGCTGCTTGGGCTACTTTTTTATTCATAGTTGATTTGCCAGTTCCTGGCCGACCTTTAATAATATATCTAGTCTCTAAATCAGAAGTTAGGCTATCAAAATAATTGATCACTCCACTAGGGGTAAACGCACTAGCAAAAAGATGTCTTTCTTGCCCTAAACTAGATGTTAACTCTTTATCACCTACAATCTCCTTAATCAACTGTTGTGTTTTTAAATTAGCCTGTTGAAAGTCCATACCTTCTAAATAATATTCTTCCCACCGATCATGAATCAACTTTGCCTCTTTCAAGTAAGCATAACTTTTCTCAAATACCTTCCAAATTACATCATTAAGAGTTACGATTTGATCTTTATAGCCCTCTAAAATAATTCTATCCCAGTACCGCCCTAAATTAATAATTTCTTCTACTGCTCCAGGGTACTCTGGATCAATTAAATGTGGGGCCGTACCATCCAACATAGCTACTTTCAAACTAGGAATGACTAAACCATCTAGAGATTCACTATCTGAGGAACACCAGTGGAATTCAATATCATATCCCTCAGCTACAAACTCCCGACCTATCTGTTTCATAAAGGTAGACTTGCCTGTTCCTGGCCCACCTTTAATTACAAAAATTAATTCTGCTCCTTGAGGTAAGTACTCATAGAAAGAATAAAAACCTTGGCAAGTATTACCTCCTGGGAAATAATTTTTAATCTGTCCTTCAGACATTGTAGTTCCCTCCCTTTGAATTCTACTATAATGATTATGCTACCAATTCATCTCTTATAACGTAATTGATATAAGGCTTCACTTTTTAATAAAAAGTAATTAACAAAAAATTACCAAAAATTTCATTTGAACAAAAATCTGTTGCTATCTTATTAGTTTTATTCAATCTAGGTATCCAGGATATTCATGTTAGCCCTAGTATCCCTGAGTTTTTATCAAAAAAATTGGAAACTCACAAGAAGATTTAGAAAAAATGTTAAGCTAATCCCTTAATTTAATATGAAAAAAGCCTCCTGCTAAAAGTTCAGGAGGCTTTTTTCATGCAATATAGATTTCCACTTTTGTATCAGATTGCTGGTCATAATAGTCGACTAATCTTTTATTCTCTATATTATCTTTCATAGAACTAATAATTTCTCTTAAATCTATATCATAATCTCTTCTTAGTTGGGCAATTATATCTTCGGCTAATAAGCTACTACTTAACTTAGCTAAATCAAGCGGTATGTTAAAATTAAATCTTAGTTCTTCTGAGTCCCAAATTTTAATCCAAAGATGATTCGTTTTATTTACATGTGTCTCTTCTACTTTCTGGGGCTGAGAAACCTCTTCTATATTGCTTAATAACTTCATTGCTTCTTCAGCAGTCAGCTGATCTTGCTCTAACATTTTAAGTATTTTCTTTTTTTCCTGCTCCACTTTATCCCTCCTTAATTATCTTTTTCAGATACTATATCGCTAGCAAAACATCCACTATTAAAATAATAAACCAGAGGGGATTCCCCCCTGGAACTATATCTTAATAGTCACCGCCTAATAGCAATAAGATTAAAATCAGGAATACAATAAATACATAGTTGTCATCATATCCCATGATTTCCCTCCTCTCTTATTAGGTTCAATATATAATATGAAATCCGCTTAGAAATGTGCGAAATTTATACCCCAAAAATAAAAAGAAGCTGGTATAAACCCAGCTTCTTAAAACTAAAACTACAATGCTTTTTCTACTATTTTCATGGCACAGAAAGATCCACACATTGTACAGGCATCTTCCTCCTGCAAATTTTGATTATGGTCTTTTCTTGCTTCCTTAGCTGTATCAGAATCAATAGCTAATTCAATCTGTTGCTCCCAATCTAAATTTTTTCTTGCTTGAGCCATTTTTAAATCTCTGTCTTTAGCCTGTGGTAATCCTTTAGCCACATCGGCTGCATGAGCAGCAATTTTAGTAGCAACAACTCCCTCTTTGACATCTTCAATACTTGGTAAACCAATATGTTCAGCTGGCGTTACATAACATAAAAAATCAGCTCCACAACTAGCAGCTAGTGTACCTCCAATCGCAGCATTAATATGGTCATAACCTACCGCAATATCTGTAACTAAAGGGCCTAGCACATAAAAAGGAGCATCTTTACATAATTCTTTTTGCAGCTGTATATTAGTCTCTATCTGATCATAAGGTACGTGTCCTGGCCCTTCTACCATTACCTGTACTTCGGCTTCTCTAGCTCGATCAACTAATTCCCCTAGAATCAATAGCTCATGAATCTGAGATCGATCAGTAGCATCAGCTAAAGAACCTGGGCGCAACCCATCTCCTAAGCTTAAGGTCACATCATACTCATAAGCTATCTCTAGTAATCGATCATAATACTCATAAAGTGGATTTTCTTCTTCATTATGTAGCATCCAACCAGCCATAAAGGATCCCCCACGACTGACTATATCAGTCACTCGTCCTTCTTCTCTTAAATGACGTAATGTTTCTAACGTTAAACCACAATGGACAGTAATAAAGTCAACTCCTTGCTCAGCCTGATCTTCAATTACAGCAAATATATCCTCTACTGTTAGATCAACAATAGCTTGATCATCTCTTAAAACTTCTACAGTAGCTTGATATAAAGGAACTGTACCCAAAGGAACTTCACTCATAGCCAAGATTTCTTGGCGAGTCTGCTTAATATCACCACCAGTTGATAAATCCATCACTGCATCAGCTCCTGATTTAACAGCTACTTTTAGTTTTTGCAATTCTTTATCCAGATTAGGGTAATCTTCTGAAGTCCCAAAATTAGCATTAACTTTAGTTGTAAGCCCTTTTCCAAAGCCATTAGGATCTAAATGTTGATGATTCTTATTAGCTGGAATAACAATAGTTCCCTCCGCTACACTCTGTCTTACAAACTCTACTTCTACTTCTTCTTTAGCTGCTACTTGTTTCATTTCTGGAGTAATTTCTCCTGCTCTTGCCTTAGTAACTTGAGTCATTATTAATCCCTCCTAATTTATTTAATTTACAATTAACAATTGATATAATGCTTCACTTTTTAATAAAAAGTTAGCAATAAAGATTCAACAGCTAGTTCGGAAAAGCTTCAAGGTAGCTTTTTTCCGAGTAACTTTTATTGAACTATAAAAGTTACCAAAAGATTTCCAGGGTAGAACAATCAATGCTTCCTACGGTTAAAAAGTTACTTAAGTTATTAAAAAATAGTAGTTCATATATTACTTGTTTATTTTAATCACAAGTCGCAGATTGTTCTACTTAAATTAAACCAAAGCAACTTTTTGCAGAATATTAAATTAGGTTAGCCTTATTTTTAAGCAGCGAGCTGTAGATGAGTTTGAAAAAATTCCGGAAGTGAGAAAACTCTTGCCTAGTAAACCACATTTTATATCAATTAAGCTCTACTATTTTCTGATTAGCTTCTAAGTCCTGATCACTCATCTCGCTAACATTATCTAATAAAGCTACCTTATAACTCGCTGGCCGACTAACTTCTTGACTAGCTTTTTCTCCGGCAATCCCATAAGCTGCTACAGCCTGTAAGGAAGCTTCTAAATAATCATCACCACCTCCACAAAAGACGCCTAAAGTGCTTCCCAACATGCAACCTGTTCCCACAACTTGGCCCATTAAAGAGTGACCATTTTTTACTTTATAGACTTGTTGGCCCTTAGTTACAATGTCCTCAGTACCTGAGACTACTACTACTGTATCTTGCGCTTGAGCCAACTCTCGAGCACTATCTACAATTCCATCATAAGCTCCTACAGATTCTACTCCTTTAACTTCAGCTTGGCCCCCAGCTAACACAGTAATCTCTCCTTTATTCCCTTTAATTGCTGCAAATTCAATCTTTTCTAATAAATCTAAAGCTACATTAGTTCTCAGTTCAGTAGCCCCCACTCCTACAGGATCAAAAATTACTGGAATCCCTAATTTATTTGCTTTCTTTCCAGCTCTCAACATAGCAGTCACTTGATCATCATCTAGCACACCGATATTCAATACCACAGCAGCTGCTGCTTTTGCCATTTCTGCTACTTCTTTTTTGTAGTGAGCCATTACTGGTAACCCACCCCAATAAAGAGTAATATTAGCCGAATCATTAGTAGTTACATAGTTAGTAATGTGGTGAATAAGTGGTTTTTCTTCTTTAATCTTAGCAATAATATTTTTCATCTTCGCTTCCTCCTTGTTTCTATTGATCTAAAGTAATACATATTTATCAGCATAAACATAATCAAATTTCCTTCTATAATTAAAAATCTCTAACAAATATATTCTTCAAATTACTAACTCGCTCTTTAATATCTTCAGCCTGAGTTATAGCACTAATCATGGCTATTGTATCTGCTCCTGCTTGGACTACCTCAATAATATTTTCTTGCTTAATCCCTCCAATAGCTACCAGGGGAACATCAACCTGACTACTTACTTGTTTTAATCTCTCTAATCCAATTCTTCGACGATTCTCTTTTAATTTTTTAGAAGCTGTACTATAAATAGCACCAAAACCTATATAATCCACTCCAGCTTTTTCAGCTGCTAAAACCTCTTCTAAATTGGAAGTTGATAATCCAATTATCTTTTCCGGTCCTAATAAATCTCTAGCTACTTTAACTGGCAGATCATCAGCATACCCCCTCCTTTTAATTACCAAGTGCTACAAAATGGTCAATAGGATTATTACCTTCTCCTACCTGACAACCTGACTTAATAGCTTTAGTAATATATTCTTTACTTCTTCTAACTGCCTTTTCTACACTATACCCTAAAGCTAAATTGCTAACTATAGCTGAAGATAAAGTACATCCTGTACCATGAGTATCTGTAGTATCAACTCTATCAGCTGTAACTTCAATAAATTTTGTTCCACCATATAATAAATCTCGAGCTACATCTCCTTCTTGATGACCTCCTTTAATTAATATATAATCTGCTCCTAATTGAAATAATTCAGTAGCTAACTCTTCTAAACTAACATTCTCTCTAAGATTTCTATTTGTTAATACTTTAGCTTCATTTAAATTAGGAGTGATTACGCTAGCTAACGGAATTAACTTTTTCTTTAAAACACTTACTGCTTCATCAGCCAATAATAAATCACCACTAGTCGCTACCATAACTGGATCAACCACCAGATTACTAACTTGATACTCTTTTATCTTAGCAGTAATAGATTCAATAATCTCACTAGTAGCCAACATACCAGTTTTAACAGCAGCAAAATCTAAATCACTGCATACTGAATCTAATTGTTCTCCTACAAAATCACCACTTAAGGCCTGAAAATTCTGAACCCCTAACGTATTTTGAGCAGTCACAGCTGTAATTACTGAAGCTCCATAAACACCAAAAGCAGTCATTGTCTTTAAGTCAGCCTGGATCCCTGCCCCACCTCCAGAATCAGAACCAGCAATTGTTAATACTTGCTTCATATTAATACCTCCTTCTTATTTTGCTAACTATCTCATTTGTTTCTAAAACCTGTATAATTAAATAACCAAGCAAACTACCTCCTACTGTACTGACTAAAAAAGGAACCACAAAGAAGAATACTGCAACTTCCTGCCCCATTAAAAATCTAGCAATAGGATAAGCTAGAGTTCCTCCTAGGATACCTGTCCCAAATACTTCACCACCTAAAGCATAAATCTTATTTTTAGTTAAATTATATAAAATACCAGCTAACAAAGCACCTAGCATACTACCCGGAAAAGCTAATAAAGATCCCACCCCTAAAATATTTCTCAATACTGAAATAGCAAAAGCATTTAACAAGGCAGTTCCCGGGCCAAATATAATTGCCGACAAAATATTAATAGCATGTTGAACAGGAAAACACTTAGCAATTCCTACAGGGATATAAATCAAATGTCCTGTAATAGTTCCAATTGCCACTAACAAGGCAGATAAAGCAAGTTTTTTTGTCTGCAAAAAATCCCCCTTCCCAAAAACAAAAAAGGCACAGCTCCGTAAGGAACTGTGCCTTTGATTTAATAATTAAAATACTACATCAGTAGTATACTCCAACCAAAAGCCCACTTCCCTACGCTAGTATTATCTAGGTCAGGTTCAAGGGACTAGAATTTAACCTCTATCTCAGCCCAATATGAGCGCCCCTAGTGGTCAATCAATATTTAATTGTTGTATGTTAATAGTATAATACATTCAAATCATTTTGACAATCAATTAATCAAATTTTTATTCTAGCGAAAAATTCCTGCCTAATTAATAAAAATTATTATTAAATCAGAAAATAAAATTATTATCCAAACTTAATTTGGATATTATAATAATTAAGAATAATTGATATATTGTGTCACCGCAGGTGACACAGTCGTCAGCTGTGTGTCGTGTGCTATCAGCTAATTCAAAACACTTAAATTCTAAATCTAAACCCTTATAATTCCTATATTCTAAAGGTTTGAACTATATCTATGGTTTTGAATTGAAGAATTTGACTTCCTACGAGTCCTTTGGACTCTCCGTGAAGATCTGCTCACGACACACCCTACAGGTCTGGAAAACAGACCTTTCGTAATAAAAACCATTTGCAGACAGCTGATAGCTGATATAAAGTGTATTGGAGGAACCTATCTTGAACCCAACTAAAAAAACTTTTATATGCTCACTATTTCTATTTATTATTTTATTCAATCTAAACGCCTGTCAAAATAAGCCCAATAAAAATGAAACTCCGAATCCAAAACCGAAAACAACTCAAGATATCATCAAACCAAAATCCAATTATACTTATAGTAACCTACAAAAACAAATAAATAAATTACAAAAAAACTATGACCAACTAACAATATCTACAATTGGCCAATCTATAGCTGGAAGACAACTTCACCTATTAAAACTAGGCACTGGTGAACAAAAAATTGCAGTAGTTGGTGGAGTCCATGGAAGAGAAAATATGACTTCCTTACTTCTTCTTAAATTAATAGAAGATTATGTTCAACAAACAAAGAAAAATAACAAAATCAAAAACTATGACCTGAATAAAATATTAGACCACGTTACCTTTTATTTTATTCCTATGTTAAATCCAGATGGTATAGAGATAGCTATCAATGGTCTCACTAATCTAGAAAATAAAGTAAACTCACAAAAATTCTATCAAAGAGCAAATGAAAGAAATACTGACTTTAAACACTGGAAAGCAAATGCTAGAGGAGTTGATTTAAATAAACAATTTCCAGCTGACTGGAAAAAAATAGAATCAGAAGATAAAGCTCATTTTGCTCATTATAAAGGGCCAACTCCTGAGAGTGAGCCAGAAAGTAAAGCTCTAGCTGACTTAACAAGACAAGAGGATTTTGCTACTATAATAGCCTTTCATAGCAGCGGCCAGGTTATCTACTGGTACTATAACCAAACTGGTCAACAGTACAAACGAGATCAACAACTAGCTAATAAACTAAGTACGCAAAATAACTATCAACTTGTTTCGCCAGAAGAAAGCGACATTCCAGCAGCTGGTTACAAAGATTGGTTTATTACTAAGTTTAACCGACCAGGTTTTACTATTGAAATTGGAGAGAAAGATAAAGATAAGCCCTTGCCAGCCCATAATCTAGATGATTACTTTAACAAGAATAGAACAGTTCTATTAGAGTTGGCCCGGAATCTCTAATAATATAGACAAGACTGATTAAGAATAACAACGTGAGGTGAAAAAATGGAAGAAACAATTGTAGTAATTACTAGAGGAATTATCAGCTTCTTTACTCTATTAATCTTTACTCGAATCTTAGGTAAACACCAGATTAGTCAACTTACTTATTTTGATTATATAGCAGGTATTACCATTGGCTCTATTGCTGGTTCGCTAACTACCCAACTAAATACTAATGCTTGGCCTCACTGGGTAGGATTAGCAACTTGGACAGGACTTAGTCTAATTGTGGAATATATTTCCATCAAGTGGCGACAAGCCTCTAAATATCTCAATGGCGAACCTACCATAGTAATTATGAATGGAAAAATAATGGAAGAAGCTATGAAAAAAATGAGATACAGAGTTACTGACCTTATGAGTCAACTGCGTACAAAAGGAGTGTTTAATCTTTCTCAAGTTGAATTTGCCATTTTAGAAACAAATGGTAAACTATCAGTACTAAAAAAATCCCAACACCAGACTCTAACTCCTAAAGATATGAATCTAACTACCGATTATAGCGGGTTAAGTATTGAATTAATCCATGACGGCGTTATAATGGAACAAAATCTCAAACAAGTTAACCTTGATAGACCTTGGTTACAAGCCCAACTAAGAAAACTGAATATTACTGATATTTCAGAGGTTGTTTTAGCTACCTTAAATACTACAGGCAGTCTATATGTTGATACTAAAAAGGATCAAACTGAAATACCAATTGACATCAGTGATTATCCCGGGGCCAATTAAAGGAGGCAAGTAATGAATAAGTTCACTAGTTATTTAATTCCTATTATTACATTAATAATTTTTGTAGTGGTTTTAAATCTCGGAACCTTATTAACCAAAGAAACACAACAAGTAAAAAAAGAGATCACTACTATCGAACAAAATATTTCTCAACAAAAGTGGCACCAAGCTAAGAGAAACACAAAGAAATTAAAACAATCTTGGCAGCAAGTGCAGGCCAAAATCCAGTTGGGAGTAGGAAAAAATAAACTCAATCAATTAAATAACAAATTAACCCAGTTAAAAGGAGCTATTAAAGCTACAGATAAATCTCAATCTCTAATCTTAATAACTGAAATTTCTGATCTATGGAGTGAATTAGGGGAGTGACTACTAATTCTTAGCTTAAAAAAACCCGGGCCAACTTTATAAGGCCCGAGCAATTCAAAATTATTATTTTAGTATTGATCTAAACTAAGAGCTTTAAAGTCATCAATATCCTGATCTAAAATCTGTAATAAAGCTTCCATCGTTCCTAAGGAAGTTAGACACGGAATATTATACTCTACCGTCTTTCTTCTTAACTGAAAGCCAAAACGCCCTGGTATCTTACCTCGAGTTGGAGTATTAAGCACTAGATCAATTTCTCCACTAGTGATCACATCTAAAGTAGCCTCGTTAGCAACTGCGGAAACTTCTATTCCCTCCTGTTGTAAATAATCAGCCGTATTAGCAGTAGCTACTAAATTAAATCCTAATTCTGTTAGTCTATTAGCTATATCTACTGCCTCAGATTTATCTCTATCTGCAATTGATAATAGCACAGTCCCTGCTTTAGGAATCTCAAAACCAGCTGCTAACATAGACTTATAAAGAGCTTGGGGATAAGTTTCAGCAGTACCCATTACCTCTCCTGTTGATTTCATCTCTGGCCCTAAGAAAATATCGACATCAGGTAGCTTAGAAAAGGAGAAAACAGGAGATTTAACAGTTACTAAGTCCGATTCAGGAACGACTCCTGTCTGATAACCTAACTTAGATAAATCCTCGCCTAACATAGCCTTAGTAGCTAATTTAACCATTGGTACTTTAGTAACCTTGCTTAAAATTGGAATCGTTCTACTAGCTCGAGGATTAACCTCTAACACATAAGGAGTTCCTGTTTCATCAATTACATACTGAATATTGACTAGTCCTTGCGCCTCTAAAGCTCTAGCCAACTTAACAGAATAGTCTGCAATCTTTTCTTTTGTTTTTTCTGCTAAGTTTTGGGCTGGATAAACTGCCATACTATCTCCTGAATGAACTCCTGCCTTTTCTATATGTTCCATTAGCCCAGGAATCACAACTGTCTCGCCATCAGCTATAGCATCAACTTCTGCTTCAGTACCGACAATATATTTATCAATTAAGACAGGATGGTCTGGAGAGACCTTAACAGCTCGTTCCATATACTCTACTAACTCATCTTGGTTATAAACAACCTCCATTGCTTGACCACCTAACACATAAGATGGTCTAACTAAGACTGGATACTCTAATTTATTAGCTACGGCAATAGCTTCTTGTTCTGTAGTAGCACTAGCCCCCGGCGGAGAAGAAATTCCTAACTCTGCTAATAAATTTAAGAATTTATCTCTATCTTCAGCTAAATCCATACTAGCCTGGGAAGTTCCTAAAATAGAGACTCCCTCCTGAGCCAATCTATCAGCTAAATTAATAGAAGTCTGCCCTCCAAACTGCAAAATTACTCCATCTACCTCTTCATTCTTAACTATATTCAATATATGTTCTTCATTAATAGGCTCAAAATAAAGTTTATCAGAAGTATCAAAATCAGTACTTACAGTCTCGGGATTATTATTAGCAATAATAGCTTCTACTCCTGCTTCCTGGAGTGCTTGGACACAATGAACACTACAGTAATCAAATTCAATCCCCTGGCCAATTCTAATTGGCCCTGCCCCCACTACTAATACTTTTTGCTCATCAGTAATCAGACTCTCATCCTCTAATTCATAAGTCGAATAATAATAAGGAGTTTCTGCCTCAAATTCTGCTGCACAGGTATCAACCATCTTATAAGCTGGAGCTAAATCTAATGTTTTCCGCATCATAGCAATCCGTTGGGGACTACTATCTACTAAATTAGCTAAATAACTATCACTCAGCCCCATCTTTTTAGCTTCTTCTAATAAATCAACACTTAAACTACCTGCTTCCTCTATCCTATGTTTAAGATCGATTATTTTAGCTAATTTATGCAAGAAAAAGATATCAATGCCAGTTAGTTCAGTTAATTTCTGAATAGTAATTCCTCTATCTAAAGCCTCCACAAGTAAAAATAATCTTTCATCTGTTTGTTCTTTTATCTGCTCTAACAATTCTTCATCAGATAGATAGCTAAAATCAGCACTTGTTAAGTCAATATCACTATCTAAAGAATCTATTGCTTTTAGTAATGATTCTTCAAAATTACGTCCGATAGCCATTACTTCTCCTGTAGCCTTCATCTGAGTAGTTAAATTTCTATCAGCTTTAGTAAATTTATCAAAAGGCCACCGCGGAATCTTACTGACTACATAATCAAGAGCTGGTTCAAAGCAAGCTGTCGTTTCTCCAGTAATTGCATTCTCAATCTGGTCTAAGGTCTGTCTAATAGCAATCTTAGCTGCCACCTTAGCAATTGGATAACCTGTTGCTTTAGAAGCTAAAGCACTAGAGCGACTAACCCGAGGATTAACTTCAATTACAGAATATTCCATACTATCTGGATTGAGCGCAAACTGAATATTACAGCCCCCTTCAATCCCTAAAGCACGAATGATCTTCAAAGAAGCTGACCTTAGCATCTGATATTCTTTATCCCGTAAAGTCTGACTCGGAGCTACTACAATACTATCACCAGTATGAATACCTACTGGATCAAAATTCTCCATATTACAGACTATGATGCAATTATTATTGCTATCTCGAATAACTTCATACTCGATTTCTTTCCAACCAGCAATACTTCGCTCTAGTAATACTTGACTGACAGGACTATTTTTTAGCCCTCTACTCACAACTGCTTCTAGCTCTTCTTGGTTAGTAACAATTCCGCCACCTTCACCCCCCATAGTATAAGCCGGACGAATAATTAACGGATATCCTTTCCGCCCAGCAAATTCAGAAGCTGTATCAATATCTTCAACAATATTACTTTCATTAATTGGTTCGTCAATCTCCTTCATTAATTGTTTAAACTGCTCTCTATCTTCCCCTTGTTGGATAACCTCTAAAGGAGTTCCTAAAAATTCAACCTCTCTATCGGCCAAAAAGCCATCTTCCGCTAACTCAACTGCTAAATTAAGTCCTGTCTGCCCACCTAAGGTAGGTAGAATGCCATCGGGGTCTTCTTGTTCAATTACTTTTTTAACAAACTCCAAAGTTAAGGGTTCAACATATACTTGATCGGCAATATTTTGATCAGTCATAATTGTTGCTGGATTACTATTAATTAAGACTACTTCTTTTCCTTCTTCTTGGAGTGCTTTACAGGCTTGCGTACCTGAATAATCAAATTCTGCTGCTTGACCAATTATAATTGGCCCGGAACCAATAACTAATACTTTACTTATATTCTTATTCTCCATACTCGACTCCTCCCACAATATTAATTTACAATTTACAATTGATAATTGACAATTAAAAACCATAAAAATCAAAACAAAACTAAGTCTAAGTTTTAGTTTGAGTCTAAGCAGTCATTTTTCAGCAACCTCATATTAATATTATTTATTCTTTTATTTTGAACTTGATTTTAACTGTAAATTGTCCATTGTTAATTGTTAATTACTTTTTACGCTGCTTCTTCCTGATTCATCACTTCTAAGAATTCAGCAAAAATATATTCAGAATCCGTTGGCCCTGGTGCTGCCTCAGGGTGATACTGAACTGAAAAGATAGGCAGATTTTGATGCTTAAGTCCTTCTACTGTATCATCATTTAAATTTCTATGGGTAACTATAATATCTTGTGGTAAACTATCCTCTTCAAGAGCAAATCCGTGATTTTGCGAAGTAATATAGACTCGCTCCGTCTGTAAGTCTTTAACAGGTTGATTACTACCCCGATGACCAAATTTTAACTTATAAGTAGCTCCACCTAAAGCTAATCCCAATACCTGATGTCCTAGGCAAATACCACAGATTGGTAATGAACCTATTAAATCTCCTACTGTCTCTACTATTTGTGGTATATCTTGGGGATCTCCTGGCCCATTAGAGAGTAAGACTCCATCTGGTTGGAAAGCTTTGATCATATCAGCTCTACTAGTAGCCGGTAAGACTGTTACTTTACACCCTTCACTTACTAACGACTCTAAAATGCTTTCCTTAACCCCTAAATCCAATACAACTAAATGATACTTAGGCTGAGCTGGATCCAGAGTATAAGCTTTAGTGGTTGTTACTTGTTCAACTAAATTAGTAGACATACTACTTTCTTTAGCCTTCTGAACCAGACTATCAGGATTACAATCTACAGTAGAAATTACTCCTTGCATAGCTCCTTTTGTTCTAATATGTTTAGTCACCGCTCGCGTATCAATATCTTTAATCCCAATAATATTTTGCTCTTGTAAATACTCTTCACTTTCCCCTTTCATCTTCCAATTATTAGGTTGTTGACATCCTTCACGCACAATAAATCCCGATACTTGTACTTCTTCTGCTTCCTCATCAGCATCATTAACTCCATAATTACCAATCAACGGATAAGTCATTGTCACTAACTGTTCTTTATAAGAAGGATCTGTCATTACCTCCTGGTAGCCTGTCATACTAGTATTAAAGACAACTTCACCAGTTACTTCCCCAGTAGCTCCAAAAGATTCACCAACAAAATAGCGACCATCTTCTAAAGCTAAAATAGCCTTCATCTATATCTACCTCCTGGATTTCCTTGTTGTTTTATAATTATACATAATAATGCATCTTTATTCAAGGGTTGATTCTCTTTTTCCAATATTCAGTAAACTGTAATATTTTATAACTACTAACATAAGACTCTAGAAAAAGGAGGAATGAAAGTGAACTATAGAATATCCCGAGAACGATTAAATCTTGCCTTCTGGATGGAAACATTTAAAGAGCATACCATCTTTATTCAACAGGGATTAGCTTGTGGTCAAAAAGAATTAATCAATAAAGCTCAAGAGTTTAAAGAAGAATTTACTATACTCCAAAATGAAGCAGAAGCAACTATTCGTAATCCATTTGAAACAGATAGTAATTTATTAGAAGACAGTAGGCAAGCTAGTAGAGATTTACTAGATTTTAAAAGAAAATTACTAAGAAAAGTAATCCAGTGTAATCAAATTATCAGTCTTTATCCTTTAACACTCGACCACACTGTCAGAGAAGTGGAGGAGTTTTTATGTTTAACTACTATCTATAAAGAAAATAATCTCCGGTTCACTCAAGCAATTCTAGCTGAAGAAACTTTTTGGCTTAGAATAATGAAAGAACACACTCAATTTTTACGCCACTTTTTAGATCCTTCTGAACAAACTTTCATCTCTAAAACACATAAATTTACTCAAAAATTTAGTCAACTTCATCAGCAAGCTTCAGATTTAGAATCAATGCTCCAAGCCAATCCTAAAGATTTTCCTACAGTAAAACGCTTTACTAAAAAAGTAGTAGCTCAAACTAAAAAGCTTCAGCAATTTAAAGAAGAAAGCAAAGAATTACTAGCAGAGTGTAAACTATTAGCTATTACTACTCCTTTATTTGCTGAACACTTAGCCCATGAAGCTGAACATTTTTTAAAGGTCATTAAACAGATCAAACGATATTTTGATCATAATTGATATATTGTGTCACCGCAGGTGACACAGTCGTGTGTCGTGTGCTGTGTGCTATCAGCTAATTCAAAACCTTTAAATTCAAAATCTAAACCCTTATAATTCCTATATTCTAAAGGGTTGAACTATATCTATGGTTTTGAATTGAAGAATTTGACTTGGCTCACGACACATAGCAGACAGCTGATAGCTGATATAAAGTGGCACTTTCGTGCCACTTTATATCAATATTAAAAATCTAAACTAAAAAAGCAAAAAAGTGCACCTTTCTCTCCGCTAATAACTTCGTAAATCAACTTGTTGATCATTACTAGTCTCATTTTGACTTTCAATTTTAACTGGCATACTAACAATCATTTCATGTAAAATCATCTTATAAAAATCATAAATAAGGACAATTTATATATAAGGAGGGAAAAGATGAAGAAAAAAACTATAATTATTACTATCTTAATGTTATTATTATTTACTACTTCTATTTCTGCCCAACAACCAGGTAAAATTTTAAAACAGAATAATCAACTCTTATATACTATTAAACAAGGAGATACTTTTTATCAATTAAGTAGAAAATTTAAGACATCTGTAGAGGGGTTACAAAAATTAAATCCTAATCAAAATCCTTATCAATTACAAATTGGAGATAGAATCAAAATAAAAGTTAGCTCAGATTTGAAATCATATACTGTTCAGCCAGGAGATACTCTCTGGCAGATTAGTAGAAAAAATTCTATTCCTCTTAACTTATTAACTAAATTTAATCCTTCATCAAACCCTGATTTTATTACACCTGGAGAAATTATCTTAGTTCCTACTAAAGTTAAAAGTAAACTTTATTTTATTCAATTCACTCAACAAGATGCCCATTTAGTAACTGAAAAAAAAGAAATTTCTCTCCAAAATAATGTATATAAAAATACCCTTCAAGAGTTAATTAACGGGCCAACATCCACTCCTAATGCCCAAATGCCAATTTTAAAAGATACAAAAGTATTAGGAGTAACTATTAATAATGGGATTGCCCACATCAATTTTGACGAAAAAATTCTGCAAGCTAACGTTGGTTCAGCTAGTGAACATTTATTATTACTAGCTCTAGCTAATACACTAACTGAATTTAAAAAAATTAAAGCAATTAAAATCTTAGTTAATGGTCAACAAGTAGAAACAATTGGTGGACATGTTGTCTTGAACAAACCAATTTATCGTAGCTTAAATTTAGTTAAATAAAATTTTAGAAATAAAAAAAGCGGAAAGAAAGTCTTCCTTTCTCTCCGCTAATAAGTTCTTAAATCAACTTGTTGGTCGTTGCTATTCTCTTTTTGACTTTCAATTTTAACTGTCAACTTAACTGGCATACTAACAATCATTTCATGAGGTTGACTGATCCAGCCCATTTCAGCATGGATTGGCAAAGGAGAAATATCTTTGCTTAAACGCTCTAATTGGACTTGGCCTTCTTTCATCTGCAAAACCCCTTGGTAGTTATCCCCTTCAGCAGTAAAATTAAATGGTATCTTTTTCAGATCTTGGTTATCAGTCAACTCATAACGAGCAATTTCCTGTTGGTCTAAGGTAACAACAACTTCTTTTTCCCCACTAGTTTCTCCTGCTATAATCCTAGGAGTTAAAAAGATCAATAATATACTAATTAATAGTACTGCTAAAACTAACATTTTATCAGCTAGAGTCATCAATTGATTCAACCTACTTAAAACTAATTTATTCTTCATCTAACCACCACTTTAGTAGATATTAAAATCAGTTTTACTTCCATTACAGTTAATTCTATCAATTATTTTGTAAAAACACAAGTATCCTGTCCTGCAACTTATTCTGTTCGGGGCCAATAGTACAAACATGGCCTGATTCTTCTAACCATAATATTTCTTTTTCCTTACTGGCTACACCTTCATAAATCATTTGTGCGCTAACTGGTTTCACCGTCTGATCTTGATTAGATTGAATTACTAATAAAGGAGATTCTATTTGGTCTAAACTATTATTAGCCAATTTCATTAACTTTAATAAATCCTGAATAGATTTTACAGGCATTCCGGAATATCCGATATCATATTTAGGTTTATCATCAGCTTCTTCTACCTTTTCAAAGCGCTTAAAATACTTCAAAATCGGAGCTAAATAAGCCTTTTTATCCCAGATCTTGATAGGAGCTGCAATAGGAATAATCTTATCTACATCATATTCCTGAGCTAATAACAAAGTCAGTACTCCACCCATTGACAACCCCATAACATAAACTTTATCATATTCTTGAGTTAATTGTTCATACTCTTCTTTAGCTGCCTGCAACCAATCCTGCCAATCAGTCTGCTCCATTTCTTCTAGAGAAGTACCATGTCCTGGTAATAACATTCCTTTTACAGTATAAGCACCTTCCTGATGTAGAAATTCACCTAACTGTCTCATATGAGCTGGAGTACCAGTAAACCCATGAATGATTAAACAAGCTTCCGCACTGTTTTCCCAAAAGAAAGGTTTGGCTAATTCATCTAAATAATCCATCCTTTTTCCTCCTTGTCCCTTCCAGCATTCTATTGAATAATTAAATTATAATATAAATAGTAATATATTTCAAAAACACCACTCACTTGCTACTTACTAGCATCATGTTAATAATATCAGTACTAAAAGATCATATCTATTTTCGGTTATTAGTGCTTCATATCAGAGAATAAGTCATCAAAATAATGTAGATAAATATTAGCTAATAAAAGAGAAGGGACACCTCAAGGAGGTGTCCCTTCTCTAGTCTCTGCCCTTCCTTCTTCGGTCATAAATTCAGCTGTTAGCCACGATCTAATTAAGTCTAATATCCATCCATCACTTATATACTCTGCTATAAAGTCTATTAATAAATTATGATCTATAGTATCAAAATAAGATTTTATATCTGCATCTACTACCCAATTGTAACCTTTGGGTTGACCTGTTAGGTCTGAATCCAAAAGAACATTCACAAAATATTCGTTCTAATTGTTTTTTCATTAACTAGCCCTTTCATTCTTACCTCCTATAAAATTTCTCTTGATAACCATGTCTTTTATATCTTAATTATAATACTATTTTCTTTATTTGTTAAAAATTAATTCCAAAAAATAATAGAGCCCGACTAAATGTCGGACTCTAGTCTCTTACTCATCAATAATATTACTTATTTCCTCTGCTATTTCAGCCACATCTCTATCCATCTGCTCCTCTATTTCCTCTTTATCTCTAGTATAATCTCCCATATTAGCCATAATCTCTTCTGCCATTTCTTCACTATAGTCTACAGCATTAATCGTTTTAGCCACTATATCATCAGCCGGACTATAATCTGCTACTCCTAAATCATCAGCAATCTCAGCCACTATTTCTTCATCACCAGGAACATAACTTCTCCTATCAATAATATCATTTACTCCAGCTGATATTTCTTCATTATTAGCCATATATCTATCTTGGCCAATAATATCTTCTACTTCTTCTTCATCAATTTCTAATAGCCTATCTTCTGGAATATATCTATCTCTAGTCATTTCTATTCTCCCTCCTCAAGACTAGCTTTTACCCTACGATAAAAAAGATGTCTAGACTTTCTTGTTAATCAAACTAGTATTTTTCCATTGTTCAATATTTAGTTAATTAAAACTTATTGATATATTGTGTCACCGCAGGTGACACAGTCGTGTGTCGTGTGCTGTGTGCGGATGCTTTTTATCACGAAAAGTTTCTGTGAAACTTGTAGGATCTGCTAATTCAAAACCTTTAAATTCAAAATCTAAACCCTTATAATTCCTATATTCTAAAGGGTTGAACTATATCTATGGTTTTGAATTGAAGAATTTGACTTCCTACGAGTCCTTTGGACTCTCCGTGAAGATCTGCTCACGACACACCCTACAGGTCTAGAAAACAGACCTTTCATAATAAAAACCATTTGCAGACAGCTGATAGCTGATATAATGTGGCACTTTCGTGCCACATTATATCAATTAATCATCAAAAAAAGAAAAGTCACTTACCTTTTGGAAATAAAATTCCAAAAAGTTAAGTGACTAAATTACTAGTTATTTAGTATCTTGATTATTATAATCTGGATCGATATCATCATCCATCTCTTCTGTTATATCTCTATCAACGACTTCATAACCTGGCACATCAATATCTACATCCATTTTCTCCGCTAGATCAATATCTTTAGCCGCTTTAGCTTCTCTAGTATCATCTTCAGCTATTACGTCATCAAGAGGCATATTATAATCTCCCATATCAACACCAGGTATTACTTCTGAAGCAAATTCATTATTACCTGGAGTATAGTCTCCTCTTCCAGTTCCAGGAACTGGAGAGATATCTTCAGCCAATTCTTCCTCAGTTTTATCCTGTTCATCTACCATTTTAATCCCTCCTCAAGTTTAATTTGTACTGCAAGGGAAATAAAATGTCTAGGATTTTTTGCTAATTTACTTTTTTACCTTCTCTCCTTCAAGCAATACTAGCTCTACTTCTGAACTAATATCTAGCGGATCACCGCTAAAGACTACTAGATCTGCATCTTTACCTACTTTTATACTACCTACTTGATCAGCAATATCTAAAATTTGCGCTGGATTAATAGTCACTGCCTTTAAAGCCTCTTTTCTATCCATACCTGACTTAACAGCTAAAGCAGCCGAGACTAATAAGCTATCAATAGGACTAGCTGGATG
The DNA here is from genome assembly GCF_054657635.1 of Halanaerobaculum tunisiense. Classification (NCBI taxonomy): domain Bacteria; kingdom Bacillati; phylum Bacillota; class Clostridia; order Halanaerobiales; family Halobacteroidaceae; genus Halanaerobaculum; species Halanaerobaculum tunisiense. The sequence goes on from NZ_BAAHYI010000001.1 coordinate 213,258, forward strand.
GTCACTCATAATAGCTACTGGTATTCCAGCCGCCGAAAGAATGCCTGGCGTAGCAAAAGTCTTATCTTTTAGTTCTACTTTAACTTTTCCGATTAAAGTTGGGCCAACAACTACTGAAGTATCAGTCTCTGCTAACTGATCTACTATTTGATGACCAGCAGTACAATGCTCTAAAGTTATATCAATATCAAATTCCTGAGCTATTCTTAACGCCGTCATAATATCATCAGCTTGATGAGCATGTACTTTAAGTGGTACTTCTCCAGTAATTACCTTAGCTAAATTCTCCAGCTTGAGATCACGCTGCAAGATTTCCTTCTTTTTTTTAGCTTTTTTCTTATGAGCTATATAATCTTCTGTCTCCATTAAAGTTTGGCGTAATAAAGCAGCTACTGCCATTCTAGTACTAGGAGCTTCATCTTGCTTATTATAAACACGTTTCGGATTTTCTCCTAGTGCTGCCTTAAGCCCCGCATTTTGTTTAACTAACATTTCCTCTACTGTAGCACCTATTGTCTTCACAACTGCACATTCTCCACCTACTACATTAGCACTTCCAGGCGCTACCATAGCAGTAGTAATCCCACTTTGGACTGCATCAACAAATCCTTGATCAGCAGGATTAATCCCATCAAGTGCTCGCAGTTGAGAAGTAACAGGATCTGTCATTTCATTATAATCTTGGCCTTCCGAACCAACACCTTCTTCTGCTACTCCTAAATGTGTATGTGCATCAATCATTCCCGGCATAACTACTTGTCCTGCTAAATCAATTGTTTCTGCTTGTTCAGGAATAGTTATATCAGTTCCTACAGCTTGAATTTTACCTTCAGCAATTAATATATGACCTGGCTCAATCACTTCTTCTTCCATAGTTAATATCTTACCATTCAATAAGGCTAACATGTAATTACCTCCTTAATTATCTAGCAAAATTATATCATTAATCTAGTAGCAAATAAAATAAACTCCTTGCTTCAAAGCAAGGAGCAGGAAAATAAATTTATTCTTAGATGTTATCTCTGATATCTGCTTTAACAGAATTATTCCAGAGAGTATAAGTTAACACAACAAAAGTTACTAAGCCAACTATATTAGCTAAACCACCTAACCAACTAGATCCTATTTGAATCATTTCATGCCAGCCTTGCAGAGCCAAACCAGCTAATAAGATACCTATTAAAGCATCTCCAGCTACTAAACCAGAAGCAAATAAAATTCCACTTTCATCTTTATCTTTTTTGATTTCTAGAGAAACAATTTCTTTCTTTTCTAATGCTAACTTAATTAAGCCACCAAGCATAATTGGAGTACTTAAATGAATTGGTAAATACAACCCCACAGCAAATGGCAATGAACCAATACCAAACATCTCAATCACTAAAGAAGAAAAGACGCCAGTTAATACAAAAGCCCAAGGTAGATTTCCTTTCATCACACCTTTAACTACCATTGACATTAGATTAGCTTGAGGAGCAGGTAATTGTTTAGAAGCAATACCATAAGCCTCATGTAACATTAATACTATCCCACCTACAAAGATAGATGATACTAATATACCAATTAGCTCACCTAATTGTTGTTTTTTAGGAGTAGCACCAACTAAAAATCCAGTCTTTAAGTCCTGAGAAGTATCACCTGCTACTGCAATAGCAATACAAACAATAGCCCCTACACTTAAAGCAGCTATCATTCCACTTTGGTCAGTCCAGCCTAGATGCTTCATAATTAGACTAGTAGCTAATAAGGTAGCAATCGTCATTCCTGAAGCCGGATTAGAAGAACTACCAACAATCCCAACTATTCGCGAAGAAACTGTTACGAAAAAGAAGCCAAAGATAGTTACAAATATTGCTCCTAAAATCCCTACTGGCAACTGAGGCAAAAACGCAATAGCTAAAATAACTATCAGTGACCCAATAATTACAAACTTCAATGGTAAATCTAAATTAGTTCTAACTTGTTTTAGATCCTTCTTAACTCCTGTAGTTAACTCTCTAAGCGCTGCTTTAAAAGATTGAATGATTGTAGGTAATGCCTTAAGTAAGCTGATAATTCCACCCATAGCTACTCCGCCAGCACCTACATAACGAATATAATTATCCCAAACCCCCCAATAACCTAATTCAGCAATCGTCTTACTAGCTGGAAATAAAGGTTGGGATAATCCAGCCCCTATATTAGTAATTAAAGGCATTAATACAAGCCAACCTAATGTCCCACCAGCCAACATCCGAGCAGCAATCTGCGGGCCAATAATATAACCAACACCTAATAAAGATGGATATAAATTAAGACCAATAGCTGCCCCAGAATAACCAGGAATAGCCCACTCTACAGTCTCCGGCCAAATCTTCATCCCACCAGATAAAAATTTATAAACTGCCCCAATACCTAAGCCAGTAAATACATCTTTAGATTTAGCTCCTCCTTCTTCACCAGCTATCAAAACCTCTGCACAAGCTGTTCCTTCTGGGTAAGGGAGATTAGCATGTTCCTCTACAATTAAGTACTTTCTTAGCGGAATCATAAATAAAACACCTAAAGTACCACCTAACAGAGAAATTAAGAACATCTTAATTAAGCTAGGATCAATCCCCCATAATATTAGAGCTGGAATAGTAAAGATTACTCCAGCCGCCAAAGAAGTCCCCGCTGAAGTAATAGTCTGCACAGTATTATTCTCTAAAATAGTCCCTCGATCCAGAACTCCTCTTAAAATCCCCATTGAGATAACTGCTCCCGGGATAGAAGCACTAACTGTCATACCTACTTTCAATCCTAAATAAGCATTCGCAGCAGCAAAGACAACAGTCATAAGAGTACCTAAAATTATAGGTAACAACGTAAACTCAGGCATCTTTTGCTCAGCCGCTACATAAGGCTCTACCTCTGCTCCCTGCTCAGCTTCTTCTGACATAATATACCTCCTATTCTAAATAATTCTACTATTATACTTATGAAACTAACAGTTCTTTATTACTCCTAGGAGGTATTTATTGATTTTATCCTTACCCTCGACCTCAACCTTGTCCTTGTCACTCGTCACTTGTCACTAAATACTCCCTACCAACTCTACTAAGCTCCACCTTAACTTCTGTCGGTGGAATCTCTGCTCTTATCTCCTCTAGCTGATAACTAGAACCCAAATGAGTTAAGAGCAATTTTTGTACTTGAGCTTGCTCTCCTAACTTTACTGCTTCTTTAACTGTCATATGCCCGGCTTGTCTTTTATCTTTGTCCTGGTCTAATAAACTTGCCTCTGCTAACAACAAATCACTATCACTAAAAAAGGAAGTTAAATCCTCTTGCCAAGCAGTATCTGCTGTATAACCTACTACTTTATCTCTCTGACTAACTTTAATTCCATAACATTCTTTAGCATGATCTGTCTGCTTAAAATCAAATTGTAGATCACCTAATTGTAAACTAGTACTAGCTTTAATCTGTTGTAAGTGATATTCCTTTCCTACTTTATTTCTAATATAACTTAACTCTTGTCCTGCTGTAAAAGGTAAATAAACTGCTAAAGCTTCTTGTCTCCTTCCAGATTGTTGGCCTAACATTAAAGCGTAGTGTAAAGGCAATAAATCTATAAAATGGTCCTCATGTAGGTGAGAAATAATAATAGCATCTAACTCCTGATAATCAATTATCTTATTTAACTCAGGCAAAACTCCAGAACCAATATCCAGTAAAATAGTTTGCTTATCTGTCTGTAATAAATAACCTGAACAGCCCGCCTGAGCAACTGGATAAGGAGAACGATTTCCTAGTACAGTTAACTTCATCTTATCACTCCCTATAAACATTAACTTATAGTTGACTTAATTTAAATTGACTCTCTTCTTCACCTACTAATCCAGCTAATAAATATAATCCTGTTTTAGGATCAAATTCTAAATCTTTTAATCTAAAACCTGTTATTTGGCCCGTACTATCAACATGAATCCTAGGACCTGTACAAGTATAAATACTATCTCCTACTTTAATATGTTGTTCATCATGAGACTTAACTATAACATCTTGAGCAATATAATCCTGTACTTTCTTTTCTACTTGGGAAATATCAACCTCTAACTTATTTTTAAAATGTAGCACAAAACCACTTTTTATATCACTATGATAATCGGGCTCAGGATTTTCTACATTCATCTCCTGGAGTACATGTGTAGTTAAATCCTCAGCAGTATGAGCCATCCACCGATTCACAATAGAATTAAAAACAATTTTAGCTATTTCTTCTGGTTGCGGGCCAAATATCCCCGGCCTTGTAACTAATATTTCCTCTCCAATTCCAAGCAATAAGTCCGCCTTAAGCTCTAAATGATCAGCTAATAACTCAAAATGTTCAATTACTACTCTACATCCTTGTTCAATTGCCTCAATAATAGCTTCAGCTAACTTCCATGGTTGAGTAAAAGCAGACTCAAAGCGAGCATCAACATGATAAGTATGACTGACAAACTCTCCCTCTTCCGCCTGATCTAAAATTGGTAAGGGGCGAATATTAATTCCTGTATCATCATTAGTCAAAGTAAGTCCCGGAAACATCCCCCGAATCAATAGTGATTTCCCAGCTCCAGCATCCCCAATTACTCCAATCAAACTATCCTCAGGCACTAAATATCTCTGCGAGATTCGATCACCTAATCTTGTCAATCGTTTCTTACCTCGCGGAGCAAAATAAACTGCTTGGGCAAAACTAGAAATTATAATTCCTCCTCTCCAGTTAGTCATGAGTTATCAGCTATGTGTTGTATGCAAGTTCAAATTCAAAATCTTTAAACAAAATCTAAAATATTTAAAAACCTATATTCAATATATTATATCATACTATCTAACTCATAATTACAATTTTTTATGTTATTTTAAATAATATCAACAAAAAAATTAATAGCCCCGGAATTGGCCCGGGGTTAAAAAATTTATTATTAAACTGAATCTGCTTCTAGATCATCAACTAAATCTAAAGCAGCATTAATTTCAGCAGACTGAATATCTAACTCTTCTGTTTCTAATAAATCAAAAACATCTTCTTGTTTATTATCCACTATCATTTTTAATACATAAATAGACATAAAGTTTCCCCCTTTTGAACGATAAATTCCCAACTAATTATTTACATCATTTTTACTATCTTAGCTCGATTATAACTTCTACATGTCATACTTTCAAGCATTAATTAATATTCTTAATATTTAGTCTCCGATTAAATGATAAAAGAGCAATACCTAACAGGCATTGCTCTAAAAAATTATCCAGATAATTTTTTATTAATAACACTAGCTACTCCATTTAAATCTGTAATTAAATTAGAAAAATCTTTAAAAGTTAACGATTGTTGTCCATCACATAAAGCCTCCTCAGGATTTGGATGCATTTCAACCATAATTCCGTCGGCTCCAGCACTAATTCCTGCTCTAGCCAACGGATTAACTAAACTTCTTTTACCAGTACCGTGACTTGGATCAATTATAATCGGTAAATTTGCTTGTTCTTTAATTAAGGCAATAGCATTTAAATCTAAGGTATATCTTGTAGCAGTTTCAAATGTTCTAATTCCTCTCTCACACAAAATAACATTAGGATTGCCATGACTAATAACATATTCAGCTGCTAATAACCATTCTTTAATTGTAGCAGCATAACCTCTCTTTAACATTACTGGAGTATCTAGCTCTCCTAACTTCTTTAACAAACTATAATTTTGCATATTCCGCGAACCAATCTGTAAAATATCAGCATACTTATCCACTAATTCTAAATCTTCAGGGTCCATCAGCTCAGTAACAATCTGTAATCCAGTTTCAGCTTTAGCTTCTGCTAATAATTTTAACCCTTTTTCTCCTAAACCTTGAAAACTATGTGGTGACGTTCTAGGCTTAAAAGCTCCTCCGCGTAAAACTTGACCTCCTTGTTTCTTTACTTCTCGTGCTGCTGTTAATAACTGCTCTCTACTCTCTACTGCGCAAGGACCAGCCATTACTGTCAATTGATCACTCCCAACTTTAACATCTCCTACTTCAATAATCTCTTTATGCTCGGTCAATTCTAAATCATCTAACATACTACTCCCTCCTCAATAATACTTATTAATTTACAATTAAAATCAACTTTTATAGTTCAAAAAACTAAAAAACCCACTTTTTCCGTCGCTTAGGACGAAACAAAGTAGGTTAGTTCCGTGGTACCACCCTAAATAGATTATAAATCCCTGCTAAACAGATTTATAATCCACTAGTTAGAAATAACGGTTCCACTGCCGGTATGATTTACTTCTCTTTCCATCATACAGCTCCAGAGCGAAACTTCAAGTAAAGATCTTTAGAGATGCTTACAGCCGATGACATCTCCTCTCTACAAAGAACAACTTTACTCTACTCAACTCCTTCTTTGCTTTTTTCCCTTATGCAGATGTTAAACATATTGTAACAGACAAAATAATTATTGTCAATAACTAAACTAGTATAAATAAGCTATTATTTTACATACTAAATAATAACCAATTAAGAGACTACTAGAGGTGATCTAAAATGTCTTATCTAGAACACATCACAGAAAAAGAAACAACAGGCTATTCCTTTCAAATTAAACACAAAAATCTAGAACTACCTCGAGATTTATACCTTAATAACCTTGACCACTATGAAGATCCCTTTTCTGAAGAAGCAGCCCAACATTTAATCGAAGAGTATCTCGATTGGATAGATGAACAAGGACTATTAGGAATGGTTCGGCTCCAAGATAATCCTGAAGAAAATAAAGTAGAATTAGATGCTGCAATCAGATATCTTATTCCAGAAGATTAAAAGATTTCAGGTAATTTTCTCTCTAGTTTTTGCATTGTTTCATAACTCTGCCATTGATTAAAAGAAGGATGGGGAATATCAGTAATTATTTCTGTCTCCTCTATAAGATTAACTTGCTCCTTAACCAGGTCCAAATAACTAGCAGCAAATCTACCGCAAGGAACTAAGTATTTCAATTGTTGAGTTGCTTCTAAAGCAGAAACTAAACGAGTCTTAAAATTAGCTAGAATAATTTGTTTTACCAAATTCCAACTTTCCTTGCGATGCTTCTTAGCTTGATAATTAACCCGTAATTTTTCTAAAACTTCTACTACTTCCTGATCTAATCTAGTTAACTCTTGATCTGCCAAAGCTTGCTGTTGCATCGGAGCTGGGCTGACATTTAACAAACCAAACTTTTCTATACTATTATAGCTAGCTTGATATTTATCTTTATTAGCTACTAATTTCCCAAAAGCATCATCACGGTCTGCTCCATAAATAAATTTAGTCATTTCTACTCCTGAACTACCTGCTACAGGATAACCATGCTTTATCTCCTGCGTATGAGGTGATTCCAAAATAAATAGTAACTCTGTTGCTTCATAATATACATCATCTACATTATATGTCTGCAAATAATCATTAACTGCTAAAGATAAATCCTCCATTATGTCACTCCTAATCCTCTAGTAATTTATCCAATTCTTTTCTAAAAGTTTGAATATCTTTAAATTGCCGATAAACAGAAGCAAATCGCACATAAGCCACTTCATCTATCTTACGCAAAAAGTCTATTACTAATTCCCCAATCACTGTACTAGGTACTTCATTCTCCATTTGATTTTTAACCTTTTGTTCTACAGAATTAACTACTCCTTCTAATTGTTCTCTAGAAATTGGCCGTTTCTCACATGATCTTAATAGACCATTAAGAATTTTATTACGATCAAATCGTTCTCGACTACCATCTCTTTTAATCACCATCACTGGTAAGTCATCAATCCGCTCATAAGTTGTAAATCGTTCCCCACATTCTAAACACTCACGCCTTCTGCGAATAGTTGTATTATCCTCTGTAGCTCGAGAGTCAATCACTTTACTTGCTTCATTAGTACAGTATGGACACTTCATAATTAGTTAGCTATCTGTGCAGATAACTAATTTTCCCTCCCTAGCAAATTATTTTGATTATTGTTTTTAATTATAATACACTAGTTAATTTTATTCAATCTTAATTCTAAAAGACTTCTTATTTATTCTGGAATTTCTGCACTTAACTCTTCATTGGGTTGGATTAAGATAACATCATCTCCTATTTTATGTATTTCAGACCACGAAATATAGATCTCCTCACCAGCCCCAAAAAAACTAAACATCTTATTCTCCTTAGGAACTACTAAGCCCTTAATCTGTCCTCCAGATAAGTTCACATCAACATCCATCACCACTCCTAACCGTTGGCCTGTATTAATGTTGATTATTTCCTTAGCTTCTAATTCTGAAGTGCGCATTCTAACTCCCCCTCTCAAAAGTAGTAGCTTTATAATAAGTATATGTATCAAACATAAGTTTGTTACAAAAGAAACTAAAAAGAGTCCAGAAGATTATACTGGACTCTTATTTAGCCTTGGAATTCGATTCATTAGAAAATATTATTTTACTCAAGCCAGGAAAAGAAGTCTCTAAAATATGGGCCAACTTCAACTTGGACTTTACAAACTCCGGATTATTTTCGATCACTTCCACTAATTTAAACTTAAACTCCACTGGTAATTCTTCTTTATCTTCAATAGCTAATTGATTAACCTCCTCCTCTGAAACTTGATCAATTGAGTCAACAAAACAAAGTGGAGGGAAGAGAACACACCACCAATTTTCTCCTTGACCTGACCCTAACACAACTCGTAAAGCTTGATACTTGCCAGCAGGTAAAGTCAAACCACTATAACTGCGAGTAGGGAATTGGTACCGACCTAATTTAAGTTCAACTCCATAATCAATCTCCTGCTCTCTTAATTCAGCTTTAATAATCTCCTTTAACTGAGGGAAATGTTCCTTGATTATCTTTTGTGGAGTAGACTCTCCTTCTGGGGAAGTATTATATAACTTAGTTGTCTCTTGGATTATTCTATCTCTAATATCTCTTTTAATTCGCTGATCCTGTAAAGAATTACTATTAGCTATTACATGTAAGCGGACTAAACTCTCAGCATTAGTTACCTTATTAACTTGTTCTGCTTTTAAAGCCAGACCACTTCTTAATCCTACTATAAGTAATAAACTAATTACCACAACCGTGGTAATTATAATTACAATTCTCCTACTAGCACTCATTATCATTCCTTCTCCTTAACATACTTCTTTAGATCCTGTAAAGCAGATTTTTCTAAGCGAGAAACCTGGGCTTGAGAGATTCCTATCTTACCAGCTACCTCCATTTGAGTTTTACCTTCATAAAAACGTAAGGTTAAGATCATTTTTTCTCTATCCTCAAGTTGGCGCAAGGCTTGTCTAACAGCAATTGCTTCTAACCAATCCTCGTCATCTGTACTATCATCACAGACTTGGTCCATGACATAAATAGGATCTCCCCCATCATGATATACAGGTTCAAAAAGAGATATTGGATCTTGAATAGCATCAAGGGCGTGGACTATTTCCGCCCGCGGAATACCTAGTTCCTGAGCTACCTCAGTTAAATTAGGCTCTTCTGATTTCTTATTCTCTAAATTCTCCTTCATCTGTAAAGCCTTATAGGCTGTATCTCGCAGAGAACGACTAACTCTAATAGGATTATTATCTCTTAAGTGGCGCTTGATCTCACCAATAATCATCGGTACAGCATAAGTAGAAAATTTTACATTCTTGCTTAAATCAAAGTTATCTATTGCTTTAATCAATCCCATACAGCCAACCTGAAATAGATCATCAATAGGTTCTCCCCGGTTATTGAATCTCTGGAGCACACTCAAAACTAACCGGAGATTTCCTCCAATAATTCTATTCCGGGCTGCTACATCTCCTTCATGCATTCTTTTAAATAGATCTCTCATCTCTTCATTAGATAAAACAGGTAACTCAGAAGTATTGACACCAGAAATTTCTACTTTTTTTCCCATAGACTCCCCCCTAATCCTATCAAATTAGGATACAGCGAACTTATCATATCTCTAACTAGATACACTTTTATTATCATTAACAGTATTAGTTGTAATCAAGTTAGATATACATTTAATTCTTTTTTTATCTGCTGTAACAAATCAGTGATCAACTACATAATCTATATTAGCAACTACTAAAAGGAGGCTAACAATGACTAATAGTCTAGAATTAGCTAATAAATTATTACAGCAAGAAAAAGAAAATCAACCTCTGTATAGTCAACTAAAGACCGAACTGGATGATCCTCGCTATGAAAGAATAACTCAAGCCTTACGCAATCTTCAAGCACGACAAATCAATATCTTAAATACCATCATTGAAGAACTCGAAAAAGAACCGCCTACGCCCCCTAGCAGACGCTACTATATCCAGCATATCCTGCAACCTGGCGAATCGCTACAGACGTTGGCCCGAGAATATAACACAACTGTTTCCCAAATCAGAGAGGTTAATCCTAACCTCTCAGACGAACCCCAATCCAGTCAACTAATTAACTTACCAATTGAAATTCCTGAACCACCTACCGACCATATTAAGTATTATGTACGAAGCAAAGATACCTTATACAATATTGCTCGCCGCTATAATATAGATATAGACACTTTAGTCAGACTAAATAATATTGCTGATCCAAATGTACTATTCCCAGGTAGAATCTTAATTATTCCAGGCGACTAATAGTAAGTTCGATATCAACTAATATTACTTAGCAAAAAAATAAAACCCGCTGGGAATATTCCCAGCGGGTTCACTAGTTAATCTAAATGAGCTGTACAATTAAACGATTCTAAAATTACCTCTTCCTCATAAAACTGAATTCGACTGATTGCTGTATTAGACTGTGCTAAACGCCAACATTTACTCAGTGGCATCTCTAAAAAAGTAGCCACTAAGACTCTAATCACTCCCCCATGAGCCACTACTAAAATTCTATCTTGCTCTTGAGAATTTAAAATATCTTTAATTCGAGTCACTACCCTTGTTTGAACTTCTCCTAAATTTTCCCCCTTAGGAGGCCCATTGTCAACTGGATTCTCCTTCCAAGCTGCAAAAGCAGCCTGATAATCTTCTTCCAGATCAACAAAAGTTAAACCTTCCCAGTCTCCAAAATCTATTTCTTGGAAAGCTGTTTTTTTCTCTATAGCTAGTCCTTGTTTTTTAGCTATAATTTCTGCTGTCCGAGAAGCACGACTTAAGTCACTAGTATATATAGTATCAAAAGTAGTCCCCTCTAATCTTTGAGCTAACTTCCTTGCCTGAGCTAAACCTGTATCATTTAAAGGAATATCCTTATTGCCTTGAAACTTACCAGCTTGATTCCAGTCTGTTTCGCCATGACGCACCAATATTACTTCAGTTCCCATATAGCTCCTCCTATCTATAGATTGAATAATTCACTACTGAAAATAATTAATTAGTTCCTTACTATTTATTAGTTCTCTTAAGAAACAACAATTCCTGGTAATAGAAATCAGTAATACTATTATAAGAGGCCAACTCTTAATTGAATAAGAACTGGCCTTACTACAAATTTATCCTCTTCTATTCGGTAGTTCTTTACAACAGAAATACCAATCTACACAGTTCTCTCCTCCAGCTCTCTGCTCTGCTTCCTTAGTAGTTTTAGGAGGAGACAAGATAGCTTTATCTCCTGGTTCCCAATTAGCAGGAGTAGCCACATTATATTTATCTCCTGTCTGTAAGGCATCAATCAACCGCAAGATTTCATCTACGTTGCGTCCTACCTGTGGGGGATAATATAAGATAGACCTTACAATTTGATCGGGGTCAATAATAAAGACAGCTCTTACTGTACTAGTATCACTAACCCCTGGTTGAATCATTCCGTATTTATTAGCTACTTCCATTCCTAAATCAGCTATAATAGGAAAAGGAATCTCCACATCAAAATTTTCTTCAATATTTCTAATCCACCCGATATGAGCATAGACACTATCAATACTTAAGCCTAATAACTTAACATTTCTTATTTTAAATTTATCATAATTTTGGGCAAAAGAGATAAATTCAGTCGTACAGACAGGGGTGAAATCAGAAGGATGAGAAAATAACATCAGCCACTTACCCCGATAATCAGAGAGACTAACTTCTCCTGCAGTAGTCACAGCAGTAAACTCCGGAGCAGGATCTCCTATTATTGGTAAACTAACTTCTTTACTAGAACTCATCTAGCTATCAGCTCCTTTAGTAGTTCTAGTAAATACTATTCAATAATAGAGAAAATATGTATACTATGTTTTAGAATTCGTTTCTATCCTTCAACCCCTCAGGTTTGCTTGCCATACAGACTGTTCTGACCTTTACTATTATAGTGTTTACTTCTTAATAATTCCTGTAATTTATTAAGCAACTGCCGATTATCCTCTCTACTCTTAACCGCTAACCGAATAAAATCTTCTCCTAAACCAGAATAAGTATTACAATTACGAATCAAAATACCTTGTTGGCCCAACTTCTCCTCCAACCTAGTTGCAGTCCACTCATTGTCAGCTAGATTGACAAAAATATAATTAGCATAAGGGTAATACACCTTAAGCTGAGAAAAATCAGCTAATCGCTGATACAAAAATTTCTTCTCCCGAGAAATAGCCTCTCTAGTCTGAGCAATATATTCTTTATCCCTTAAAGCCTCTCTTCCTGCTAACTGGGCCAAATAGTTCACATTCCAGGGATCTTTACCAGCTCTTAACTGCTTAATCAACTCTTGATTAGTTACTCCATAACCTAATCTTAAGCCAGGAATAGCAAAAAATTTAGTTAAAGAACGTAATACAAATAAATTATCATAATCATTAACTACATCAATTACTGATATATCTTCTTCTAAAAAATCTACAAATGCTTCATCCACTACCACAAAAGTACCTTGACTGGCAGCATAATTGATTATCTTAATTACCTCTTCTCTCGTTAAAAACTTTCCAGTAGGATTATTAGGATTACATAAAAAGAAGATATCAACTCCAGCTAATCTAGGTAATAAATCATCTACATTAAGAGTAAATTCTTCTTCTCGCTGTAGTTGGAATTCTTCTACAGTTCCTCCTGTACTCTCTACTGCTGATCTATACTCTGAAAAAGTAGGAGCCAATACCAAAGCATCTGTAGGCTGTAATACTTTAGTCAATAAATAAATTAACTCTACTGCCCCATTACCGATTATTAAATTATCCTTTTCTATATATACTTGATCAGCTATTACTGACTTTAGTTGACTATATTCTAGATCAGGATAGTTCTTTATCCCTATTAAATTATTCTTAATTACTTTAGTTACTGATCTAGGAGGCCCTAAAAAATTTATATTAGCACTAAAATCAATTATCTCGGCTGGATCTAAACCATACTCTCGAGCTGCTACCCTAATATTTCCTCCATGATCTTGTTGCAAGCTATCACTCCTTTATCTGATAACCACCATTAATCAATCTAGTCTCAGTAATATATTCTAAACTAGGCAATTTATTTCTGATTTTAGCCAAAACAGACTCTGATTTTTCTTGTGAAGCTAAAATAACACCTACTAAAGTTCCACTATGTGCTATATTAACTCCTAAAATATCTTCTTCATACCTAGCTAACTTAATTAATCCTTCTAATTGAGGCTTATATAACAGAGACTGATTCGCTAAACTACTTATAGTAGCCCCTTGTCCAACTAATCTCATATCTCCTGTTTTAAGTCCTCTACTAATTAATTGATAAGCCTGTCTGACCTTCTTTTCTTTCTGTAACTTTAATTTAGTTAGATCCTCTCTAGCATTAAACTCAAGTGTATCCACCTCACCCCCAATATCAAAGATTAAAAGAGGAAGAGGCTTTATCTGACCTAAATTAGATAGATGCTGAGCCTGCAAATGATTAAAAGCTACTATTCCTGATAAAAAACAACTATCAGTTGGTTCTATAGATATAGCTATCTCTTTAACTAACTCAATATCTACTTCTTGGCCTAAAATTATCATCGTAGCAATAATACTAGCTGTAATATCTGCAGTGCTACTAGCCATTCCTTTACCTAATAATAAGTCAGACTGCAAGTTGACTTGCAAACCAATATGTTGATGATTAAAATATTCTAGTGTCTTCTCAATAGCAAGCACTGTCTTTTCAGCTTGTTGATTAATTCTAATATCAGATAAGGAATTATCTTTCATAACTGTTACGTAACTATATAAATCAACTGGACAACTAATCAGCAGATTAACTCCAGCAATTATTCCCTGCATCAACTCCCCACAAGTTCCCGGAACTTTAACTGTTACTTTTTTTGTCATCTTCAGGACTCCTCAAAATTACATTATAATTGACAATTAAGACAATCTTTAGACTATTGTTAAAGTGAAGTAATATTGATATATTGTGTCACCGCAGGTGACACAGTCGTCAGCTGTGTGTCGTGTGCTATCAGCTAATTCAAAACACTTAAATTCTAAATCTAAACCCTTATAATTCCTATATTCTAAAGGTTTGAACTATATCTATGGTTTTGAATTGAAGAATTTGACTTGGCTCACGACACATAGCAGACAGCTGATAGCTGATATAATGTGGCACGAAAGTGCCACATTATATCAATTTATTCTCTATAGAATAATAATTAGAACTAATAATGAAACTACCTCAATTAATTCATTAACAGCACCATAATTATCCCCTGTTAATCCATCAATTTTGCCCATAATTATTTTAGCCAATATTACTGTAACTAGCCAGTTAGCTAGTAAAATTAATATCCCTTGTATTCCAAATAAGAAAAATCCCCCCAACAATGTCCAACCAGTAGCTAACAAAAAATGTTTCAACTCTAAATGTTCCTGGTACGCTTTTCCCAGTCCTTCTTGGCGAGGGTAGGGATAAAAAAAGGCTACATAAACCATAGCCCACCGACTAATAGTAAGAGAATAGACTAAAATTAATCCTTTATACTGCATTGGAATCTCTACTAACAAACTAAACTTTAATAACAATAATAACACTAGCCCAATTACTCCAAAGGCTCCTACTCTGCTATCCCTCATTATATCTAATATTCTTTCTTTACCTCGACCACTAAAGATACCATCACAAGTATCCATCAATCCATCTAAATGAAGCCCCCCAGTTAAGACTACCATCCCAATTATTAATAAGGCATCGGTCACTAATGGAGGAAAATATACTACTCCCAACTGATTAACTAAACTTAAAATTGCTCCTAACAAAGTTCCAATCACAGGATAATAGACCATTGAAGTACCAATTGATCTATCATCATAGTTTAAATCTAAATTAATCGGAATTCGAGTAATAAACTGTAAAGCTAATAAAAACTTATTCATTAATATTCTATCCCTCGTCTACTTTTAATCCCTTGTTCCTGAAAAGGATGTTTAACTGCCTTCATCTCTGTTACTAAGTCAGCTTTCTCCAAAATCTCTTCTGGCATCCCCCGCCCAGTTAAGATCAGTTCTGTCTCTTCCTTTTTTAAATCAATTAAATCTAATACCTCAGTAACTGTTAATAGATCATATCGTAAAGCATTATTAATCTCATCTAAAATAACAACATCTGTAGTAGCATCTTGCAGTACTTGAGTTGTATACTCATAAGCCCAGTCAACAAACTGTTGGTGAATCTCTTGGTCTTCATCTTGACTAACAAAACAATCTCCACAACCTTGACAATCCAGCAATCCTTCTTTAATTCCTGCTGCATAAGAACAACTCTTGCCAAATTGCTTAATATTAAAATTAGGTAATCTTTCCGTAGAAAATAGTTCTCCTGTATAACTACTTCCTTTCAAATACTGAATCATCTCTACTTTAAATCCATGTCCTACAGCTCTTAATCCTAAACCTAAAGCAGCAGTAGTCTTGCCCTTCCCCTTACCAGTATAAACTTGAACTAAGCCTTGCTTTAATTCTGTATCCATCTTAATCCCTCCCTTTATATTCTTGACAATTCTCTAAAAATCTATCTATTAATCTAGGTTGACTCCCAAAATGTAAATGCACATAACTAGCCAATAAATTATCACTTATAACTCCTTCAGATCTACCATCCTTACCTTTTCCCCCATACAAATAATAACTATAGTTATTATTATCTGCTAAATTAATTAATTTAGAATAGTGAAATTCATGCCCTCTAACTTCTGCCCCTTGTTGCAATAAAATATTATCTGTAATTGCTTTAGCTTCTACATAACCCATTGCCTGTAAATTATCTGTCATCTTAATTTGAGCAGGAACTACTCCTACCATAGGAAAGCTTTTATCTTCATTATCTATAATTTCTTTAGTTAAATACATTAAACCTCCACATTCAGCATAAGTAGGTAAGCCATCTTTAATCTGTTGGTAAATATCTTGTTTCATACTTTGGTTGCTAGCTAGTTGCTGTAAAAAACTCTCTGGAAAGCCTCCTCCAATATAGAGTCCATCAACCTCAGGCAGTTTATTATCTTCTAAAGGGCTAAAATATTTTAGTTTAACTCCTCTACTAGTTAATAAATCAAGATTATCTTGATAATAAAAATTAAAAGCCTGATCATAAGCTACACCTAAAGTCAGATTATAATCTTTAGTAGCTCCAAACATCTTCTTTTCTTTAACTTCAAGAACTGACCCATCTTGAGAGATAGAAACTAACTGCTCTAAATCAATATATTCTGTTATTAATTCTACTAATTGGCCCACAAAATCATCTAACTCTTTAGTTTCAGCTGTCGGAACTAACCCCAGATGTCGCTCAGGCAATTCTAAATCTTTTTGATAAGGTAAATATCCTAGTACTTCAACTCCAACTTCCTCTTCTAATGGTTTCTTTATCATCTCATAATGTCCTTTACTCCCTACATTATTAAGAATCACTCCTGCTATATTTAAATCAGGATCAAAATTCTGATAACCATAAGCTAAAGCCCCAGCACTTCTAGCCATTTTCTTAACATCCATAACTAAAATTACTGGTGCTTGTAAAATCTTAGCTATATGAGCTGTACTTCCTGCTTCATCTGTTCCCTTTTTCCCATCAAATAAGCCCATAACTCCTTCAATGATTGAAATATCACTTTGATCTGCAGCATTTAGAAAAGACTCTTTAACTCCTTCTGCCCCTAAGAAAAAACTATCTAAATTCCGTGATTGATTCCCTGTTACTAAAGTATGAAAACCTGGATCTATATAATCAGGGCCAACTTTATAAGGCTGTACATCATAGCCTTGCTTATCTAAAGCAGCCATCAAACCAATCGTCAAAGTAGTCTTTCCTACTCCACTCTGGGTTCCAGCAATTACTACGCGAGGATTCACTTTATTCCCTCCTAACATTTTATACGAATATTTTACTTTTAAATGATACAGTATTGATATAAAGTGGAACTTAAGTTCCACTTTATATCAGTTGTTAGCTATGAGCTGTGAGTTGTGAGCTAGTTCAAAATCAAAACAATAAATCTAGTTCAAGTTCTCAAAACATAAGGTTGATAGTAGTTTTGATTTTGAATTTAAAGGTTTTGAATTCCTGTGAGTCCTATGGACTCTTCGTGAAAATCTGCTGATAGCTCATAGCAGATAGCTGACAACTGTGTCACCTGCGGTGACACACTATATCAATTGAACTTAAATTATCATTTGTATAGAATAGTAACATATGATAAAAGCCCCAACATTCCAGTACATCAGTTGTATTGTCTGTCTAATCTGCTGTGGTTGAAATCCAGCCTTAGCATCACCTAAATAAGCTCTAAAACTTTCCCTTCCTTGATAGTAATTAATTCCTCCTAAGCGAACCTCTAAAGCTCCAGCAACAGCCGCTTCAGGGAAGCCAGCATTAGGACTAGGATGTTTACTAGCATCCCTAATCATAATATCTATAACACCTCTCCAGTTATCACCTGTAAATAAAGAAGCAACCATAAATAATAACCCTGTTATCCGTGCCGGAAACCAGTTAACTAGATCATCAATTTGGGCTGCGGCCCAACCAAAATACTGATACTCCTTATTTTTATAACCCAGCATAGAATCAAGAGTGTTAATTGCTTTATAAACCATTGCTACAGGAGCTCCACCAATAATTCCATAAAAGAGAGGAGCAATTATTCCATCACTAGTATTTTCAGCTATTGTTTCTATAGTTCCTCTAGTAACTTCTTCTGTAGTTAATTTGTCAGCATCTCGACCTACAATCCAATCTAATTTTCTTCTAGCTAAATCTAAATTATCATTAATTAATGGTTGATAGATTGATTTCCCAGCCTGGGACAACCCTTTAATTGCTATTGTAGTAGCCAAGATCCAGACTTCACTTACCAATCCTAAGTAATAATTAATATAATAAGCTAAATCAATCAACTTTTGAGTGATTAAATAAGTACTGATAATTATAATTATGGCTAATATAATTCCTGCTATTCTTTCTAATTCTTTATCAAATAACTTCCTTAAAAATTGCTCTAACCATTTAATCCCCCAACCAATAATTACTACTGGGTGAGGATACCACCTAGGATCACCAATTATTAAATCAACTATTATTGCTAGTAATACTATATACTTATCCATCTTCTCACCTTCCATCAAATTCAATTTACAATTGACAATTAAGAATTGACAATTAAAATTATTTTTTATCTTTTATAAACAGTTCTATTGTTTAAATAGCTTTTGAATTTAAATTGGCTCACGACTCATAGCTCATGACTCACAACTCATAATCCGATACAACAACTCCATATCCAAACTATCTCTAACCACATCTGCCAGTTGATTATAAGCTTTTTCTCTATCCTGCTTAACTGAAAAACTATTATTATCTATGGGGGATAATCCTTTTTTTACCCTTAACTGATTAATAAAACTCCTTCTAAATTGATCATTATCAAATAAACCATGGATATATGTTCCCCAGACTAGATTGGACTGGTTATAGGCCCCATCTAAAATCTGGACTTCTTTTCTAGAACGCTCTGTAATTTCAAAAAGTGGATCAGCAGTTGGCCCTAGTTCGGTCTCTCCTACATGTATCTCATAACCTGTTACAACTTCTTGTTGAAATTTAAATATATTATTTTCTTTAACTCTAGCTTCTATCTGGTTAGTAACCTTATCTGTTAATAAAGTAGTCTCTATATCTAACAGACCTAATCCTGCAACTTCTCTGTGGTCTGTTTCTACTCCCGATGGATCATAGATAACATTACCTAACATCTGATACCCACCACAGATCCCTACAATTGGTACTTTTTCTGCTACCTGGTTCATAATTTTTTCTGGGCAACCAGTCTGATATAAGTACTCTAAATCTTCAATTGTATTCTTACTCCCGGGCAAAATAATCAGATCCGGACTTCCTAATTCCTCTTTAGGATCAACATATCTTACTCTAGTCTGCACCTCCTGTGCTAGAGCATCAAAATCAGTAAAGTTAGATATATGAGGTAGTTTAATTACTACAATATCTAATTGATAATCTTCACTACCCTGCTTATAACTGGGGATTGAATCCTCTTCTGGAACTTTGCAATCACTTATATAAGGTACTACCCCTAAGATAGGCACTCCTGTCTCCTCTTCAATATAATCTATACCAAATTCTAACCGTTTTACATCGCCACGAAATTTATTAATAATTATCCCTTTAATTCGATCTCTTTCCTCTTCAGTAAGCAACTCTAAAGTTCCAATAATACTAGCAAAAACTCCCCCTCGATCAATATCAGCTACCAGAATAACAGGAGCTTGAGCCAACTTAGCTATCTTCATATTAACCAAATCATAGTCTCGTAAATTTACTTCAGCTGGACTTCCTGCTCCTTCTAAAACAACTGCCTGATACTCACTCTCTAATCTAGCTAAAGACTCTTTGATTGCTTGTAAACCAATTTGTTGCTTACTAAAATACTCTTTAGAAGTCATATTTCTCCTCGGTTGACCATGAATAATTACTTGTGAAGTAGTATCTTCCTTAGGTTTTAGTAAAATTGGATTCATATCTACTGTTGCTTCTACTTGAGCAGCTTCAGCTTGCACAGCTTGAGCCCGACCAATTTCTCCCCCTTTTTTCGTTACATATGAATTCAAAGCCATATTTTGCGACTTAAAAGGCGCTACATGATAACCATCTTGGGCTAAAATCCGACTTACAGCAGCTGTTAGAATACTTTTACCTACATCTGAACCTGTTCCTTGGATCATAATTTTTTTGGTCATTCAAATTCACCTCCTTTTAATATTTCATAAAATAACTCTAAATCAAGATTATCTCGGACTACTTCAGCTAATCGATCATAATTCTGTATTAACTCTTCTCTACTAGAAGAATAATCTTCATCTAATCTAGCCAATCCTTTTTGCATCCGTAAGCTATTGATAAATTCTCTTCTAAATCGATCATTAGCAAAAATACCATGTAAGTAGGTACCCCAGACTGTTCCTTGTTGATTGCAGGCTCCATCATATAATTCTACCTGCTGATCAGACCGATAATTGATCTTAAAAATAGATTCAGCTTGATCTCCTAGGCTAGTTTGGCCCATATGAATTTCATAACCTGTCACTTGTTGGCCCGCTAAATCAGAAAAGAAGCTTTCCTCACTTTTTACTTCAGCCTTAACTTGATAAGTTGATTTGTCAGGACTAAAAGTAGTTTCTATATCTAATAACCCTAAACCTTTACTAGCCTTTTTATCCCCTTCAGTTAAATCAGAATCTAATAATTTATTACCTAACATCTGATACCCACCACAAATACCAACGATTGACACCTCTGCTTCTGCTAGTTCAATTATCTCTTCAGCTAAACCTGTTTCTTTTAAATATTCCAAATCGGTAGTTGTATTCTTAGTCCCCGGAATAATTATTACATCATAATTAGACAATTGGTTATCTGCACCTAAATACTTAACTTCTACTTTAGGTTCTAAAGCTAAAACATCAAAATCAGTAAAATTAGAAATATGAGGTAACTCAATAACTCCTATTTTAACTTCAGCTTCTTGCTTAGTAAAATTAGATAAAGAAACAGCATCTTCATTAGGCAATCTGAAATCCCTTAAATAAGGTATTACTCCTACTACTGGTTTACCTGTCTTCTCCTCTAACATCTCAATTCCTGGTTTTAGTAAATCAAAGTCACCTCTAAATTTATTTAGTATAATCCCTTGTACTAACTCTCTTTCTTCCGGTTCTAACAACTGCAAAGTACCTACTACTGAAGCTAATGCTCCACCACGATCAATATCAGCAACTAATAATACAGGAGTCTGATTTAATTTAGCTACCTTCATATTAGCTAAATCATGATCTTTAATATTTATTTCTGCTGGACTGCCTGCTCCTTCTAAAACAACTACTTCATACTTTCGGGCCAATTCCTGTAATGAATCATCTATTATCTCTAAAGCCCAATTGATATACTTTGAATTCTTTCTCTCTAATCCAAAATCACCATAAGGTTCTCCTCTAACTATTACTTGTGATTCTCCTTGGCCCTTAGGCTTAACTAGTAATGGTTGCATCTTAACGGTAGAATCAATTCCTGCTGCATCAGCTTGAATTGCTTGAGCCCGGCCAATCTCTCCTCCATTAGGGGTAACAAAAGAGTTTAAAGCCATATTCCAACCTTTAAAGGGAGCTGTTTGATATCCATCTTGAGCTAACATCCGACATAATGCAGTAGCTAAAATACTCTTTCCTACATTAGAAGCTGTCCCCTGAAGCATAATTGATTTAGTCATTTTTAATCACCATTCCCAACCAGTTATAGATAAACTTCATTTTGAAGTTGACTAACCAGAAATTAATTTCCCAACTACATTAATAGGCTTATCAATTTCTTCTAATCCTTCCAAATTATCTTCCGTACAAGTCACTAACAAAACACTAGATGGTCCAGCTGATTTTTTCAAATCTAAATTTCTATCTTCTAATACTAAATTTAAATTATTACTATCAGCTAATACCTTAGCTTCATATAAAATCCCTTTAGAACCAACAGGTAATATCTCATGAATATAATCCATTTCTAAAAGCTGTAACATTAAATCTAGATCAGCTAGCTGATTTTCAGCTTCCAATACCTCATTCCCCACTTTAGGAAATCCTAAGGCTACAACTACATCTTCTAGTTGAGAAGTTGCTAACCTTAAACTATTATCTTCTACCATTCCTATTACAGTTACTCCTAATCCTGTCTGTACAGTAGGAATATTTTCTTCAGTACTTCCATTTAATATTTTCTTTACTCCTATCTTTTCTAACTCCTCTTTAATTCCAGATATAATTTCTTGTCCGGTAGGCTCTAATTCTACTGTTAAAGTATCAATTACTGAAATTGGCTTTGCTCCACTAGCCAAAACTTCCATCAATGCTACTCGTACAATAAACTGACCTAATAGCTTATTAGAAATTTTCACTTTATCCGCTGGTTTACTCCCGATCCCACCTGCCGAATCACAACTAATTACTAAATTCTTTTCCTTATCTAACTTTATAATAGATATATCTCTAACCAATTTACTCTCCATCTTTAATTACTCCTTGCTATAAACTGGTTTACTAAAACTGCTAATAAAATATTAGCCCCAGAAGCTAATAATAGCATAGGCACTAACCCCATAAAAAAGCCCTTCCCCATAACAGGAATCAAAAGTCCTGGAACTAAAATCCCATTACAAATAACAGTTATAATAACAGCTAATATTATATTCTTCTTGGCTAAATACCCAAAGACTAAACCACATCCAGCCATCCCAACAGCAATTATTAGATGCATTATCCCTAAAGGAAAACCTGCTGTTAATGCAGATACCATATGTCCTATTGCTAAAATAATACTTCCTGGTTTGATTCCTAATAATAGTACTCCCACATATCCTGGCAAAGAATCTAAAGCAATACTACCTACCGGACTCGGAAATTTAAGATAAGCTCCTACTCCAGATAAAGCAATAAACAAACCAATCCTTACCAAACTTAATGTCTTATTTTTTTCTAAGATACCTTCCATAAAAGATCCTCCTTTTTATTTGAATCCTTGTTGAAAATTAGCTTTCTTCTCAGTAAAACTTTGTATCTTTAAATTATTAACACATTCCTTATTACTACTAGCAATACTTATTAATTAAATTGTTGTCTTGTTTTTTCTCCTAACTTTTTAATTTCAACAGGCAAACCAGCATAAGTTATATAAACTTGATCAGCTTTATCAGCTACTAATTGGTTAGCTCTACCAACAATATCCCGATAAACTCTACCTGATTTATAAGGAGGCACTAAACCTTGGCCCACTTCATTAGACACTACTACTAAAGTTAAATCCCTTTCGGCTACTTGACTAATTATGTTATCTACCTCTAATAAGATAGACTCTTCTCTTTCTTGTCCATTAAAATCATATTCTTCCTCATCTAATTCTTCATCATCTAGTAATAAATTAGAAATTAATACCGTTAAACAATCTATCAAAACAACTGAATTTCTTTTTATTTTTCCTAAAACACTACTTACTTCCTTATCTTCTTCAATAGTAGTCCACTCTTGAGGACGAGATTTTTGATGCTGTTCTATCCTTTTTTTCATTTCTTTATCTCTAGGTTGAGAAGTAGCAATATAAGTTACATCTAACCCGCCTAAATCAGAAACAATTTCTTCTGCAAAACTGCTCTTACCACTTCTGGCTCCACCTAGTACTAAAATCAACCTACCCATTTTTATCCCTCTTTTCTTTGCCTTCTTAATCAGTGTACAGTTTACGATTGACAATTTATAGTTAAAACCATAAAATCAACACCCTTTAATATAAGGGATTATAAAGAGCTTGAATTTAACTGTCAACTGTACATTGTCAACTATTAAGATAAAGCATATGCTTTATCTTAATATAGATAGCATAATTTCCTCTCAAACCACAAATCATAATAATAAAGTTGGAGGTGGTTACCTTGACTGTTGAAGAATATGATTTTGCCGACTTAACTGCTGAACAAGTAAAAATGATTAAAGAAACTGAAGCTAGAATAAATAAAAATAGACAAAATAATGACATTATGCTCTGGGCTCTTAAAGAAGAGTAAATAATACCTCTGGGATTTAGGTCTTTGACCTTTCCCAGATATTGTTTTTATAGTTGCTCTAGTAATTCAGAATAACTACCAACCATCTGAGGATAAGATAATTCAGGTCTAGTAATTAATAACACTGGTATCTCTAACTCTAAAGCAGCTTCCAATTTAGTATCTAATCCCCCTGTCTTTCCACTTGCTTTCGTTACTAACAAATCAATATTATAATCCTTTAATAAAATCTTATTTAATTCCTTACTAAAGGGACCTTGAATAGCAATTAAATTTTGGGGAGTAAAACCTATCTCTTGTACCTGCTTAATAAACTTACCATTAGGTAATACTCTAGCTACTAATCGCTCCTGCCAATTATCTATTTCCTCAATAAAACAATCTAGGTTTTTACTACCAATAGTCAATAATATTCTCTCAAACTCTCTTGCCTTCTGAGCTGCTTTTTGATATCCAGCTACTTCAATTACTAATTCATCATCTGGTACTTTTATTTCTTTTCGTTCGAATCTAATATATCTTTTATCTAGCTTGCTACTAACCTCTAGTGCATTATAAGAGACTTGCTGAGCAAAAGGATGAGTAGCATCAATAATAATCTCAACTCCATACTCTTTAATCAACTGCTCCATCTCTTTTAAACCTAGCTTCCCCTTAATCACTTTAGCACCTACATCACTTAATAATTGGTGGGCATAATCAGTTACTACTGATGCAATAATTGGATAGTCTATCTGCTGTAATCTTTTAATTATCTCTCGACTATCCTTAGTCCCCGCCAATACTAAAATCATACTTGATAACCTCGCGGAGTAATCATTAAATCTTCAGCTGTAAATGTTTCTGAGTTACCAATAATTACAGTAGTTAACATATCAATTTTATGATTCAACATATCTTCTAAAGTTGTCCTAGTTACTTCTTCGGCCCCACGTTTAGCCTTACGAACAATTCCTACCGGAGTATCAGCAGATCTATGGTCTAAAAATATATCTCTAGCTACCTTAATCTGCTCAACTCGTTGCTTACTTTTAGGATTATACAAGGCTACAATAAAGTCACCTTGAGCAGCTTTAACTAATCTCTCTTTAATTATTTGCCAAGGAGTCAACAAATCACTCAAACTAATCACAGCATAATCATGCATTAAAGGAGCTCCTAAAGAAGACGCAGCTGCATTAGCAGCTGTAATCCCTGGTACTACCTCTACTGAAATATCCAATTTCTCTGTAGCTACTAACTCTAAAATCAAACCTGCCATTCCATAGACTCCTGCGTCACCGCTACTAACCATTGCTACTTTTTGGCCCTGAGCAGCTAACTTAATTGCCTTTTTACTTCGCTCAACCTCTGTTCCCATACCAGTACTAACTGTCTCTTGTTCCTCAGATAGTACTTCACTCAAAAAATTAATATAAGTCTTATAACCAACTACCACATCTACCTCCTGTAGCAGTCGATATGCCTTCAGACTCATCTGTTCAATATCTCCAGGGCCAACTCCTATTACATAAAGTTCTCCTGCATTACTGCTACTGTTACTTGATTCTGGCTTGTCTTTGATAATAATAATTCCCCCCTTTGTACACTTAACTGAGCTGCTGGTTCACACACTCCACCAACTCCTATCTGTTCTTTAACAAATTCTGATCTGGTATAATTTAAATCAGCCTCTTTAATCTCTTCTCTAGTAATAATTTCAACTGGTATATCTAGCTCTTTGGCCGTCTCTATAATACCAGCTTCATCTTCTTTTAAATCTATAGTAGATAATTTCTTAGTACTTGCCTGATGTAAATCTAACTTCTGTAAAGCAAAAAAAATAGCTTCTTTAATTTGACTAGCACTAACCCCTCTACGACATCCAATCCCTACAACTATATTCTGAGGAACTAACTGTAAATAAGGTTCTGTTATCTTAATATTTTGATTAGAAATAACTATTGGAAATCCCTTTACTCTCCCCAACTGTTTTAGAGAATACAAACCAACCTCTTCTGCTAAATTTAAATCTAATTTTAAATCTGTAAAAATATTAACCTGCTCTCCATTAACTAAAGCTGCATTGGCTAACTTTAAATTTTTCCAAGGCACAAGTTCACAATTGAGCTCCTTAGCTAGTAGATCAAAAGCCAATTTTTCTTGACAATCAGTTGCAGTTGTAATTACTGGATTAGCATCAATTAAACTAGCAACCTTATTAGTTAACTCGTTGGCCCCTCCTACATGGCCTGATAAAGTACTAATTACATTGTGAGCTGTTTCATCAATTGTAATTATAGCTGGATCCTGTCTTTTATCTTCAAGATAAGGAGCTATTACTCTAACAACAATTCCTAAAGCCATAATAAAAATAAGTCCATCATATTGAGTAAATAACTTACTAACCAATTTCTTTAGTGAAGAATCAAAGGTGTTTACATCTTCTCTAGGCTTAACCTTAGCTGATAAATATAAATCAACATCTATTAACTTCTCTAATCTATAAGCTAACTCTTTTCCTGCTTCAGTTAAAGCAATCACAGCTAATTTCATTCTTGTTTAGCCTTTCTAAAACCATGGCTAAAGTTCTTATCATATAACTTAGAGTAACTATAATCTGTATCTAAAAAATCCCCTACTAGAATCATAGCTGTTCTATCAATTCCAACAGCTTGAACTTTATCAACTATATTAAATAACTTCCCTTGAACTACCCTTTCATCATTCCAAGATGCTTTTTGCACCACAGCAATTGGAGTATCCGTAGAATATTCTTCTTTTAATTCTTCAACTACTCCATCAATCATATGAATACTCAAGAAAATAGCTAATGAAGTATTATGTTTAGCTAACTTATGTAACCTCTCCTTATCAGGTACAGCAGTTCTGCCCTCTAGTCTAGTAATAATTACAGTTTGTGATACATCAGGTAGTGTAAACTCTCGTTCAACAGCCGCAGCAGCAGCTAAAAAGGAACTAACTCCAGGAATTATTTCATAATCAATTTCAGCTTGTTTTAAATAATCAATCTGTTCTTGTAAAGCCCCATAAATACTTGGATCACCAGTATGTACTCTTGCTACTGTATTGCCTACTTCGTTAGCCTCTTCTATCTTAGTCAAAACTTCTTCTAGTGTCATCTCTGCACTATTATAAATTTCAGCTTGTGGAGCATACTCTAAAATTTCTGGATTAACTAACGAACCAGCATAAATAACTACTTTAGCTTCTTCTAAAGCCTTTTTTCCTTTAATCGTTAATAATTCTGGATCACCAGGTCCTGCTCCAATAAAGTATACTTTCATTGATTAGCCTCCTTGTTTAATTTCAAACTTAATTGACAATTAACAGTTAAAAACCTAAAATCAAAATCTTATAAACCAATAATATATAAGTAAATATAGAGGGTTTGACTTTTTTCTTGACCTTAACTGTCAACTGTAAATTATACACTGTCAACTATCGATATAAAATAATACTTTATATTGATACCTTTACTCACACTGATTCCTCACACTCACTACTAACTTTTGACAATAATCATTGATAAATAATCTATCTTTTCTCCTACTAAAGAATCCAAATCTGAAGTAATAAATTCTATATCTTGACCACAGCGACTAATAAAAGTAGCTTTAGCTTTTAAATCTAGTTTAGTCAGTAACTCAACAATAAATTTATAATTTTTACTCACTTTCATTAGTACTACATTAGAAAATTTGGATAATATACATTCCAGTTCTTCTAAACTAGAAGTAGCAGGAACAATAGCTACCTTTTCTTCACCTTCCGTTAACGGTAAATTAAGCCGCGAACTAGCTGCATTAACTGACGTAATTCCGGGAATTGTTTTTACATCTAACTGAGGATGCTTAGTCTTAATCTTCTTTAAAATATAAATATAAGTACTATACAATAAGGGATCTCCTAGAGTAATAAAAGCTATATCTTTACCCTGCTGCAGTAAGTTAACTATTTCTTGACTAGCTTCTTGCCAAGCAGTTTCTAACTTATCTTGGTCAGAAGTCATAGGAAAATATAATTCATTGACTCGCTCTTGACAATCAACTACCTCTTTTACAATCTCTAATGCTAAACTATCTTTCTGACGCTTAGATTGAGGGGTGCAGATTAGATCAACTTCCTCTAAAATTCGCTTACTCTTTAAAGTTATTAATTCTGGATCCCCTGGGCCAACTCCCAATCCATATAGTTTTCCTGCCATCTTATCACTCCTTAATCCCACTAATAATATATACTGGATTCATTCCTTGTAACATCTGATACTGTCCTA
The DNA here is from genome assembly GCF_054657635.1 of Halanaerobaculum tunisiense. NCBI lineage: Bacteria > Bacillati > Bacillota > Clostridia > Halanaerobiales > Halobacteroidaceae > Halanaerobaculum > Halanaerobaculum tunisiense. Next base: position 241,570 of record NZ_BAAHYI010000001.1, read on the forward strand.
CTTCCTTAGTTCTAGTAACTGCTAGATTACAAATCTCTAATTTATAACCTAGTCTTTCTAACTCTTTTCTAGCAGTAGTTAAAGTATCTAAAGTAATAGCATTGATTACTACTCTACCATTACTAGCTAGCTTGTGATCAACTACTTCTAATATCTTATTAAGTTGACCACCACTGCCTCCAATAATTACTCGATCAACTGCTGGTAAATCTTTCAGTGCTTCAGGAGCTTCTTGGGCAATCACCTCTATATTATCTAATCCAAACTTATCCAAATTATCCTTGATCAGCTTAACCCCTGCAACTTCTCTTTCTATGGCATATACTCTCCCATTTTTAGCTTGTAAAGCAGCTTCTACTGTTAAAGACCCTGTTCCGGCTCCTATATCATAAACAATACTATCTTTTTTTAACCTTAGTTTAGAGATAGTAACGGCCCTAACTTCTTCTTTAGTCATTGGCACCTGACCTCTAATAAATTCAGCATCAGGAATTCCTGGAGTTTGGTAGGACCAGTTACTCATTATAGATCACCATTACTGATAATCCGCCAAATTCTTCTTTACTCAACTCAGTTAGACTTCCTTTGATTACTCGCTCTGAAGAATAAGATAAGTTCTCAGCTACTAGTCCCTGTTTAGTAGTCACTCCTTGCTCTAATAAAAACTTGGCAATCTCTTGAGGGGGAAACTGCTGGTCAGTAAAGAAACCAACTTTATCTTCTTCTTCAACTAACTTTACTAACTTATGGCGATTATCACTACCATGTAAACTAGTAATTTTAGCATCTTGCCAAACCATCTTACCTTTAGCAAATCCCAACTGTAAAGCACTAACTCCAGGAATAACTTCTAATTTATCTTCAGCAAAATACCTTTTTAGATAGCTTAACATACTATATAAACCAGGATCTCCAGATACTAAGACAACTATCTGTTGTTGCTTATAATTTTCTGTAATATAATCTTTAATCTGCTCTAGATTAGCAGTAATTTCTATCTTCTCTTTATCATATTCTGCAAACAAATCTAAAGCTCTTTGGCCCCCGATTAAAACATCTGATTCACTAACAATTCTCTTAGTAATTGGTAATAGATAATCTTCAGTTCCCGGGCCAATTCCTGCAATATAGATTTTACTCATAGAGACAAATCCTTTCTATTTCACTTTTAAATTAGGTGTTCATAATTTAACTTAATTGATATATTGTGTCACCATAGGTGACACAGTCGTGAGCTGTGTGTCGTGTGCTATCAGCCAATTCAAAACCTTTAAATTCAAAATCTAACCCTTTAAGATTACTATGTTTAAAGGGATTGAATTGGGCTATAGTCTTGAATTTGAATTAGCACATGGCACATCCTACAGGTCTAGAAAACAGACCTTCCGTAATAAAAACCATTTGCAGATAGCTGATAGCTGTGGCACGAAAGTGCCACTTTATATCACTCAACTGTCTATATCTCAGCCTTTCTAACTATTAACTGTAAACTGTACACTGTCAACTGCACTTTCCAATAATCCCTTCTTCCATTGAAAATAATAGACTATTTACTTCCAGAGCATTATCAATATAACCTTGAGCTCTAATCGTTACTCTTTTAGCTAATAAATCAAAAACTTGCTCTAAACTTGCTTCCTGAATGATGCCTACTGTCTCCTCAGCCGTATTAGCAGCTAAAATTTGCTTGATTAACTCTTGGCTGCCCCCTAAGGAAGCAGTATGAGCAGCTATTGTCTCCAATCTAGCATCTGCTAGTTGACTGTGCGTATTAAAGATACCTGCTGCTACCTTAACTAATTTTCCTATATGACCAATGATAGTTACTTTCTCTACCTGCTGTTTAACACAATGCTCTAGCATAAATCCGACAAAATTACTCATCCTAATAATTGCCTCATCTTTAAAACCTGATTTTTTGGCCCTTCGTTTTCCATAATTACCAAAGACCAAAACTAATTTTTTAATCCCACTAGCTACTGCTTGGTCAACACTTATAGCTAAGGAATCTTTATAAGCTTGTTCAGACATAGGTTCTACAATTCCAGTCGTACCTAAAATAGAGATGCCTCCTGTAATCCCTAATTTAGGGTTTAATGTCTTTTGCGCTGTTTCTACTCCTTTAGGCACCTCAATAGTTATCCTTACGCCCTCATCTATAGGTAAAACTTTATTGATTTCCTGACTTATCATCTGACGGGGAACTGGATTAATAGCAGCCTGACCTTGATCTATCGGTAAACCTGGTTTAGTAACTCTGCCTACTCCTACCCCTCCTCTAAGTTGAATTCCACCCTTAGTTTTTTCTACTTTAGCCCTAATCTCTAAACCATCTGTTACATCAGGGTCATCACCACCATCTTTAATAATAGTTGCTTGAGCATAACCAGATTCTAGTTTAGTATTTACCACCTTTAATTCAAGCTCAACTCCAGCTGGAGTATCGATTCGTATCTGATCAACTTGTTGACTGCTAAATAACATCTTAGTTGCTGCTTTAGCTGCTGAAGTAGCAGCACTACCAGTTGTATAACCTCGTCTTAGTTTCTTACCATTTTTAATAACGTAACTTTCAAAAGCCATTGAATTACTCCTCATTCATGATTTCTGATCAAAAATTATTACGACTAAAAATTAGTCGTTACTAAAACTAATTAACTATCTCCTTAAGTTAGCCTTTTCAATTATCTCTTCTGGAGCATTCCACCTAGTAAAGATTAGTTCTATTGAATAAATTCCTTACCTCTTCTGCTCTACTTCCGTAGTCTATAAAACTACAACTCCTTTCTTCACCCTCATCAGCTCCTTATTTTAATCTATTTTGATTTATGCAAAGCAAAGTTTAAATTATTCACCTGAATCTTTTTGGCAATATCCATTACCTGAATTACCTTCTGAAAAGCTACTTCTTTATCAGCAAAAACTGTTAAGGTTTTAACTGAATCATCATCCACCTTATTCCGCAGTCTCTTCTCTAATTCAGCAAGCTTGACTCTTTCCTTTCCTAGATATACTTCTTCTTCTTCAGTAACTGAAATATTGATTTCAGTCTCATTTTTCTCTTCAACCACTTCTGTATCAGGCAGCTGAATATTAGACTTTACTTCTCTTAAGTTCAGTGTAGAGGCTACTATAAAGAAGATAAGCAAGAGAAAGACTACATCGATCATAGGAGCTAAATTAATTTCTAGATCATCCCGTTTGAAATTATACTTCATCGCTAGCCCCTACCTCTTTAATATAATTAATCAATTCCTTCTCCCGCTTTTCGGTATGTAAAACAATCTGCTGTAGTTTATTTGTAAAGTAATAATAAGCACCTAAAGCTGGAATCGAAATAACTAATCCTGTTGCTGTAGTAGTCAAGGCCTCAGAAATCCCCTGAGCTAACTGTTCCGGTTTACCACTCATAGATAGAACATGGAATGTCTTTATCATCCCCGTTACCGTTCCTAAAAGTCCCAAGGAAGGACTTATCTTACCGATAAAGTTTAAAAATCCTAAATGCTTCTCTAATTTGGGAAACTCCTCTAGCTCAACTTCAGCCATCTGTTCCTCTATCTCCTCAGGTTCTTTATCTAAATGAAGAATCCCCTGCTTTAAGACCTTACCAATAGGTCCTTTAATCTCTTTACAAAGCTTAACTGCTTTATCAACTTTATTAGAACTGATCCTATCTTTAATCTGATTCATTAAGTTATTGGATAATTCCTTAGATATTCTGGAAAATTGGTATAAACGTTCTAAAACTAAGGTTACTACTATTATTGAACAGATTAATAGCGGATAAATAATCATTCCACCTTTAGCTAATAGATACTGCATTTCATGCCACCTCTCTATGCTTCTAATCTAAATCTAATCGGTACTAAGATCCAGCTGCCGATCTTTTGATGCTCCTTGCGAGCAGGATTAAACCGCCACTCTTTAGCTGCTTTCTTGGCTGCTAAGTCAAGCTGCTTATAGCCAGATGACTTTCTAACCTTAATCTCATCTACCTGACCATCATAATCAATCAATACCTTCAACACAACCTTGCCTTCAATCTCCCGCTCCTTCATTCGTTCAGGATATTCCGGCTGTTTATAATCAATCAACGACGGTTCCTTAACTCCAGGCTTACTGCCGTTAGTTAGGTCTACCTGCTTTGTCTCTTGACTGGACTGACCGGATGCTTCATCTTTCGTCTTCTTCTCAGAGCTTGATTTCTGCTCTTTTGGTTCAGATTCTTTATCCTGTTTCTCTTCTTTTTTGGGTTCTTTAGCTTCTTCTTCTGATTCATGCTGCTTTTCAGTCTCTGCTTTCTTTTTAGTTTCTTTCTGCTCTTCAGGTTCTTCTTTATGCTTCTCTTGCGGATCTTCTTTCTTTTCTTCTTCAGATTCCGATTTTTCCTCTTCTTCATCCTCTTTCTGCTCTTTGGGTTCAGGTTCCTTCTTTTCTTCTTCCTTCGGTTCCTTTCTCTCTGTTTCTCTATCTATCTCTTCTTCTTGTTCTTCAGTTTCTTCTGGTTTATCCTTCTCTTTAATCTCTTCTTCTTTCTGTTCAGGCTCCTTCTGCTCCTTGGGTTCCTCTTTCTTTACTTCTTTTTCAGTTTCTTTCTTTTCTTCAAGTACTTCCTCTTTTTCTTCTTTAGGCTCTGATTCTTCTTCAACCTCTTTTTTCTCCTCAACCTTATCCACAGGCTCTTCTTGTTCTTCCTGCTTTTCCTCTTGAGTTTCTTTCTGCTCCTTAACTTCTTTCTCTTCCTGTTTATCAGTAGAAGAAGATGAAGGGTTGGCCTCCGCACTGGCAGCAGCCATCTTGAATCTCACCTTTTGGCTGAAGTTCCCCTGAGAATGGGCCAGATTATCCATTTTAACTATAGATGACCCAAAGTTAAAGAGAGCCAGATGAAGTCCTACTGCTATGATGAAGGCTACTTTAAGCGGAGTTATACTCTTTTTCAGCAGTCTCATTATGCATCCCTCCCTCTTCTTAGTTAGTTAGGGTTAAAATTCTTTGCTTAAGCTTAGCATAACATTACGTCCTGGCATTGGATAATCAGCTCTAACTTCATAATTTCTATCCAATAAATTATTAATTTTCAATGAAACATCAGCATTTTCAGTTAACATCTTACTTAATTTCAAATCTGCTACAAAGTAACTTGGTAAATCTTCTCCATTAGCATATCTTCCACTAACTAACTTTCCATCTAAATTAAGATTAATATCTCCTTGATTATAATTCAAACCTAAATTAGCAGTATGATAAGGCTTGTAATTTAACTGTTCATCAGTTTTTTCATCTTTAGCATCTAAATAAGTATAATTAAAATCTGCAGAAAATTGAGAAGTCAATTCTTTATTTAAAATCAATTCAATCCCTGATATTTTAGCTGAATTAATATTTTTGGGTTTAGTTATCTCTTTATATACTGGATCATCATCTATATATTCAGTTTCCCAATCAATTAAATTATCCATATCTTTTCTAAATAAATTTAATTCCCCTTTTATATCTTGATCTAAATACCTTACACCTACTTCATAAGCTTTAGAAGATTCAGGTTCTAAATTTGGATTCCCTTTCATAATTGCCCAATAATCTTCTGTTACACTAGAATAAAAATCAGAATCAATAAAAGATTTACTATAGGGCCAATATAAATCATTAAATGTAGGAGTTCTATAAGCCTCTCCTGCTGAAAAATGCAAATTTAAATTAGAATCTACTTCATAAACTGTACCTATCCGAGGACTAAATTCCGAACCAAACTTTTCATGGTCGTCATACCGACCACCAAAATTAATCTTTAAAGGATCAATTACTTGCCATTCATCATGAATGAAATATGCTTTATTTAAATAATCATGAATTTCATTTTCGGTACTATCAATTTCATTTTTCTTAACTTCTAAACCATAAGTCATAGTATGAGCTTGATAATAATCAGTTTGATCAAAAGAAATCCCTTTTCTTTCGGTATTATGTTCACTCGGCCCATCATATTTCCGTTCATCAGGGTTATCATAAATATTTTCATGCTGATTATAATAAACATTTAAATTTTGATCTCTATTCCCAATCTGTCTTCCCCATTGTAAATCCAAATTAGTATCTTCATCATCCTGTTCAGCATTAGGCGTCCTCCAACCAGGTTTATCTTTACCTGGAGTTCCTTTTTCAGAATCATTATATTTTAATGATAAACTTAAATCAGAATGATCATTAAGTCTATAATCAAACTTTGTAAAAACTTGCTCCTGGTTTAAATCATCATTGTCAGGATTTTCTCGAAAACCATCAGAATCTTTTTTCAATACAGACACATTATAACCTAATTTATCTGTACTTCCGCGATGAGTCAAAGTATATTCTTGTGTCCTGAAAGAACCAAAAGTGGCTTCTACATTAGTAACCGGCTGTTGACTACCACTTTTAGTAGTAATATTAACCACGCCTCCTAAAGCGTTAGCACCATAAAGACTAGAAGCGGGGCCTTTTAATACCTCAATTTTTTCAATTTGATCAATAGGTAATCGTCCTAAATCCACTTGTCCATTCTGACGGCTATTAATTGGCTGACTATCAATTAAAACTAAAACCTGTGAAGAACTTGAACCGCGAATACTAATTGTCTTTTGTCCAGCAGGACCACCATGATCACCAATATTCACACTAGAGACATCTCGCAACAAATCAGCTACATTGTGTGCACTCTTCTTCTCAATATCCTCTTCATCTATCACTTCCACACTCACCGGGGATTCTGACAACTTCTCTGGATGCTTCGATGCAATTACTACTAACTCATCCAGCGTATAAGTTTCTTCCTCCTCATTCTGCTCTGCCTCCTCAGCCATTACAGCTGGTGCTGCTACTAAACTCACTACTAAAATTAGAACTAATGCAACTGCTAGTTTCTTATTCATATCCCTCGCCCCTTTCATATAACTTATTCCTTTTCTGTAGATGTAACCAATTCATCTAAAACTTCATAATTATCTCCAACCACTGTTACTCTCATATCTAACAGCTTTTCATATAAGTCATTACCTTTTCCTTTGGTATAGTCCCGCTTAGATAGTATCTCTTGATCCATAACTATCACTTCTTTACCCTGCTTTGCTGCCCAAAGAGCAGCCTTTAAATTCAAGAGATTACCAAACCCAAAAGGAATTTCAGTTAAAATCACTGTATCAACATCTTTAATTTTATCTAAATTATCCTTATGACTCTCCTGACTAATCGGAGTAAAAGGCTCTTCGGCTACAATCTCAACATTACAAGATTTAGCTACTTCCCAGTCCGAATCCTGTTCATTCAGTACACCACAACTTACCTGAAAACCCTGCTCTACCAGATTTTCAATCAGCTCTCTGCCGGTTCCACCGCCGCAGATAACATGTACTTGATGATCCAATTGAGTTTCCGGAATATATTGATTATCCAGCATCGTAACATAAGGACGATTGCTAGGATAATGCTTTCTTATGATCACCTTTGAACCATAAACATTTTCTATATTCTCAGCTGTAATTATCTCCTCTGGTGAACCGTGAGCATAAATCTTTCCATCTTGAAGCAGCAATAGCTTGTCACAGTACTCTGAAGCCAGATTCAGATCATGAAGCACTACTATCACCGTCAGCTCATATTCACGGTTAAACTTCTTAAGTAGATTCATAATCTCCAGTTGATAATTGATATCCAGATTAGAAGTCGGCTCATCCAACAACAGCACTTCCGGCTGCTGGGCCAAACTTCTAGCTAAAATCACCCGCTGCCTTTCGCCGCCACTAAGCTGACTGACCGGCCTTTCTGCTAACTCTAAAGTATTAGTCAGCTCCAAAGCCTCTTTTACTATCTCATAATCCTCAATGCTTTCACTTTCAAACCTACCTATATAAGGAGCTCGCCCCATCAGAACAATCTCTTCTACTGTAAAGTCAAAGTTAACATTAGTATTCTGGGGCACAACAGCTAACTTTTTAGCTATCTCCTTCTTGTCCAGATTCTGGAGATCAAAATCATCGAGATAGACCTTACCACCATCAGGATGGAGAATAGAATTCATATTCTTCAACAGCGTTGATTTACCCGATCCATTAGGTCCGATCAAGCCGATGAATCCCCCCTGGGCAACACTGAAGCTAACCTCCTGGAGAACTTCAAAATTGTCGTATTTATAACTTAATTTATCTACTTCAAGCTTTGTACTCATTGGGCATCCTCCTAAAATCCTGTTCCTTTCTTCTTATTTAACAGGTAAATAAAGAACGGTCCGCCGAATAAAGAAGTTATAATTCCTACTGGAATCTCTGTTGGCGCAATCACTGTTCGAGCAAAAGTATCCGTTAGAATCAAGAATATTGCTCCGATTAAAGCAGAACTCGGAATCAAAATTCTATGGTCTGGTCCGACTAATAAACGGACAATATGAGGAATAATCAAGCCTACAAATCCAATAACACCGCTAGCAGCTACAGCAGCCCCGGCCAATAAAGCCCCAGTTATCAATAGAATTTTCTTCATTCGTTCCACTTCTACACCCAGGCTCTGGGCTGAATCTTCTCCAAGCAGCATAATATTTAAATCCTGAGCCAGAAGATGAACAATAACATAACCGACGAGAATATAAATCCAGACCATACTCACATCAGACCAGCTCTTTGAGGCTAGACTCCCCATAATCCAGAAGACTATCTGATGCATATTCTGATCATTAAAAACCATCAGTAAAGATACAACTGCCGATAGAGTAGAACCAACTGCTACCCCAGCCAACAATAAAGTAGTTACTGAAATTCTCTTGCCCACCTTTGCCAGATTATAGACAATAAATGTAGTCAATAAGGCCCCTGCAAAGGCAAACATTGGAATGCTGTTCAGCCCCAATAGATTAACCTGCAGATCATAGATCATGCCCAAGGTTGCTCCCAGAGAAGCGCCAGAAGAGATACCGATTACATAAGGGTCGGCCATAGGATTCTTAAGCAGAGCCTGAAAAACAGTTCCAGAAGTTGCCAAAGCCAATCCTACTAAACCGGCCAGTATCACTCTAGGAAATCTAATCTGTAAGATTATTGTGTCATTAACTCCTGTTTCTTGGCCAAAATCAATCATATCTTTAACAAAAGGAATCTTAACTAATGATACCTTTACTATCTCTTGAAAAGAAATTCTAGTTGCTCCTAAACTTGTTCCCACAACCACTGTTACAGCCAATAAAACCAATAAACCAGCAATAATCCCCCGCCACTTTAATTTATTATTCTTCATCTAATATCAACTCTTTTAGTTAAATAATTCAGGATGAACTGCCTTAGCTATCTTCTCTAAAGCAGTAATAATCCGCGGTGAAGTCCGATTAACAATATCCTGATCTACAATATAGACTCTTTCATTCTTGATAGCTTTAATCTCTTGAAACTTCTTACGCTGTAGAATTGATTCCTTACTCACCTGATGCTTCCAACTGTGCGGGGAAGCAAGATAAACCTCAGGATTCTCAGCCAGCAGAACTTCAAAGCTGTACTGCGGCCACATCCCCTCTGCCTGATGAGCAATATTGATACCGCCGGCTAAGTGAATCAGGTTATCGATAAATGTTTCCGAGCCAGCAGTATACAGCGGCTTTTTCCAGATCTCATAAAAGACCTTAAGACGCTGATCTTCATCTATATTCTTTGCTACAGTTTCAGTAATCTCTTCTACCCTATTTCTCATTTCATCTGTAATTTCATCTGCTTCTTCAACCTGACCGGTTGCTTTACCGATTAACGAGATAGAGTCTATAATTTCAGCTACATCCGTAGGATTTAATCCCACAACATTAATACCTAACTCACTTAATCTAGTTACCACTTCTTTAGGAGTAATCCCGGCTGCCAAAACTAAATCCGGCTGCAGTTGAATTATCTTCTCCACATTAGGTTCTTTAATCGTACCGACCTTATCAATATCCTTAACTGCTTCAGGATAATCAGCATACTCAGTTACCCCTACAGTCCTATCACCAGCTTCCAAAGCAAATAGAGTCTCCGCATGGCTCGGTGCCAGGGAAATTATCCGCTGGGGCTTCTCTTCTATAATAACTTCTCTTCCTAAATCATCAGTAATCTTAACAAAGTAATCCTCAGCATAAATATTCGTTGTCCCTGCTGTACAGCCAATCAAAAGAATAACTGCCAATAGCAGCCCAATAAATAACTGTCTAAACCTCATTCTTCTCCCCTCCCAAATTAAAAAATCCCAATCCTTCGATAAAGGGATTGAGAAGAATTGACCATTAACAAAAAACTCAACCCCGATAGAAAAGATTGAGAATAATTAGCCAACACTAATTACCTACTCTCTTTACCATCGAAGAAATAGCAGGCGAATGGTTAGACAGGTCTCCTGACTCCTAGCTTTAAATGCTAAATTCTACCTTGCCTAAATATTAATATCTCCAAGTAGCATTCTAAGCCTAGCTAACTAGTCACAGTGGCGGGCCCGTTCAGGCTTTGCACCTGATTCCCTATTATCCCTTAGCTATAATCAAGCTAAAGGCACCTAACCATTACATATTTAATTTTTATTTCGCAAAGACCAACTTAGATTAATCTCTTATACATGCACATTCTCTGCTACTAAAAATACTCCTTTATATTTTCCATTTTTTCACTTTTTATCTGCTTCAATTAACTCCTACTCTTTTAAGTTATTCCATATATAATAGTGCATTAACAATAGAAGCCGCTACTGCACTACCACCTTTTCTACCTCGCACAGTAATATAAGAAAGATCTAACTTTTCTAACTCTACTTTAGACTCTTTAGCTCCTACAAAACCAACTGGGGTCCCAACGATCAATGCTGGATTAGCTTCTCCTGCTTTAACCAATTTAATCAACTCAAATAAAGCAGTTGGAGCATTACCAATTACAAAAACTTGATTATCATTATCTTTTATTGCCTGACGCATACACATCATTGATCTAGTAATTCCTGCTTCTTTAGCTTCCTTAGCAATCTTTTGATCACTAATAAAGCATTTAACTTGGCCTCCTAAAGCACTAACTTTACGCTTATTAATACCTGCCCGCAACATATTAACATCTGTTACAATGTTGGCCCCTGCCTCTAAAGCCTGTAAACCTGATTCTATAGCTCCTTGAGATACAATTACTAATTCAGCAAATTCTGGGTCAGCTGTAGCATGAACTACTCTTTTGACTACCTTTTTTTCTTTAGCTGAACAGTCAAGTTCACCCATTTCTTCTTTAATAATTTCCATACTCTTTCGTTCAATTTCTTTAGGATCTTGTATAATTTTCATTCTGCCCCTCCTTTTTTTACCCTACTGCTTTGATTTGATCTACTAAAATTTCTGCAATCTTTTCATCTGGCCCAATATTCTTACCAAATATAAATTCAATTTCCGGATATTCCTCTTCAACTTCTTTAATTAATTCTGGGATATCTTCTTGAATATGTACCCCAGGAAATAAAAACAGAGGAATAATAATTACCTTTTCAACTCCTTGTTTAGCTACTTTAGCCACACTTTGTTCTAAATTTGGCTCTGCTAACTCCATTGATGCCTGTTCAACTACATCATAATCAACCTTATCCCTAATCATCTCTACAATCTGAGTAAAAACTGAATTTGCTTTACTTGCTCTACTACCATGTCCTAAAATAATAACTCCTGTCTTCATATTATCTCCTCCTTTATTTTTCAATCATTCCCAAAAGTTCTTCTTTACTTCTAGGAATAGATTCACCATTTAATAATCCTTTAGTTTCTAATCGGTTATAAACTTCTATTATCCAAGGTTGAATTAAATTAGCTTCTGTTAACAACTGTTGATCTTGAAAAACTTTTTCTGGCTTGCCTTGTCCAACCATCCTTCCTTGCTTCATAATATAAGTGTAGTCAGCCCAAGAATAAGCTAAATTAACATCATGAGTAGCAATAACTACTGTTATTCCTGACTGTTGAAGTTGCCTGAAAAGGGCTATTATTTCTTCTGTAGCTTGGGGATCAAGCCAGACTGTTGGTTCATCAAAAATAATTACTTCTGGCTCCATTACTAATACATCTGCAATTGAAACCTTTTTCTTTTGCCCATAACTTAACTGTTGAACTGGTTTATCCTTCAAATTACTGATGCCCATTGTCTCCATTATCTGATATACCTGTTTTTTTACTTCTTCTTGGGATAAACCTAAATTTAAAGGTCCAAAAGAAATTTCCTGCCTAACATCTGCCGAAAACAACTGTTTATCAGGCTCCTGAAAGACAATACCAACTTTTTTTCTTAACTCTGTCAGCGATTTCTGATCATAATTAACTCTCTCACCTTCAAATAATATCTCACCCTGCTGAGGTTGTAAGATACCATTTAAATGGAGAAATAAAGTAGACTTCCCGGCTCCATTTGGCCCTAAGATAGCTATTCTTTCTCCTTGAGGAATAGTTAAGGATAAATTTTGTAATACTTCAGTACCATCTTGATAGCTAAATTCAACATCTTTAACTTCAATTACTGGTTTAGACAATTAAATCTCCTCCTAATACAGCAACTATAACTAAAATTACTTCTAGTAAAATAATAGCTATTAAGTTTCTACTAGATAGTTTATAATCATAATCTATTACCTTTATCTCTCCCTTATATCCTCTAGCTTCCAGTGCTATCTGTAACTTTCGAGCCCGATAATAAACCTCAATAAACAAATTAGAGAACAACTGACTTACAGAGAATAGAGATTTTTTAAAAGAAGAATATCCTAATCTAGATAATTGAGAAACCCTAATTTGTTCCGCACTTTCTAAAAATATAAATAACAATCGATATATTAAAATCATCAACTCAATTAAAATTTCAGGTAATTTAAATTTTCTTAAAATTGAAATAATTTCTACCATAGGAGTAGTTAAAGATAAAAAATAAAGACAAGATACTGTTGCTAAAGATTTCAAAATCAGATGTGAAGTAAAAATAATATTATTATTACTAATACCTAAGTTAATCCCCCATAAATTTAAATACCATAAAAATTGATTATTCTCCCTACTAATAGAAATTATAATAGGAATTATACTAATAAATAAAAAAGAACTAGATATCATAAACAATCTAATAACTATCTGACTAGAAATCTTAGCTCCTAAAATAATTCCTCCCACCATCAGTAAAATAACAAAGAAAGAAGTAAACATAGAATTCATAACTAAACATATTACCATCGTTAAAATAGAAAATAATAACTTTTCCCCGGGATGAACTGCACGTAATTGATTTGAATAAGCATACTGATCAATATCTAACATCTCTATTCTGCTCCTACTGCTATCTGAGCTTCTGTAAAAGTAGCCATATCACTGATAATCTTAGTTGCAGCTTCTACTAGACTCATACTTAAAACTGCCCCTGTTCCTTCCCCTAGTCTCATATCCAAATCCAATAATGGTTCTAAATCTAATAAATCATAGATTTTAATATGGCCTGGCTCTACTGATTTATGAGACGCAATCATGTAATCTATAACCTGAGGGTTTAATTTCTTAGCAATCAAAGCAGCAGCTCCTGAAATTAAACCATCTACTATAACTGGGACTCGATTAGCAGCGGCTGCTAACATAACTCCAGCCATACCTGCTATCTCTAAACCACCTACTTTAGCCAAAATATCAATTCCATCATCCACTTGAGGTTGATTTGTTGCTAAAGATTGTGTGATTACTTGTTTCTTCTTCTCTAATCCTTTCTTATCAATTCCAGTTCCATAACCAACTATCCTATCTAATGATAAATCAGTAATAGCAGCTAAAATAGCACTACTAGCAGTAGTATTCCCAATTCCCATTTCACCTGTTCCAATTAAATTAGCTCCTTGAGAAATTAGATCTTCTCCAACTTCAATCCCTACTTCTAAAGCCGCCCTAGCTTCTTCGTAAGACATAGCAGGGCCTTGAGCCAAATTAGCAGTACCTCGTCTTACTTTCTTAACAACTAAATCTTTAGCTTCTATTTCATTAGCGACCCCTATATCTACTACTGTCACTTCAGATTCCATCTGTTTAGTTAGAACATTAACAGCAGCTCCGCCATTTAAAAAATTATAAACCATTTGAGTAGTTACTTCTTGCGGAAAAGCACTTACCCCCTCCGCTACTACTCCATGGTCAGCAGCCATTACAAGATGATGCTTCTGATCAACCTTAGGAAATACATTTCCAGTTATTCCAGCTAATTTGACTGCAATCTTTTCTAACTTTCCTAGACTACCTGGGGGTTTAGTTAAATTGTCTAATCTTTCTTGAGCCTGATCCATCTTTTCTTGATTCAACTTGTCAATATTGGCAACTGTCTGTTCTAATAAACCCATTTTTAGCCCTCCTCTATTCTTTAGATTTAAATTCTGCCTGTTTTAAACCAATATAATAACCTATAAGTCCTGCTCCTAAAGCAGCTTGTAAAGCAAAAAGCAGACTTTCAATTTCTCCACTTGGGGGCTCCCAAACAACATCAAACCAAGGTTCATAATTAGGCTTTACTTCTTTGATTATTCCTTGAGCTGCTCCATCAGCTCCTTCAAATTCAGCTTTAGAATTAATTAATAAAGGAAGCATAGTTAAAACAACTATTCCAATTAATAGTACCAAGTTCTTATTAGTTAAACTCATAATCTCCCTCCTGAGAAAGAAATGTAAGTTGTTGCAATTCATTTTTACTATATTTAGTAATCAAATTAAAGACTAACACTGTTACCAACCCTTCAATAATAGCCAAAGGAAGTTGAGTAACTGCAAATACCCCCATGAATTCAGTCAGTGAAACTAAAAAACCTCCGTGCTGAGCAGGAAAAGCGCCAGCTAATTGAGTTGCTGTAGTTACATAGGTCATTAGATTCCCTAAAGTAGCTCCTAAAAATACTGCTACTCCCATAGGTAACTCTAATTTTTTAGTTAATTTATAAGTTCCATAAGCTACGAAAGATCCTATTATTGCCATAGAAAACAAATTAGCTCCTAAAGTGGTTATTCCCCCATGGGCCAACAACACGGCCTGAAAAATAAGTACAATACATCCTAACACAACCATTGGCCAAGGACCAAATAAAATTGCTCCCAATCCTATTCCTGTTGGATGAGAACAGCTACCAGTTAAAGAAGGCAGTTTAAGAGACGATAAAACAAATACAAAAGCTCCTGCTACTGCTAATAACATTTTAACACTTGGTCCTTTTTCCTTAACTAAAATTTTAATCTTTCTAATTCCCAAAACAACAAATGGAAGTGTCACTAACCACCAAAAACTAGCCCATTTAATAGGCAAAAATCCTTCAGGAATATGCATTGCATAAGCTCTTTCAGAAAAATAAAACAGTCCTATGAACAAATAAATTCCTATTAACAAAATACTTTTCTTAGTTTTTTTCATTGATTTAAACCTCCAGTTAAACTTAAAGTAAAATTTTCTTAGTTACCTCTATATTCTCTTAGGAAATTTAATATAAGATCCAACTCCTTCTTTTAAATTCCTTGTTGAATTAAAAAAACCTCAATCTTAGATAACAAGATTGAGGGAAATTAGGTACAGATTTCCTTTATCTTACTTCTCCTGTTACCGAGGATCTAGTAATTAATAATTAGGCAGGTCTCCTGACTTCTAGCTTAACATTAGATTTAAACCTTCCCCAGTTTGAACTGAGTGGTTCTTTAATCTAACTAGCTAGTCACAGTGGCGGACCCGTTCAGGATTTACACCTGATTCCCTATTCTCCTTTAGCCGTAACTAAAGGCACCTAATCATTATCTATTCTTTTGTTAAATCAATTGAATTGCTTTTACATTATTTTCTAAGAAACTTAAAACTCCTTTATATTAAATTATAATGCATTCACTTATTAATTGCAAGTTAAAATGCACGGTTTTTTATACCTGCATATATAAATGTTATCTATACCATTCCTAACTTTTTACCAAAGACTTCAGATAAAGTCTTATAGTCTGTATTTAACAATTCTATCTTCCCATTTTAAGTATTTTCCTTTTCTCATTTTTGTGATATAATTATTTTGACACATATCCAATACCTCCATAATGTTATTTCTGATCATTTAACATTATATATGAGGTATTTGTGCATTTAAGTATGCAATGTTCCTAATGCATTTACTCCAGCTTCAGCAACTTGGATATCTTCTTCTACTGCTCCACCACTTACTCCAACTGCTCCAATAACTTCATCTCCATCATAAAGTGGGATTCCTCCACCAAATGTAACTAAATCATCAACAGAAACCTCAATGCCATATAATTCATTCCCTGGTTGAGCTAACTTTCCTACTTCTTCTGATGTATTTCTCATTACAACTGCAGTGTAAGCTTTTTGCCTTGCTAATCCAATACTAACCTGTAATGCATTATCCATTCTTTCTAATGCTTTTAAGTTCCCTGCATTATCTACAACTGAAATTACCATTGGCACCTCAATATTTTCTGCTTCCTTCTTTGCAGCCTCTATCATTCTTTCAGCATCATTTAAATCAATCTTCATAATTATCTCCTCCTTGATTTTTTGAATTTGATTATTATCTTCTACTTTACCTAACATAAAAAGTAAATCAGATAACCTATTAATATACTGAAGCAAACAATCATTTAACTTATAATCTTCTTCACTAACCTCAATAATTCTTCTTTCTGCTCTTCGAATCACAGTTCTAACAATATCTAAGATACTACCAGTTTCACTACTACCTGAAATACTAAAATTATTACCCAATGATATCTCTTGGTTAAATAAATCTATTTTTTCTTCAAGATAACTAACATCTTCAGCAGTAATCTTATTTCCTGGACTAGTTTTACGAGAAGCCAATTCAGCTCCAACAACAAATAACTTTTGTTGTATTTTGCAAATTATTTCACAAACTTGTTCATCATTCGATTTAGCTCGAGCTAAACCTAACCAAGAGTTAGCTTCATCAATCACCCCATAAGCTTCAACCTGTGTATCATATTTTTTAACTCTTTCTCCACTAAAAAGATCTGTATTACCTTTATCACCATTTCCAGTATAAATGGACATTTAATCACTCCTCAGTAGCAAAACTTTTAAAAGGAAGCCCCTTTACCATTCGCGCTGCATTACTTCCCATCTTTTTAGCTTGGGAGTTTTTATTAATTATCTTATCAAAAACTGGGGAATCTTGCTTTAGTTTTTTCATTTGTAAGATAACTCTCTCGCCCGATCCAACTCCAACGCCAACTCCTAAGGAAGATTTTTGAGCTGCATAATAAGCTAACTTTTCTATATTGTTATCTTGTTGTAAACAAACTCTAAACGGAATTCCTTCTTCTTCTATTCCATAACCTATTTGAGCCACTAATTCACTATCTTTATAACCAGAAGTAGTAAATATACATATGATAGGTTTGTCTGATTTCTCTTTAAGACTAGGCATTTAATTCCACCCCTGCCTATTTAAATAAGAGAGAACTAAACCTGTTGCTACAGCATTTCTTGGCCCCATCGTTCCACGAATATTTCCTCGGCCAGCTACAACACCATAATTAGATAATTCATTTGAAATCAACTCTGGAACTTCAAAATCTAAAGCTGAACCTCCAACCATAACTACAAATCCAATATCACGAATATTTCCAGTTGGGATAGTTCTTTTTAAAGCACGTACTGCATTACGCACAAATACATCCTTTTTAGCATCCCTACGCACCTGGCGAATTTTTTCCATTGAATGATCAGTTGGAATTGATACCAATTCGCCCTCATCTAAACTAACTACTTTAGAAAACAATTTTGGTGGTAAAGGTTCATCATAAAAATCAACTGTTCCCTCCTCATGACGAATATTAAACATACTTTCTACTTTAGCTAAAGGTGTTTTTTTTATTCGTTCTGCTAATTTAAAATCTCCTAAACCCAATTCAGTATCAATCATCATTGAGACCATATTTCCAGCACCAGATAAATGGGCTGTAGAAATATTTCCTTCCTGAGTTAATACTGCAGCATCAGTAGAACCTCCTCCCATATCAAGAATTACCAGTGGCTTATCAGTACCTGGAGTAGTTAAAGCTCCTAAAATAGCCATATTTGCTTCTACGCCAGCAATTTCAACCTCAACTTCTGAGATTTCTTTCATTAAAACATCTGCAATCTGTCGCATAGGCAGTTGACTAGTTTCTACCATAGCAGCTAGACCCACTGCATTCTCTAATGCATGCTCACCTGCTAATCCACCTTTTACTTCTTGAGGTACAAAAGTATCTACAGCTAAAATGTCTTTAATCTTAATGTTACTAAGTTTTTGGCCTGTTACTTTTTTCATCTTACTACGAACTCGCTCTAACATTCCTGAAACATTTGTTCCTGCTTCGCCTTTAATATCATCTATTGGCTGAGCTTTCTCAACAGACTCCATAATCTCCTTAGCACCTTGATCAATAGCAATCTCTTCTTTACTGCGTTCACCAAATACAATTAACTTTCCAGCTGGAATTCGTTTTTCCTCAACATCACCCTGAGGAGTACGAATCACTACAGCAGAATGATTACCAATTAAAGATCTAGCTACAGGAACAATATGCTTTGTTTCATCAGCATCTAGGTCAAAAACAGTAGCAATTCCATAAGGATTAGTTAGTTCTTCAATTGTCCCTCCAGAACTAGCAACTTCAACAGCAGCTTTTCTATTTAAAGGTACTTTATCTATAAATCTAACTTCATCTACAATTGGGATTTGTTTTTCTATTCTATTTGCAATTAAAACTGCATCATCCTTCTGTACAATTGCTCCATTAATTTCAATACCTTCTTTAAGCCCATGATTTATATTTTTAGCTGCAATTGCAAAATCTACTTCCGATGGCACTACTACAATAACCTCATCTCCTAAAGAACAAGAATCCAAGTTATTGATCATGACTGTTTTTCCAACCCCTAAACCAACTCCGCCTGGAGTTGAAGGGTTATGACCTATCATAGTAGACTCTGTAATAACTGTTTCTGTAATAGTTTCCATAGCTACGTCACCAATAACTGGGGTTGCTTCATTAAGTCTAATTAAATCAAGATCGTTAATTTCTAAATCAGTAGAATTAAGAGCTCGTCGTAGAGCTTCCATAATTCCTTCAATATTTTCATCTGTTCCTTTAAGTCCAGTTGTTCTATATTCTCCCTGAGCTATAAAATCGACTTCTTGTTGATCTTTAGTTTTTCCAATTGCAACCTCAGTAGTTGAGTTACCTATATCTACACCTACAATTAATTCCATACTTTCACCTGCCTAGTAACTTTATTCCCTTCTTAGCTTATCTCTTTTTTCATAAACTTCAGCAGCTTCTCGAACTAATTCAGCATTCATTGTGGCATTATATTCTTCTTCTAATTCATCCGCAATTGCTAGCAATTCTTCTTTAGTAGAACGATTTGGTCTTAAAGAATTATAAATTTCAAGAATTTTATCATCAGGAAGATTAGTTAATTCTCCTGCTCGTTGTAGATTTTTACCAAACTGCTCTCTTCCTTTTTGCTTAGCAATTTCAGCTTGATGATCAAGAGTTTCTTCAGTAATACTTAAATCAGCATCTTCAACTTCTCCCTCTAATACTTTTTCTAAAGTAATCTCCTCTAAATCTTTATCTGTTGGTGTTTTCACAAGGTCCGGTCGATTAGTACCTAATGGATAATCTTTATTAGCATCAACTTTGTTAGACATTTAAACCCACCTCCAAGTTTTATAATTATTTCAATTTAACTTCTTCCTCAATACCTGTTCCTATTTCAGAGTCCAAATGTTTTACTTCTTTAATATGCATCACTGCAGCTTTTGCTTGATATTTAGGTCTAGCCATTTGATCATTTCTAGTAGGAACTGGTTTAGGAGTTTCACCTTTAGCATAACGAGCAGCATTTTTTCCAATGGCTCGATATGTTTCTGGATCTAATAATGGTGCTTGGGGAAAAAGCTCTAAATTCTCTAAAGGAGCAAGGTCCTTTTGATGAATAAGGGCCGTTCCTTTTGATTGCAATCCAATTGATATTCCAGAACCACTTAACTGTGCTGCCGCATGTCCTATAAATCCAACATCAGCTGTTTGATACATTCTAACTACTCGTGACTTTAATCCTTCTTCCTCTATACCAGCCATAATTTCTCTTAAAACAGTAGCATGATCAAGATCAATTATAGTCTTCGTCAAGTGTTTACCAAAACCTGGAGCTATTCCAATTACAACCTCATCGCTAGATTTACCTTCTTCACTAACTCCTTTTTCTTTAAATTCTAATTTTTTATCAACATTTATTTCCATACTCACACCTCTTTCTATCTAATAATAAGTTATTCTCCAATATTTCCAGGATCTTTAGCTAATCTAACATTCTTAATCTCTTCCCAACGTTCTTCACTTATTCTATAACCAGTTCCTGGGCCAGCATAGTCATTAGTATCATTTACAGCACTAATACAATTAAAGTCTTCATCGAAAATAGCAGATGTGTGTAGATAATCTCCACAAACTCGTTGTTTAAGAAGATTTAGTAAATTATCTGCTACTCCAGTAAATCCTTTATTAGCTAATGCTTTAACTATATCTAAACCAGTAACTCCTTCATTCATCATTTCTTCAACAGCTTTAAGATCTTGCGTTACATCACGTTCAGGTACATCTTCACTACCATGAGCATAAGTAGCTGCTTCTACTTCTTCATCAGTTATCTCAGGTAAATCTAACTCAGCAAAAACAGCTTGAATAGCTTTAGCCGCTTTATTTCTAACTTCAATAGCTTTTTCTTCTTTTACTGGACGTAAACCACCATCAACCTTTAAATCTCTTTGTAAAATATTATAATCATCATAATCATCGACATCATGTGTTGATCCAGCAAACATATTATCATAATTTGGTACACCACTATACCCAGAGAAAATAAAGTCTGTTCCTGGTAAAAACTGCATTAACATTCTAGCAGTTCTTCTTGTTCGTGAATGAGTAAAGGTCTGGTCATTACCTGAAGCACATTCGAGATCTAATAACATCGCAATTAGATTCTCTGCTAAAACTGATCTAACTCCTGAAGGTACAGAACTTGAAATTCCAATACAACTTACTGCACCATTTTGAATCCCTTGTACTCCAGCTCCCTTAGTAATATATAAACATCGCGTCTCTAAATATAACATTGACTTACCTTCAGCAAATCCCATCTGTGCTTCAGATCCTGAACCAGAAGTGAATCTCATCTTAAGCCCTCGAGAAGCATAAGCCGAAGCTAAAAAAGCTTTAGACCATGGTGTATCATCACCATCAGTAAATACATCTTCAGTACCATATACAGAAACTGTCTCTGCATAAGAAGTTAATCCCCGCATACCTAATTTAAGTTCTACTGCTTCTTCAACTGCACATTGAGTTATAACTCCTCCTCGTCCAGCTTGCGAACCAACTATGAGTCCTAAAGCATTAAAGGGAGCATAACGACCAACTGCTACTGTAGTTTCCTGTTCATCAAAACCTCTTAAAGCAGCTTCTGCAGCATCGGCTGCAATTAAAACTGGGTTATCTTGTAAATTCGTAATATGACATTGATTAGATGGTGTCTTTCGTGGTCTCATTTTTTGAACAGCCATCATCATCTCTACTACATTCATTTGACTAACTACTTCAACAATTTTAGCTGGTGTCATTGCTGTAGTTAGTTCAAGAATTTTTTTCCTAGAAAAGTTAACATCAACAATCTTTTTAGCTAATTCTTTAGAATCCATTTCCATAACTTCTTCTGCTTTATCCACATTCAAGCTATGCTGGCTGATGAAACTATCAACCATATCAAAATCTTCTTTCTTTTTTCCATCTAATTCTACTACTTCTCCATCTTCAATTTTAATACTAGGTTCTGGGTCTTGAGGACCATTCATAGCAACTATTCCTTTTTCAGGCCACTCATTTACTAATCCATCTTTACTGATATCTCTTTCTTCAAGTTTTTCAAATCTTTTAGATCTTTTCACAATTTCCCTCCTTAACTTTATAAAAATCTTCGTGTTTTTTATCTAAGTAACTAGTTCTAGTGGCAAATCCATTCATTATTTGTACCTGATACCCTATTCTCCCTTAGCTGTAATTAAAGGTATCTCAATCACAATAATTTATCATTCTATTGATAAAGGGGATAAATTTCAGTTTTAAGCCGAAATTTGCCCCCCCAGATCACTTACTACACTATATAATGTACCACAGAAATCACTTAGTTATTACATAGCATCTTTAAAAATTTGTTCAACTTGTTCTGCTGTTCCTTTTCTTGGATTAGTTAGCGCATTACCATCTTCTAAGGCTAACTTAGCCATTTGATCAAAGTCTTCTTCCTTAACATCATATTCTGACTCACTTAAAGTAGTTGGAATACCAATATCTTCAGAAAGTTGTTTGATAGCATCTAAAGCAGCTTCAGCAGCTTCTCTTGTAGACATACCATCAGTTTGAACACCAAAGATTTCAGCTATATCTGCAAAACGTTCTTGCTTAGCACCAAGGTTAAATTTCTCAACATATGGAAGTAGAATAGCATTTGCAATTCCGTGTGGCATATCATAAAAACCACCTAATTGGTGAGCCATAGCATGAACATAACCTAAACCTCCATTATTAAAAGCAAAGCCTGCTAATACTGATGCATTAGCCATATTTTCACGTGCTTCAATATCTTCACCATTATATACAGCTTTCCGTAAATTATTAGCTATTAATTTCATTGATTCTAAAGCAGCAGCATCAGTTAATGCATTGGCTCCTGTAGAAACATATGTTTCTAAAGCATGAGTTAAAGCATCCATACCAGTAGCTGCTGTTAAAGCTGGTGGCTTACCTATCATAAGCTCTGGATCGTTAATAGAAACATCAGGTGTATTTCTCCAGCTTACCATAACAAATTTAACATGTGGATCTTGAGAAGTATCAGTAATTACAGCATGTCGTGTAACTTCACTAGCAGTACCAGCAGTAGTATTTACACAAATCAGTGGAGCAGTCTCATTTTCAAGCTGTTCAATCCCTGCATAATCTTCATATAGCTCTCCATCATGAGTAACTGCTACTCCAATTGCTTTACCACAGTCATGAGAACTACCTCCACCTACTGTAATAATCATATCGCAATTTTCTTCTTCATAGATCTCTAATCCATCATAGACATTAGTATCTTTAGGATTAGGCTCTACACCATCATAAATTGCATATTCTAGACCTACTTCTTCAAGATAATCAATTACTTGATCTACAGGACCACTTTCCATATTTCTTAAGAATTCATCAGTAACTATAAGAATCTTTTCTGCTCCTAAAAGTTCACATCTTTCACCAACGACTTCAACACATCCTGCCCCCATAAAATTCACAGTTGGCAACATATAATCATAAAATTCTGACATACAAACATTCCTCCTTTTAATTTTAGTATTGTTTCATAATTAATTATTATGTAAGAACATTGTTGAAAAAATATGAGTTAATATTGCACTTTTATATTTAACATAATTTGATATAAAATTCACTTACATAAATATAAAAAACCCCTATTTAGCTCTAATCAGGTATAGGTATCCCATACCCGATAAAGCTAAATAGGGTTCTCTTTTTTTCCCTAAATCTAACAATTAAAATATTCAATTTTTATAACCTTGTAATATATTTATCAACTGACATTGTAATACTACCACAATTCTTATTATTTTTCAACTAATAGTTTAATTTTTTAAAAAATAGTTTTAAAATTATATAAGTTAGAACTTTTAAATTAAAAAAACTTCAATCATATATTAATTTTATTATTTAATTAAATTATTATAAAAATATAATAAATATTATTTATCATTTGCTAAACTTAACATCTCATCCGATAAACTATTAAGTTCTTGTATACTTGCAGTAATTTCTTGTAGTGTTGCAGATTGTTCCTCTATATTCTCTAACATTTTATTTGCCATCTGACTAGTCTTATTTGTTGAATCTTGAATTTTAGGAACAAGTTCCTTAATTTGTTCTACTCTCTTCTTTGAATCTTGGGATAACTCACGAATCTCTTGGGCTACTACATCAAACCCCCGCCCATGTTTTCCAGCTCTAGCACTTTCTATAGAAGCATTTAAGCCAAGCATATTTGTTTTATCAGCAATTTTTTCTATAAAATCGACAAACTGGTTAATTTCATTTGACAAAGAATTAACATTTTCAATTTTTTCATGTAATAAATTTTGTTTATTATTCATCTCTATAGATGCTGAGGATATTTCATCCATTGCTGAAGCTATTTGCGATAGATTTTCACTAAGAACACCAGCCATTTCTTGTAATTCAATTTCTTGATACCACACTTCACTGATAGTATTTGTTACAATATAAAGCATATTAGCTGCTGATTCAATCTGCATTCTATCTAATGTATATACATCTTCAAGTTTTTTAATAAGTTTATCTGGATCAAGATTTAATTCCTGGGCTATTTTTCTAAATTCATTTTCATTTGGATCTTTAGGCAATACTTGTCCACCTAAAATGCTGCCAATCTGATTACCTTCAATTACAATTGGAACTGCAAAATCACATAATCCTGCATGACATTCATATACAACAGGTTCACCTGATGTATTTGCCTTTTTTCCTCCTTCTCGATCACATTTCTTACAACGTTTTAGTCCTTCTTCACTTGAACGTATATAATTACAAAATTCAGTAAATCCACTAGGAGAGGTAATTGGATCCCCCTTTAAATCTACAGTAATACTAGATATTCCTAAAAATTTAGCAAACTCATCTTGAAATTGTTGAATAAAATCTAAATCTAATAACTTATCTATCTCTATTTCACCATCTTTATTTGATAAATTTACCTCCATTAATTATCCCCTCAATAATTGTAATTAAAAATTTAAAAATATTTCAAAATAATATCAGTTAGATTGTAGCCTTAGAAATAGCTTTTTCCCACTTTCTATATAACTTATTTCGCTCCTCTTCCGTGATTTTAGCTTCAAAACAATAATCGGTTTCCTTATTAGCTAAAATTTCTTCTTTGTCTTTCCAATAACCTACTGCTAAGCCAGCTAAATATCCTACCCCTAAAGCAGCAGTATTAGATGTAGTATATTCTACATTACATCCTAATATATCTGCTTGAAAAGGCATTAAAAATTCCTTACCAAACATACAATCAACTTTTAATTCTTGTAAAGATATTTTTGACTCTTGTTCCATAGCTTCTACTACATCACGAACTCGATAAACTAAACCTTCTAATATTGCTCGAATAATATGATTTTTATTTGTTCCTCTAGTTAATCCTACAACAGTTCCTTTAGCCTCTAAATCCCAGTAAGGTGCTCCTAAACCATCAAAACAAGGAACAAAACAAACTCCATCTGTATCAGTAACTTTAGTTGCAAAATATTCAGCATCAGATATCTCTTCAATTAATTTCATTTCATCTTTTAACCACTTAATTCCTGACTTAGCAGTAAAGATACTTCCTTCTAAAGCATAAGTGATCTCACCATCTACTCCCCAGCCAATAGTTGTTAATAAACCATTTTCTGATTTAATCAATTCAGAACCAGTATTCATTAAAACAAAAGCACCAGTTCCATAACTGCTCTTAGCCATTCCTTTCTCAAAACATCCCTGACCAAACACAGCGGCTTGCCTATCACCTATTATCCCAGCTAATGGAACATTCTTCCCAAAGAAATGTTGTCTTGCAGTTGCTCCATAAACTTCACTACTAGACTTTACTTCTGGTAACATAGCTTTTGGAATATCAAAAATTTCAAGTAATTCATTATCCCAGCACAAATCACGGATATTGTAAATCATACTTCTAGAAGCATTAGTATAATCTGTTATATGTAACTTACCACCACTCAATTTCCAAATCAACCAACTATCTATTGTCCCAAATCTTAATTTTCCTTGTTCAGCTTTTTCTCTAGCACCATCAATATTATCTAAAATCCATTTTATCTTAGGAGCAGAGAAGTAAGTATCAATCATTAATCCAGTTTTTTCTTTAACTTTTCTCTCTAAGTTTTGTTTTTTTAATCGCTTACAAATATCACCAGTTCTTTTATCTTGCCAACTAATAGCGTTATGAATTGGTTTGCCAGTTTCTACATCCCATACTATTGTAGTCTCTCGTTGATTAGTAATTCCTATCCCGGCTACCTGTTCAGGAGAAATATCAACTTTAGCTAAAGCATCAGCTACTACTCCCATAACATTACCCCATAAGTCATCAGGATTACATTCTACCCAATCAGGTTTTCGATTGATAACTTCAACTTTTTTACTAGCACTACTAACTTTTTCTCCAGAATGATTAAATAATATTGCTTTTGAAACACTTGTGCTTTGTTCAATTGCCAAAATAAACTCTTCCATATTTCTTCCCCCCATAATAATAAAAACCATATCTAAGTCCTCAGGAGTAGATAGAACCTCCCCACAGTACTTAAATATGGTTTCTTTATATTCTCTACCAATTTATTTTATTGTGACTGTAGATAGTATAGCATAGCATTAAATTTTATGCAAGATAGCCTCAGTTAAAATAATATTAAATTTATAGTTTGCTGACTTTCTAATTTATCATCCTCTTGAAATTATTTTTTATATTCCTTTACCTCTTGTAAAGCCTTATAATTAGCTTCAATAGTTGCTTCTAAATCATAATCTTGATGAGCCACAGATATAAAATTAGCTTCAAATTGGGATGGGGTCAAATAAATTCCTTCTTCTAACATCCGATTAAAGTAGATAGCAAAAGCATCTGTATCAGCTTTTTTAGCTGTCTGATAATCAACAACTCGCTCCTCAGTAAAGAATAGACTCAACATCGAACCTACTCGAGAGACAGTAGCTGGAATATCTAATTGTTGAATATTTTCTCTAAATCCTTGCTCTAAAAGAGCCCCTTTCTCTTCTAATAAATCATAAACAGATGACTCCTGTAATAACTTCAAGGTCTCGCATCCTGCTCTCATTGCTAGTGGATTCCCCGATAAAGTACCAGCTTGATAGACAGGTCCGGCAGGAGCTACATAATCCATAATTTCTTCTTTACCACCATAGGCCCCAACTGGCAGGCCACCACCGATAATCTTACCTAAAGTAGTCAAGTCAGGTTCGATTTCATATAATTCCTGGGCCCCACCATAAGCTAGTCTGAAGCCAGTCATTACTTCATCAAAGATAAGTAAACTATCATTAGCTGCTGTTAGTTCTCTTAAACTTTCTAAATAACCTGGTTGCGGTTGAATAACTCCCATATTGCCTGTTACTGGCTCCAAAATAACAGCTGCTATTTGCTCCTTATATTCAGTAAATATCTCTTCTACAGCTTCCAGATCATTATAAGGAGCTACAATTGTTTCTGCAGCAATCTCTTCAGGTACTCCTGGACTACCTGAAATACCTAAAGTAGCCATCCCTGATCCGGCTTCTACTAATAGACTATCACCATGCCCATGATAACAACCTTCTAACTTAACGATCTTTTTTCGACCAGTATAGCCCCTAGCCAATCTTAAAGCACTCATTGTTGCTTCTGTTCCTGAGTTAACCATTCTGACTTTATCAATAGTTGGTACAGCATCAATCACTAGTTCAGCCAATTCAGTCTCCACTTCTGTTGGAGCCCCAAAACTAGTCCCCTGCATCAACTGATGCTGTAGCGCTTCTACTACTTGAGGATGATTATAACCTAAAATCATTGGCCCCCAGGAACCAACATAATCAATATATTCTCTACCATCAATATCATAGACTAAAGGACCATCGCCTTCTTCAATAAATAAAGGCTGATTATTTACTGCTGAAAAGGCTCGTGCTGGACTATTGACTCCACCAGGAATAACTTCTTTAGCCTCCTGAAATGCTTCTTCTGATTTAGACATTTTATCCCTCCCGAATACTAATTGACAATTTATAATTTAGAATTTACAGTTAAAAACTATTGATATAAAGTGGCACTTTCGTGCCACTTTATATCAGCTATCAGCTGTCTGCTATGTGTCGTGAGCCAAGTCAAATTCTTCAATTCAAAACCATAGATATAGTTCAGCCCTTTAGAATATAGGAATTATAAGGGTTAGATTTTGAATTTGAATGTTTTGAATTGGCTGACAGCACACAGCACACGACACACGACTGTGTCACCTGCGGTGACACAATATATCAATATAACTTTAATCTTTCATTTGAAACTTATCTCTCAATTCTCAATTGTTAATTATTAATTACTTCTGCTATTTCCTTGGCCCAATAGGTAATAATTATTTCTGCTCCAGCTCGTTTAATACTAACTAATGATTCTAAAGCGGTTTCTTCTTCAGCAAGCCATCCTTTTTCAGCAGCTGCTTTAATCATTGCATACTCACCACTAACGTTATAGGCCGCTAAAGGAGTATTAAACTCATCATTAGCTCGTCTAATAATATCTAAATAAGGTAAAGCCGGTTTAACCATTACAATATCTGCTCCTTCCTCTAAATCCAACTTTATTTCTCGTAAAGCTTCCTCACTATTAGCTGGATCCATCTGATAAGAGCTTCGATCGCCTTCTTGAGGAGCTGAATGGGCTGCATCACGAAAAGGACCATAAAAATTAGAATCATACTTAGCTGAATAGGCCATGATTCCTTTATCTTGGTATCCAGCATCATCAAGTTTATCTCTAATAGCCTTAACCCGACCATCCATCATATCTGAAGGAGCCACCATATCTGCTCCAGCTTCTATATGAGATAAAGCAGTCTTAGCTAAATTCTCTAGAGTAAGATCATTCTGCACATAACCATCTTCTATAACCCCACATTGGCCATGATTTGTATACTGACATAAACAAACATCGGTAATCACTAATAACTCAGGAAACTCTTCTTTGATCTTCTGACAAGCTTGTTGCACAATTTCCTCCTCAGCCCAAGCACCAGAACCTACTTGATCCTTAGTCTCCGGAATCCCAAATAATATAATTCCGCCTAGGCCTAAGTCTGATAATTCTGCAACCTCTTCTAATAATAAATCTAAAGAAAAATGATAATTCCCCGGCATAGAAGGAATCTCTTCTTTAATCTCTGTTCCATGGACTACAAATAAAGGATAAATCAAATCAGAAGCATCTAATTTAGTTTCTCTAACTAAATTTCTGATAGATTCTGATCTTCTCAATCTACGGGGTCTAGTAGTTAAATCCATCTTTAATCCTCCCTTCTTCTTAATGCATTTCTAGCTACCTGACGGTCATCAAAATCCACTACTTGCTTCCCAAATTTCTGCCAAGTTTCGTGCCCGCGACCAGTAATTAAAACAGCATCCTGTGGTTGGGCCAACTCAATAGCCTGCTTAATTGCTTCTCTTCTATCTTTAATGATTTGATAATCTCTACCCTCCACTCCTACTGCAGCAGTGATTCCTGTTTCAATATCAGCAATTATAGCTTCTGATTCTTCACTATGAGGACTATCAGAAGTTATAATCGCTAAATCAGCCAATTCAATGCTTAATTGGCCCATGATAGATCTTTTTTCTTTATCTCTATCGCCTCGTCCGCCAAAAACAATTATTATTTGTCCAGCAGTTAACTCATTAACTGTCTGCAGTAACTTCTCCATACCATCAGGAGTGTGAGCATAATCAACAATCACTCCAAAGTCTTGATTCTCATCTATAAACTCAAATCTCCCTGGAACTCCTGTTACCTGTTCTAATCCAGACTTAACCTCAGTCAAATCAAAGCCTAGACTGAATAAAGTAGCAATTGCTGCCAAGGAATTATAAACATTAAATTTACCAGTTAAATTTAATGCAATAGATAACTGCTCTTGATTGCTAGATAATTTATAATTAGCCCCTCTAAGATTTAGCTTAATATCCTCAGCCTTAAAATCAAGCCCCTCTTGTAACCCATAGCTAATGATTTCCCCTTCGGCCTGCTTTACAATATCTGTTGCATACTGATCATCAAAATTGATAATAGCAGGTTGATCATTCACCTGGAACAATTTGGCTTTAGCTGCTAGATAATCTTCTATGGATTGATGGAAATTAAGATGATCATGAGTTAAGTTAGTAAAAATCTGTCTATCAAAATCAACCCCTAGAACACGATCCAACTTTAAAGCATGAGAGGATACCTCCATTACTACATGGCTGACTCCCTGATTCAACATCTGGGCTAACATCCGCTGTAAATCCAAAGATTCTGGGGTAGTCCGCCTAGCTTTCTTGGTTTCATTACCAAGTTCATTCTCAATAGTCCCAATCAATCCTGTATTAACGCCTATTTTCTTTAAGATTGATCTTATTAAATAGGTAGTTGTAGTCTTTCCGTTAGTACCAGTCACTCCAATTACAGTTAACTCCTCGGCAGGATAACCATAAAATTTAGCACTGACTCGGGCCAACGCTTGTCGAGTATCAGCAACCTTAATAATAGGTATCTTATCTACCACAATATCTTGTTCTACAATAATCGCCTGAGCCCCATTCGCAATTGCTTCAGAAATAAATTGATGTCCATCCTGCTTAAAACCTGAAATAGCTACAAATAAATCACCAGGGCCAACTTCGCGCGAATCATAGGCAAGTCCTGTAATCTCTGTAGTTAAATCTCCGGTAACTGTAACTTGATTTAGATCAGCAATTAATTTCTGGAGCTTAATCATACTTAACCGCCTCTCTATCTAGTCTGTAATAGCTTTATTTTATCTTATTGTTTATTAATTCTAGCTTCAATATCACTTAAATCCTTACCAAATTAAAATAGAGAGTAATTCAAGTGGCACTTTCGTGCCCCAGCTATCAGCTGTCTGCAAATGGTTTTTATTACGGAAGGTCTGTTTTCTAGACCTGTAGGGTGTGTCGTGAGCAGATCTTCACGGAGAGTCCAAAGGACTCGTAGGAAGTCAAATTCTTCAATTCAAAACTATAAACCTAATTCAACCTCTTAAAACATAGTAATTTTAAGGGGTTCGATTTTGAATTTAAAGGTTTTGAATTAGCAGATAGCACACAGCACACCTTTCGGGTCTCACGACCACTTCATGATAAATCTACTGACGACTGTGTCACTTATGGTGACACAATGACACAATTATTTACAGTATTTTTTGATTGCAGCTGTTAATCCTTCAATTGTATATTTATCAGCTATAATATCTACCTCTAAGCCAAACTCTCGAGCAGTACTAGCAGTAATAGGGCCAATACAAGCCAGTTTTACTCCAGCTAATAACTGCTGATAATCCCCCTCTAACAGAGCAACAAAGTTACGTACTGTTGAAGAACTCGTAAAGGTTACTAGATCAACTGTTTCCTTTTTTAATTTCTGGATTAACTCTTCATTTCCTGCTCCTTGGATAGTCCTATAGGCTGTTATATTATCCACCTGAGCCCCTAATTCCTCTAGTCCATCCTGCAAAGCTGGCCGAGCAATGTTGGCCCGCGGTAATAAAAACCTCTGACCAGTTAAATCTTGGTCTGCAAACCCGTCTAGAATTGATTCACTGACATAGTCCTCAGGAATATAATCAACTTTAAGACCATAGGATTCTAATTCAGCTGCTGTTTTAGATCCAATAGCACCTAATTTAATCCCTGCTAAAGCTCGCACGTCTTTACCAAGATCAAATAAGCGCTCTAGCACATATTTAACCCCATTAACACTAGTAAAAATAGCCCAGTCATATTTATTCAACTGCTGTAATTTTTCATCTAGAGGCGCATAATCCTCAGGAGGTACAATTTTAATAGCTGGGGCTTTAACTACCTCGGCTCCTTCTCTAGCTAACTGGTGGCAAAAACCTTGAGCTTGTTTAGCTGGTCTAGTAACTACTATCTGCTGACCAAACAAAGGTTTAGTCTCAAACCAATTTAATTTAGTCCGCAACTCAACTGCGTCACCCACAATAATAATCGCTGGTGGTTTAAACTCGGCTTCTTCGACTTTAGCTACAATATTCTCCAAAGTACCCACTAGTGTTTCTTGGTTTGCTCTAGTCCCCCATCTAATTAAAGCTACTGGAGTCTGCGGGTCACGTCCTGCCGAGATCAACTGCGGTACTATGTTAGGTAAATTGCCTACCCCCATTAGAATTACTAAAGATCCAACTCCTGTAGCCAACTTATTCCAGTTAATAGCATCTTCCTTGTTAGCAGCCTGATGACCTGTAACAAAAGCTACTGAAGAATTAAAATCACGATGAGTTAAGGGGATACCTGCGTAAGCAGGAACTGAAATCGGAGAAGTAATTCCGGGCACAAGCTCAAATTCTACTCCAGATTCAGCCAAAACAGTAGCTTCCTCGCCCCCCCGCCCAAAGACAAAAGGGTCTCCTCCTTTTAATCTAGTAACTATCTTGCCGGCTTGGGCTTTAGAAACTAACAACTGGTTAATCTCCTCTTGACTACAATAGTGACTAGTAGCCTTCTTTCCGACATAAAACAGTTCAGCCTCTTCGCTAGCATAAGCAAGCAACTTATTATTAGCTAATCGGTCATACAAAATCACATCTGCTTCCTTGATTACTCGTTGGCCCTTAACAGTAATTAATTCCTCGTCTCCTGGGCCAGCTCCTACCAAATATACTTTCCCACTCATTATTCTACCCCCTTGACCTGTTCTAAGATCTCTACTGCTCCTTGAGCAGCTAATTTCTTAGCTAACTTGATTCCTAACTGACGGGCTTGACTTCTAGTTCCTGTTAACTCCTCTTGAAGTAACTTAGTCCCTTCTCTATTAGCTACCATACCTTCTAGCACTAATTTCTCCTCCTCAACTTGAGCGTAAGCACCAATAGGGACCTTACAATCTCCATCTAGGTAATCTAGAAAACCTCGCTCAGCTTGGACAGCATCGACACTTGGCTGGTGATTGACTTCAGTTATTAAATCTTTAATTCGCTGATCATCTACTCTAGTCTGTAAAGCCAATGCTCCTTGCCCCGCAGCCGGGATAGAAATCTCTGGTGGTAAATACTGACTGATCTTATCCTCCCAACCCATTCTTTCCAGACCAGCTACTGCTAGAATAATTCCCTCTAAATCTTGGCTGGCTAACTTATCTAACCGAGTATCAATATTACCACGGAGAGGTTCTATCTCTAAATCAGGCCGATAATTCAATAGTTGGGCCTTGCGTCTTAAACTACCTGTACCTAACTTAGCCCCAGCTGGTAACTGGTCGATAGTCCTATCTTGCGAGGTGATTAAGGCATCTAGTGGGTTGGCCCGTTTAGGAATAGCTATAATCTCTAACCCATTATCTTTTTGAGCAGGCATATCTTTAAGACTATGGACTGCTAAATCTATCTCTTCTTGTAATAAAGCCACTTCTATCTCTTTGATAAATAAACCCTTCCCCCCCACTTCTGTCAACTGTTTATCCAAAATTCGATCACCAGTGGTGGTAATCTCCTTTAATTTAAATTCATAATCTGGAAATAACGTAGCTAATTTATCAGCCACTAGCTGAGATTGCAAGATAGCTAATTGACTACTACGCGTTCCAATTATAATTTCTGGCATAATTATCGCTCCTTTATATCAATTTACAGTTTATAGTCGTGAGTCATGTGCTTTGTGTCGTGAGCAAATTCTTTACAGCTCACGACTCATAACTCACAACTAATTTCCTCTCCAACCTGCCGAGGAAGTAATTCTTTAATTCTTGCCAAAGCCTCTGGTTTATCCTCCCCTAACAGACTGATCAATTCCCTATCCGCAAGTTTACGAAAAATCCTCCGTCTTGTTGTTTCCTGCTCTACAATAGCTAAGACTACAGGCCTGATCTGAGCCATTAGATCTAAAAACTCCTGATATTCACTACCAAACTCATTAGCTAATCTGTCTTTTAGTTGTTTAGTCAAAGCAGGTAAGTGGCCTCCAGTAGCTACTGTTAATAATAAATCCCCTTGTCTTACTACCCCTGGCAGAGTAAAGTTAGATAGTTGCGGATTATCAACTATATTAGCCAGAATATCTCTTCTATTAGCTAACTGACCAATCTGGCTATTAACCTGGGGCTTATCTGTAGCAGCAATTACTAAAAGGCAATCAGTTAGATCTTGAGGTTGAAACTTCCGTTGATAATACTCCACCTGATCAATTTCTTCAGTTATTGGAGGAATCACTTGCGGACTAACTAATTTAATCTGGGCTGAAGTAGCTAATAAACGTTGTAACTTCCGATTTGCTACTTGGCCCCCGCCTACTATTAATACTTGCTGCCCACTTAAATTAAGATTAATCGGATAACTAGTCATCTAAATCAAACACCTGCCTGATAACTTCAAGAGCTTGTTCATTGTTTTGGGCCCCTAATTCTTTGATCTTAACTGTTGGAGTATGTAATAATTTATTAGTCAACCGATGGGCCACCTCACCTACCACTTCTTGTTCAGCTGAGGTTAATTTCTTCTTAGCTCGCTTGAGTTCTTCTTGTTTGATTTTTTCCGCCTTCTGCCGCAATTCAGTAATTAGTGGTACACATCGTCGATAACCTAACCACTCTTCAAATTCAGCTATTTCCTGATCTATTATTTCTTCTACTGCTGTAACTTCTTCTTTGCGCTGCGAGATATTCTGATCCACTACTGTCTCTAAATCATCGATATCATAGTGATGAACACCAGGCAAGTGACCGATTTCTGGTTCAATATCTCTAGGAACTGCAATATCAATTAAAAAGAGTGGGCCTCTTCTCTCCGACATTGCTCTCTGGACTAAATCATAATGGAGTACATAGTGGGGAGCAGCTGTAGAAGCAATAATAATATCAACTTCAGTAATCCAGTCTTCTAGCTGATTCCAGCGTATCACTTCTCCTTCAAACTTAGCAGCTAACTTCTTTCCCCGCTGATAGGTTCTATTAGCTACCATAACCCCTTTAACTCCATGATCTACTAGACTTTTAAGCGTCAATTCACTCATCTTCCCTGCTCCTAAGATCAAGACTGTTTCTCCTTCTAAAGTACCAAATATATCTCTAGCTAACTCGACAGCTACATAGCTAATAGAAGCAGCCTTAGCATTTATCTTAGTCTCTCTTCTAGCTCTTTTACCAACTCGAAATGATTCAGTAAATAACTGGTGGAGATAAGTATCTACAACCCCAGCTTCTTGAGCCTGAGCAAAGGCTCTTTTAACCTGACCTAAAATCTGACTCTCACCCACTACTAAAGAATCCAAGCCGCTAACTACTTGATATAAATGGTCTACTACTGCTAACTGAGTCTGATTATAAATATAAGTCTGTAACTCTTGTTGGCCCAAATTAGCTAACCTAGTAAATAGAGCCACTCCAAACTCCTGGGCCAAGCTAGCTTCTTGAGCTACTAAATACAATTCAATCCGATTACAAGTGGATAAAATAACTCCTTCTTCTATCTTAGCAGCTCCAGCAATCTCAGCTAAAACTTGTTGATATTGTTGACTAGTTAAGGACAACTGTTCTCTAACTTCTACTGGAGCAGTCTTATAGCTTAAACCAATAACTGCCAATTCCATCTTTTTCCTCCTAACAAGAATTCAAATAACACTTCTTAGTTACTAATCTATCCACTAACTCCTGTTGATGGGAGACTAGGATATAAGGTTGAGACATTTTTTCTAGAATAGAAATCGTCTGCCTTCTAGCTGTCTTATCTAAACCAGCAAAGGGCTCATCAAACAATAATACCTCTGGCTCCATCGCTAAAACAGCTGCTAGCGCAACTCGTTTCTTTTCTCCTGCTGAAAGTTGATAGGGAACTCTATCTCTATAATCTACTAACCCAACTGTGGCCAACACATCTGTTACAATCTCTTCTACCTCAGCCTTAGTTTTACCTAAATTTAACGGCCCAAAGGCAACTTCATCTGCTACAGTAGGACAGAATAACTGATTATCAGGCTCCTGAAATAAAAAACCTATTCTATCCCTTACTTCCTGAAATTCCTGTTGGTCACTTCTCTCTTTCCCAAAGATAATCACTTCTCCCTGTTGAGGAGTTAATAAGCCCATAATAATCTTGAGAATAGTTGTCTTACCGGAGCCATTAGCTCCTACTAAAGCTAATCTATCACCAGCAGTCAAAGTTAAATCAAAATCAGCTAGCACTTTACTCTCCTGGGGATAACCAAAGGAAACTCCTCTTAACTTTATCATAACCAACACCCTCTATCTATAATAATCAACCAACTGAATAAGACCAAACTAACAATAGCTACTAATAAATCAAAACCAGCAAACTGAAATTCACCTTGAAAATGAAAACGACCTCTAAACCCTCGACATAACATTGCATCATAAACTTCCTGAGCTCGATCATAACTTTTTACCACTAACATTCCAATTAAATAAGCATAACTTTTATACACATGTAACGATAAACTAGGTCTAAAACCACGTAATAGTAAAGAATTATATAACTTATGATATTCTTCCTTGATCACTTGGAGGTAGCGATATAGAAAAAAGAACAGATAAATCAACTTACTAGGTAATCGAAAATATACTAGAGCAGATAACAAAGCTACTATAGAAGTTGTCGATAACAGAGAAATCATAATTAAAAGAATAGAATTAGTCCGCAAAGTAATCCGTAAAGCAGCTATAACTCCTTGCTGCGAAGCTACTAAGGGGCCTAGCCGGAATAACTCAGTTCCAGTAAGACTAAAAGGTAATATAAGCCAAATAGAGAATACAAAAAAGTTAACTATTAGCAATCTCTGCAATAATTCGTTTAAGTTTAAATTGCTACTTACTGCCAAACAGCCAGCTAGCAAAAAAGCTTGTCCTAGCATCACTAATCGGTGCCCACTAGCTAGCAAAAAAGAAGCTAGAACAGCAAGGACTAACTTTAATCTAGGGTCTATCTGCTGCACCCAGCTGTACTTTGTTGTTAGCTCTTTAGTTATCATCTCTTAACCTCTGGTGGGCTTTAAAATATAGAGCAATCCCTGCTAACCCTAAAATATAACCTAAGCCACCTAAAATTTCTGTGACCCCTGGACTTTGCTTTTTAGACTGCAGCTGAGCAATTCTTCTTTTAAGTGGTTTAACTTCTTGGTGAATAATACTCTGTAACTGTTCAGCTGAGATTTGCGTCTGACTAGCAGTCACTTGTTGACTTGTATTTTCTGGGGCCAACTTATAATTGCTGAGTTTATACTCTGCTGTATGTCCTCCATGAGCCACTAAAACTATCCGTACAACAGACCAGTCAGTAAGCTCAAACTTATAATGACCTTGCTCGTCAGTAACTCCTTGCTTAAGTAACTCTCCTTCAGAATCATAAATTTTCACTTCTGCCTCTGCTAAAGGATTGCCGTGAGCTGTAACTCCTTCCACTACTATTTTCCCCTCTAGTTGGTAGGCATAAGTTCTAACTTCATGGTGTCCATGGGCTATAACACTACCTGGTACTGCTATTAGTAGTAATAAAGTTATAAGCACTATTTTCAGCTTCATTTTAATCCTCCTTATAATAATTAACTTGTAGAAATATCTAGCTCTAATAACTCTGGTT
Organism: Halanaerobaculum tunisiense; assembly: GCF_054657635.1. Classification (NCBI taxonomy): domain Bacteria; kingdom Bacillati; phylum Bacillota; class Clostridia; order Halanaerobiales; family Halobacteroidaceae; genus Halanaerobaculum; species Halanaerobaculum tunisiense. Next base: position 279,139 of record NZ_BAAHYI010000001.1, read on the forward strand.
TCACCTGCTTAATAAAGCTCATACAAAAACTCGTTATTATTCCTTCTACTAGCAATAACGGAAGCTGGCCTACTACTATCATATTTGCTATAGTAAAAAATTCTTGCCCATTTAAAACTAACGTTAGCGCCATCATAACTGTTGCTAGTAATACTCCTAATGATCCACAAAGGAAAGAAGTCACTCCTAACCAAAATTTACTGTCGCTTAGTTTAAATAGCCCCTTATATAAATAATAACAAATAATAGCAGGTAGGGCCAAATTAATTACATTAACTCCTAAAGTAGTTAACCCTCCAAACTGGAATAAAATACTCTGGAGCAATAAAGCTACCAGAGTTGCTGGAAACACTCGCCAAGACAACAAAATGCCAGCTAATCCATTGAGGAGCAGATGAAGACTAGTTGGCCCGAAGGGAATCCGAATTAAAGAGGCAATAAATAAAGCAGCAGCTACTATAGCAACCTGGGGAATATCCTCTTCTTCCATCTGTCTTAGTCCTATTGTCACTCCTACTCCTGCTAAACCTAGTCCTGTGGTCAAAATAGGAACCGACAGTACACCCTCTGAAATATGCATTAGTACCACCTTCTTAAGTTATTGAAAGATGTGTGTCGTGTGCTGTGAGCTATGAGTCGTGAAGCTAATTTAAATCATTTTCCTCGCCTCTGTTATAAACACGTTTAGTAGGATAAGCTAAATCAATATCAGGCTCCTGAGCAAAACTGACTAAGATTCTTTCGTAGATCCGGTCTTCAACAGTTCTTCTTTGCCGCACCGAAGTTAAATAACGTAAAGTAATCTGGACTCCACTGGATTCAATATCTAAATACGTAATTGGAGTAAAAGCACTATATTTAATCATATAATTCTTACTCATTTCTTTTACTCTCTTTTTGGCCCTATCTTCCACTCCCTCTTCTTTCTCCTGGTTGACTATCTCTAACATTATCTCTCTAGCCTTCTGCCAATCACTTTCAAAGGTAATTAAAATTTCAGTTTCATTCCAAATACAACCAAAACCTCTAGTATAATTAAAGACTGGTTCCTTAAATAAATTGGCATTAGGCATCTGGACCAATCGACCTGTACTCTGTTCAGCAGCAATTCTATTCCCTACTTCTAATAAAGTAGTATAAAACACCCCAATATCAATTACATCCCCTTGGGTTTCGCTCCATTCAATTCTATCACCTAGACTAAAAGGGCGTTTAAAGATAAGTAGTAACCAACCTACAATATTTAATAGAACCTGATGTAATGCTAGTGTTAGGCCAGCCGATAAAAATCCTAAATAAGTTGTTAAAGAAATCTTTTGCTGTAACCAAATGAATAATAAAATTATTATAGTTATCACAGTCATCAGATAATAGGTAGAACGTCGAGCTTGGTGTCTCCGTTTTAAAGTATCAATCTGGCGGTTAATAAACCTGATTATCAATAAAGTTAAAAAATAACTACTAATAATAACTACTAGCGATAAAATTAGTTTATAGCTTAAAAATTCTCTTAGTTTAGCTACTAACTCCACCTTAAACACCTCTAATTCATTTAATAGAATAGAAAATTCCTGACCATTATCTACGCTAGGTCAGGAGTTACTGATATCCTAATTTTAACTTCTCGACTATTAACAAATATCCTGCCTAAGATAGAAATTTAACTAGTCCTTTCTAGAACCTGATCCGCTAACCAGTAGAATAATCTCCGATTATAATCACTAGGTAGAGTATCGATTACTTGCTTAGCCTTAAGCAGATAAGAATTAGAAATATCTAAAGTATAATCTAAAGCCCTAGTAGAAATTATAATTTCTTTAATTTCCTCTTTATTACAAACGGGATTATATAATAATTCCTCTAACTTAGCCTGATAGTCTGTCTCCTGGATCACATATAAAATAGGTAAAGTATAGATTCCTTGCGTAAAATCATTATTATTGGGCTTACCTAGTTCTGAAGTTGGTTTAATAAAGTCCAATACATCATCAGTCAACTGAAAAGCCATCCCTAAATAACGGCCATACTGCCCTAATCGTTTGCTAACCCTCTCGTTTAAACCACCTAAGTTAGCCCCTAGGAGACAACTAGTCTCAAATAATAAAGCAGTCTTATACTTGATTCTTTGTAGATAGTCCTTATAGGAAATAGTAACTTGATACCTATCTTGATACTGTTGAATTTCTCCTTGACACATTTGCTTAATCAACTTACTAACTGGACTAATATACTGTACAAGGTCAGCAGTGGATAAAATATTAAAGGTTAAACTAAATAAATAATCCCCAGTAAAAACAGCTATATCCTTACCATAACGTAGCTGAATAGTAGTCTCCCCTCGTCGCAAACTTGCCTCATCAATAATATCATCATGAACTAAAGTAGCCATATGTAAAATCTCTATAGCAGACGCAACTGACCAAACTAATTGTTGCTCATAATCACCAAAACCTGCTGTAGCCATCACTAATGCCGGTCTTATCCGTTTACCACCTGCTTGAGCTAATTCAGTAATTGTCCCCTCTAATAAATCCGTATTACTAGTTAGTAGTTCCTGGAAATAGACTTCAAACTCCTCTAATTCATCACTGATAGCTAAAGATTGGTCCCAGAACACTATATCACCTACCTATCCCCAACTACATCATTTAATCAGTAGTATAATTATTTTATCCTCTATATTCATATCTATAAGTTTTTTAGGAAAATAGTGTCAGGTTTTCACTCACACTCATTCCTCACACTGATACAATATCTAAATAAAGTAGGACCAGCTTCACAGCTGGGACCCCTTATCAAACTGCACGAACGGTTTTCCCGTATACAGCTTTCGGTTATTGGTGCTCCATATCAGAGAGTAAGTCAGCGACTCTATGTTACCATAGATGTATATTTCACTCTCGATTACAGCACATCAGTAAGCAGTGAATCTAGTCCTTCTTCTCTTAAAAACTTATTCGATAAGCGATAATTCTGATGAATTATCGCTTTCTTTCCTTCTATGAAAGAACGTATTCTCATTCTTATCCATTTATCTAATTTCCTATATAATGTTTTGATATTGCCTATTTTAAAGTAATGTCCCCAGCCTTTTAGTACTAAATTTAACTCATCAATTATTATTTCCAATTTCTGAGGTCTATTTCTTCTAGTTATATCTCTTATTCTATCTTTAAAGTTATTTATTGCTCTATCTCTTGGACTTTTATAATACCAATGATGAAATCTAAATCCTAGAAATTTAAACCCATCATAAAAGTTTGTTATCACTGTCTTCTCAGGATGGAGTTTTAATTTTAATTCATTTTCTATTATCTGACGAGTTACTTGTAATGCTCTTTTGGCTTTATCTTTACTTTTGGTCAATACTACAAAATCATCAGCGAAGCGAACTAGTTTATATCCCCTTCGAGTCATCTTCTTATCAAAGTAATGTAAATAGATATTAGCTAATAAAGGAGAGATCACACCTCCTTGAGGTGTTCCTTCTTTAGTCTCTTTTCTTCCTTCTTCGGTCATGACTCCTGCAGTTAGCCACGATCTAATTAAGTCTAATACCCATCCATCACTTATATATTCTACTATAAAATCCATTAATAAATCATGGTTTATAGTATCAAAATAAGATTTTATATCTGCATCTACTACCCAATCGTAACCTTGCTGTTTATATTCTTCTATTTTCTCTATTGCATCATGGGTTGATCTGTTAGGTCTGAATCCAAAAGAACATTCACAAAACAATCTCTCAAAGTGTATTTCTAAGATTTGTTTGACTGCTTGTTGGGCAATCCTATCTTTAATTACTGGAATCCCTAGTGGTCTCTTTTCTCCATTTTCTTTTGAGATATACGTTCTTAGTACTGGTCGTGGCTCATATCTATCCTCTCTTAACTGCCTATATAATTCTTGCATATTCAGTTTATAGTTATTTCTATATTCATTGATACTTACATTATCAATTCCACCACAACCACCATTAGCCAGCACTTTTTGTCCTGCCTTATGCATTCGCCATTTATCTGTGATTAAATCTTTCAGACTGTATAAGGTTCGAAAATTTTTTTCACCTATCCTAATTTCACTACTTACCAGTTCTTTCTTTCCTGTCTCGATATCTTAACCCTTATCTTCATAGTACTCCTAAGCACGTCTTTAGGCTCTCACCAATCGCACCTCTTAGTTCACTACTACTTAAGTCATGGTATTTCCTAAATTCATCATATTTTCAGTTATTATTTCCTGTCTATATTTCTTTTAGAGCTCACTATCTTTAATAGCGTCTAAACCATTCTTATTAAGATATCATTGACAGTCTATTCTTAACTTCAATAACCTGACTATCCTTCACTGTAATCAACTTTCATTGATTTTTTTCGCTACTATGATAGCTTCTGAACTCTAATATATCCTCACTCTGGCTTTCCCATTTTAGGTTATACCATCATTTATCTCTATAGATTTCTATACAGAACTATATTAGAGACTCCTCTGGTCAATTACGAAAACTATTATAGCCATCCCAACCATAATCACACCTAGTAATTCGACATGGACACTCTCGTTATCTCGCTTTTTATCCAGAGCCACCTGCATCCCCCAAGTCGACATTGGACTTCTTCATTTTTATGGTGAATCGCCACTACTAAATGCCACCGACGGTTCACATATTGTTTTAGGCTGACTATTCACCTCAAACTCTTCAGATTCTATCTCACGATAGACACCCTGTTACTATTGGTTTCACACACCGATACGACGAAAACAGCATGGATAGAATTCTCATCTACTATTTTCATAATCTACAGAGCACACATAAAAAAAGAGCACAAAAACTTGTGCTCTTTCTCTATTTAGATACAGATTGAGCTTCCTCTGTAGTTAATTCTGCAACCCATTCTTCATCTGTTTCATCAAAAATTACCTCAGGGATTAAGTATAATTCACCTTTTAAATCATAAATAGTATAAGTATTATTAGCCCCTTCCTTAGTGCCTAACTTTCTTGCTCCAGCTGACATAAGATAATCATAAATCTTTTGATACCTCATCTGCTCAGTTAAATTACAAATCATCTTCTCTTCCATCCCAAATAAATCTGCCATTAACTCAGTTGTAGTCTTAATTTCATCATTAGTTAGCTTCATGCTTAGCCCCCCTATAATACTTCCTTTACTTCATCTGCTTAACTTTATTTTTTAACTTCTCAATTATTCGCTTCTCTAACCTAGAAATATAGGACTGGGAAATACCTAAAATATCAGCTACTTCCTTTTGAGTTAATTCTTTATTCTTATTATTAAGCCCAAAACGCAAAATCATAATCTTCCTTTCTCTTTCTGATAAATACTCCATAGCTTCCACTAATAATTCTCTATCAACTTCCTCTTCAATATATTTATAGATCAGGTCCATATCTGTACCTAACACATCTGATAATTTAAGTTCATTACCATCCCAATCTATATTTAAAGGTTCATCAAAGGAAACTTCAGATTTTTTCTTATTATTCTTTCTTAAATACATCAGTATTTCATTTTCAATACACCGGGAAGCATAAGTAGCTAACTTGATATTCTTACTAACATCAAAAGTATTCACTGCTTTGATTAAACCAATGGTACCAATTGAGACTAGATCTTCAATATCAATTCCTGTATTATCATATTTGCGAGCAATATAAACTACCAACCTTAAATTCCGCTCAATCAAAACACTTTTTACAGTCTTATCTCCATCAGCTAATTTGGCTAGTAAAAATTCTTCTTCTTGATTAGATAAAGGAGGTGGTAAAGCCTTACTACTACCTACATAAAATATATTTTTTGCCTTATAGATGCCTAAAATCTGTAATAACCTAATCACACCTAGCCGCATTTTCCACTTCAGCTGCAAAAATAGTCTTCCCATTTTATCCCTCCTTATGAGTGCCCTCTCGAAAAAGTTTAGGATTCAACAGTGCCTGATAATTATTTTCAGGATCCAAAGAATTAGTTTGTAAGGCAATAATCACTTTATGAGTCGTAAATACCTTATCCTCTGTACAAATAGTTACCTCATCTGGTCTAAATCCAATTAACATACCATCCTCCTTCCCAATTGAAGAAAAAGGAATTAATCTAAATCTGTCCGACCAAGAGGTATCAACCATCTCATCCAGTAATTGATTGCTATTGTAATTATATTTACTAAAGGCTTCTTTTATTCTTGTTGGCAGTATCTCCAATAAAGCTTCTACTTCAACTATAATAACTGGAGTTTTAGTTAAAGGATCTTCTAATTGATTACCTGTATCAACTAAAGCATTTACCTGCTGTGATTGTTCGGCAAAGGAAATAATCAAAGGTACACAAAATATATTAGGAAATAACTTTTGTTGAATTAGCTTCCAACCAAACTTACCTATAATAATAATTATTAAAAATCCAACAATAATTAACCAACCACTATCCGGAGGAGTATTTAAAGTTAGAGGATAACCTCCTGTCAAATTATAAAGAGCTAAAATTGCACCAGCAGTAATAAAAGTAATTAAGTAAAAGTAACTAAGTGCTTTAAAGAAACGCTGCCGACTTATAGGCGCAAAAGAAATTAAGATCATTATTACTGAGACTAAAAAATGAATCCAAATTCGATTTAAAAATCTAAACTGAGGTAAAATAATTAAAATTGTATAAGCTGTTCCTAAAATAGAAGTTAATAATAACCGCCAGATCTTATAATTTAAATCTAATAGTTTAGCTGTAGCCCATAATAATAAATAATTCATTATTAAATTGATTCCAGATAACAGATCTAGATAAACAATCAGTTTCATGAGCCAAGTATCCACTCCCCCTACTTATATACATTGTATTTATACTAACCTATAAGTATAACTTAAAAATCAAGTAAATTTATGCCTAAATTATGTTATTTGGTGCTGAAAATATCTATCGATGTTATTCTGTGTCGAATAAAAAAATCTCGATACCTTAAAAGGCACCGAGACTTCTTTACACATCTTCATTTTTTCGTAAAAAGGCTGGAATATCCAAATCATTTTCTTCGAAAGGTTGAATATCAAAATCATCTTTTCGCTGTTTCTCTGGTTTTTGTTCAGTCTCTTCCTCTTGGTTAGGAGTCTGGTCTGCTTTGACAGAAGTTGTATTCTCCCTATCAAAACCAGTAGCAATCACTGTTACTTTAACTTCATTTTCAATATCTTCATCTACAACTGAACCTAAAATGATATTTGCTTCTGGATCAGCCACTTCAGAGATAGCCTTTGCTGCTTCATTAGCCTCATGGAGACCTAAATCAGCTCCCCCAGTAATATTAAGTAATACTCCCTGAGCTCCATCAATAGAAGCTTCTAATAATGGAGAAGCAATAGCAGCTTTAGCAGCATCAACTGCTCGTTCATCACCAGTAGCTCTACCAATCCCCATTAAAGCTGAACCAGCATCAGTCATAATTGTCTTGACATCAGCAAAGTCAAGATTAATCAAACCAGTAATAGTTATCAGATCAGAGATACCCTGGACACCTTGTCTTAAAACATCATCAGCTGTTTTAAAGGCATCTACCAAGCTAGTCTGTTTTTCCACTACATCCAATAACCTATCATTAGGAATAATTATTAAAGTATCTACTTTTTCTTTTAACATTTCAATCCCATTTTGTGCTTTGGACATTCGCTGCCGTCCTTCAACAGTAAAGGGTTTAGTCACAACTCCTACTGTTAAAGCATCAACTTCTTTTTTAGCAATCTCTGCTATTACTGGAGCCGCACCAGTTCCAGTACCACCACCCATACCTGCTGTAATAAATACCATATCAGATCCTTCTAAAGCATCAGCAATCATTTCTTCACTTTCTTCAGCAGCTTGGGCACCTACTTCTGGGTCAGCACCAGCTCCTAAGCCATCTGTTAATTCTTCTCCTATCTGTAAAGTAACTTCTGCTCGTGAAGAGACTAAAGCTTGACAATCTGTATTGACGGCAATAAATTCTACTCCACTTAAGCCTGAATCAATCATCCGGTTGACAGCATTATTACCACCACCACCTACTCCAACTACTTTTATATTAGCACTCTGTGCCTCTTCTGACCCAAATTCAAACATCAAATCCCCCCTAAATCCTACAAAATATTTTTAAACCAATCACTAATTTTATTGAATAAATCTTCTACAATTTGTTCTTCATCTTTATTAGTTTTTTGATTAGTCTTATCATTTATATTTTCAGCACCATAATACCCGAGACCAACTCCTGTAGAAAAAATAGCAGAGTTTTCTCCAGAAAAATCACTATATTCTTCTTCAAAATCATAAATAGAACCATCAACACACTCAAGCAAAGTATCAATATTATCTGGAGCTCCAATTCTAACAGGCATGTCTAATTTATCAGCAGCTAACTCAGGAACCCCTTCTAATAAAGAACCTCCACCAGTTACAACTGCTCCTGCTGGCACTATTCCCTGATAACCAGCTTTTTTGATATCTTCTTTTACTAAACTAAAGATCTCATCAATCCTTGGTTCAATAATATTACATAATACTCTACGAGAGATAGTCTTTTTTTGTTGACCACTAGTATCTAAAATATCAATCTGTTCATTACTATCTATCAAATCAGCCTTAGCACAACCATGTTTAATCTTAATTTTTTCAGCTATATTACGAGGAGTTCGTATCCCTACAGCAATATCATTTGTAACATTATCACCACCTACAGGCAAGATAGAAGTATACCAAATACTCCCTTCCTTAAAGATAGCTATATCTGTAGTTCCGCCTCCCATATCAACTAATAAGACTCCTAAATCTCTCTCGCTAGCAGATAATACTGATTTACTGGCAGCTAAAGGCTGTAAAACAACCCCTTCTACTCCAACTCCTACTTGCTTAACACTTTTAACTAAGTTTTGAATGGAAGTTACAGAACCAGTCACAATATGAGCTTCTGCCTCTAATCTAACTCCTGACATTCCTAAAGGATATTTAATATCCTTACAACTATCAACAATAAATTCACGTGGAATAACATGAATAATCTGACGTTCAGGAGGCATAGAAATAATCTTAGTAGCTTCAATAACACGATCGATATCATGTTTAGTAATCTCTTTGTTTTCACCAGTCACTGCTACTACCCCATGCCGATTAGTAGAAGAAATATGTGATCCAGCAATCCCTACAAAAACAGATTCTAATTCTACCCCTGCCATTCTTTCAGCTTTAACAACTGATTTTTCTATAGAACCAACAGTATCATCTATATCAATAACCATACCTTTTTTCAAACCAATAGAAGGGCTAGTACCGATTCCTATTATTTCTAGGGAGCCATTATTATTGACCTCAGCAATAATCGTACATACTTTGGTTGTACCTATATCGATTCCAGCAACTATATTTCTTTGTGTCACTAAATGCCCTCCTTTCCAAAAAATAAAAAATAGCCCTTATTTTAGTCCTTCCTAGTGATAATTTCAATAGTAATACCTGAGTTCCTTTTTTTATTTGTAAATTTTCTTAAAAATCAATCTAATTTAAGGAAACTATTCTCCTTGTATCTTAAATCAATATATTCAATATCCAAATCTTTTTGTTGGAGATCCTGATAGATAGAAGTAAAGACTTGTGCTTTACGTTTAATATCAAAATCAGAACCTAATTTTACTGTAGCATCTTGGTGTAAAAAAAGCCTTATCTTCTGTTGGTCAGTAAGGTGTACTTCACTTATGCCCGCTAGTACATTTTTAGGTAACTTACTTAAGTAATTAATAGCCACTTCTAATTCTGCTGTTAACTGATTTTTTTCTTCTTGATTATCTATAGCAAAACCAGTTAACAATGGTAACTGCCAACTAGATAAGTTATTAGTCACTTGCAAAATCCAACCCGCAGCATCGATTACTTGATAAGAAGATTGAAAAGGAATCACAGCTAAAGGCATTCTTTCTTTAATCTGGACAACTACTTGATTAGGAAAATCTCTTCTGACAGTAGCTGACTTGATTTGAGACAATTCAGTTATTTTTTCTTCTATCTTTTCTTGATCAATAGCAAATAGGTTATCTTTTTGATTTAGTTTGCTAAAATTAAGTAAATACTTATCTGTTAATAGCTCATTTCCTTGGATTTTAACCTCCTCAATCTGAAAATAACTGGAATAAACAATATTAACCACTCCTAAAACAAACAACAAAGCAATACCAATTAAGATAGTCTGCTTGTCCATAATATCTCCTCCACTACTCTCTAAAACCTTACTTAATAATAAGGCTAAGGTTAAGAACTTCTTAACCTTAGCCTTAGCTGATTAATTACATGCTAATTCCAGAAGCCTAACTACTAGCTGACTAAAATTGATATCAGCAGCAGCTGCTGCCTGAGGTAACAAACTAGTTTCAGTCATACCAGGAATAGTATTCACTTCTAAAACATAAGGCTGACCATCAGGACTAACTCGTAAATCAACTCTGGACATTCCCCTACATTTTAAAACCTGATGTGCCTCTAGAGCCATCTTTTGCGTCTGATTATAAACTGAATCTGCTAGATCAGCTGGAATATCAAATTCAGTCAGCCCCTTAGTATATTTAGCTTCAAAATCATAAACTCCATCTTGCGGTTTGATCTCTATAATTGGTAATACTTGCGGATTATGATCACCTAATAAACCAACTGTAATCTCCCGCCCAGGAATATATTCTTCAATTAATACTTGTTTATCATAACCAAAAGCTTCCTCCAGACTGGAAAGGATCTTGGTTTCATCATCTACAATAGATAAGCCTATACTTGATCCTTCTAAGGCTGGCTTAATTACCACTGGTAAAGCAAACTGTTGCTTTATCTGAGTTAAAATATCTTCCTTATTTTCTGTAAAATCCGCTTTAGTTAACAAGGAAAAATCTGGAGTGAGTACTCCTCGCTCTTTAAACAATCGTTTAGAAGTTACTTTATCCATTGCTACAGAACTAGCTAGCACCCCAGAACCTGTATAAGGAATCTCCATTAATTCTAATAACCCCTGGATAGTACCATCTTCGCCGTAACGACCATGTAACGCAATAAATGCTACATCTACTCCAGCTTCCTTTAATATTAATGGGAAATCATCTTCGGCTGGATCAATATCTACTGTCTTATATCCTTGGTCTTTTAAACTATCCAATATAGCCTGGCCTGTTTTGAGAGAAACTTCTCGCTCCTGCGACTTACCTCCTCTAATAACAGCAATGGTTTTATCTTCTAGCATCTCTAACTCCTCCTTACTCTTTTCGACTGATTTTAGCTCCTAGTTTTGTTAACTTATCCTCTAACCCTGCATAACCGCGATCAATATGATGAACATCTTCTACTACAGTCTGCCCTGTAGCTGATAAACCAGCCAGTACTAAAGCAGCCCCTGCTCTTAGATCAGTAGCTTTAACTTTGCTACCTTGTAAGCTCTTAACTCCTTTAATAGTTGCTGTATTATCTGTTACTTCAATGTTGGCCCCCATCTTATTTAATTGGACTGTATGTTGGAGCCGATTATCAAATATTGTTTCTGTAATTGAACTAGAACCTTCTGCTTGGGCCAACAACGTCATAAACTGAGGTTGCATATCAGTAGGAAATCCAGGGTAAGGTAAAGTTTTTAGTTGGACTCCTTGCCAAGAATCAACTCCTGTCACTCGCACTTGATCTTCAGTAGTCTCCACCTTAACTCCAGTTTCAGCTAATTTAGACAAAATTGCTTCAATATGTACCGGAATTAAGTCATTAGCTACTATTTCTCCACTAGTAACAGCTGCTGCTACCAGAAAAGTTCCTGCCTCGATCCGATCAGGAATCACCCTATATTCTACTGGCTGAAAATCTTTAGCTTCTGTTATTTTAATCTTATCTGTACCAGCTCCTCTAACCTGAGCCCCTAATTGATTTAAAAAATTCTGGAGATCAACTACTTCTGGCTCTTGAGCTGCATTATGAATAACCGTCTTACCTTGGGCCTTAACAGCAGCCATCATAATATTTTCAGTAGCCCCTACACTAGGAAAATCAAGCTGAATCTCTGCCCCCTCTAACTGATCAGCTTTACCATGTAAGTAACAATCTTCTTCTTTAAATTCTACCCCCAAAGCACGTAACCCCTTCAGATGTAAATCAATTAGTCGAGTCCCAATACTACAGCCACCTGGTTGAGAAATCTTAATCTCTCCAAATCGAGCTAGCAACGGCCCCATCAAAAAGATACTTGCTCGCATCTTTTTCATTAAATCTTGGGGAATCATACAACTATCGATTTCTGTTGTATCCACAGCTAAATAATCATCCTCTGCTGTTACCTTAGCTCCTAAAGAAGTTAACACCTCTTTCATAACTCGTACATCACGTAAATTAGGAACCCGATCAATTACAGATTGGCCTGCTCCTAGTATAGTACTAGCTAAAATAGGTAATACTGCATTCTTAGCTCCATTGATCTCTACTTCACCGGTCAAAGGTCGCCCTCCGTCTATCACAAACTGAGACATACTTGTCACCCCCCCTTGATTTAATACTATGTAGGTACTGATAAGGGGTGATAAACTCTACATTAGATAGCCCTTATCTCTCATATGATATGTGACTTCTTCTAAATACGTTACTATAGAGTTTGTCCTAAATTGATAATTAATAGCAATCAATAGTCTTACTTACCGACATTGATTATAAGTCTTAAAAAGCAAATCAACTAGTTTATCAGCTGCTTGAGGTTGACCTAACTCCTTACTAGCTTGGGACATTTTCTTTAAACAAGTTTTATCCTGGAGTAGCTTATCAATTAGATTAAGCAATTTAGCACCTGTTACTTCCTGATCTAAAACTACCTTAGCTGCTCCTGCTTCTTCTAAAGAGCGAGCGTTATATTCTTGGTGGTTTTCAGCAGCATGAGGATAAGGAACTAAAATAGCTGGTATACCACATGCAGTAATCTCAGCTAATCCTGTTGCCCCTGCTCTAGAAATAATTAAATCTGTTATAGCTAAAGCCGCCTCCATATTATATAGATAAGGTTTAATTATAATATTTCCTGTTTCTAAATCCTTTATTCCTGCTTCTTTAGCCTGCTGAGCCACTTGCGAGAAATCACGCTGACCAGTAATATGTAACACTTGTAAATTAGACTCTTGTAACTGAGGATAAATAGCAACTAAAGCCTGATTAATACTTCTAGCCCCTCGGCTACCACCTAGTACTAATAATGTATCTTGGTTAGGTGCTAGCCCTAATTCTTGATAGGCTTCTTCTTGCTCTTTAGTTAAAATTTCTGGTCTGATAGGATTACCAGTCAGTACTGTCTTCTCTGGAGTAGCCAAATACTCTTTAGCATCTCGATTACTTAAAGCTATTTGATCCACTACTCTAGCTAAAATGCGATTAGTTAACCCAGGATAAGCATTTTGTTCGTGAATCAAAGTAGGAATTCCACTTAAAGCAGCAGCCAAGACAGTTGGCCCGCAGACATATCCTCCTGTCCCTACTACTATATCCGGGCCAAAGTCTTGAATAATCTGTCTTGCTTGCCACAATCCCCAGCCTGTTTTAGCTAAAGCTGTAACTAACTTAAAAGATAACTTCCGGGGCAAACCTTCCACAGCAATAGTTTCTAACGGATAACCTTCCTGGGGAATTATATCTGCTTCCAAACCATCTTGCGTTCCCACAAACAAAATTTCTATATTATCAAGCTCAGTTTCTAATCGCTGAGCAATAGCTAAACTAGGATAAATATGTCCTCCTGTTCCTCCACCAGAAAATAATACTTTCATTTTTTCCACTCCTACTTCTTACAGAATCGAGATATATTTAGTAAAATACCTATACTAGCAGACATTACCACTAGTGACGTACCTCCGTAACTAATAAAAGGGAGAGTGATTCCAGTTACCGGCATAGAACCTGTTACTACCCCAATATTAATTATAGCCTGGAGTACGATCCAACTTGTAATTCCAACTGCCAACATAGCCCCAAATAAATCCGGAGCCTTCAGAGCAATCTGCATCCCTCTTAAAGCAAGCAAAAAGTACAGAAATAAAACAATTAAGCTACCAACAAACCCTAGTTCTTCTCCTAAAACTGCAAAGATAAAATCGGTTCCTGGTTCAGGCAAATAGAAGAATTTCTGTCTACTACGACCTAGACCAACTCCAAATAAGCCACCTGATCCTAAAGCATATAAAGACTGAATAATATGAAATCCAGTTCCTTTAGGGTCCTGCCAAGGATTTAAAAAAGCAAAGATTCTCTTTCGCCGATAAGGTTCAACCATTAAAACATACACTAAAGCCGGTAAACCTGAAGCAAATAAACCACCTAAGTGTAATAATCTAGCCCCAGCAGACAGTAACATAATCACTACTGTTAAAGCTATTGTACCTGCTGTTCCTAAATCAGGTTCTAATAAGATCAACCCAAAAACAAACACCAAAATTCCTAATACTGGAATTAACCCCCGCCAAAATTCTTTAATTTGACTACCAGCTAAATGGATATACCGCGCAACGAAGATAATCATAGTTAATTTAACCAGTTCAGAAGGTTGGACCCTAACTCCAATATTAATCCACCGCCGCGAGCCATTGATCTCAGGGCCAATAAACAACACAAGTACCAAACCTACAATACTAATAGCTAATAGATAATAAGCCCAATTTAAATAACGATGATAATCAATATTAGATACTAGCATCATGACTAAAATACCTAACAGCAACCAAGTTAACTGTCGCTTCAAAAAATGAAAACTATCGCCAAATTGAGCATAAGCAGAAATAGAAGTAGCACTAAAAACCATAGTGACACTAATTCCTAATAGGAAAATAATCACTGCTAAGATAATATAATCAGGGGCGTACTTCACATTAACCCCTCCTTAATCGTTGTACCGCCTCTTTAAAAAGATTCCCTCGCTCTTTATAACTACTAAACATATCCCAACTAGCACAAGCAGGTGATAATAAAACAATATCTCCTGTAGTTACTAACTCATCAGATTGCCTAACAGCCTCTTGAATACTATCCACCTGATAAATACTATTAAACCCTAACTTAGTTAATTCCGCTTCAATCTGCTTAGCTGTCTCACCTAACAACACAACAGCTTTTACTTTATCAACTGCAGCCTGAGCAAACTCAGTAAAATCAGATCCCTTATCCATACCACCAGCAATCAAGACAATTGGAGCACTAAAAGTCTCTAAAGCCTTAATAGCAGCAACAGGATTAGTTCCCTTAGAATCATTAATATACTTCACCCCATCAACTTTAGCCACCTGTTCGATTCTATGTTCTACTCCACTAAACTGGCGTAATCCTGTAGCTAATACCTCCTGATCAACCTCCATTAATAAAGACATAGCTACTACTCCTAAGGCATTTTCCAAATTATGAGGTCCTTGGAGCGCTAATTCATCCACAGCAATAATTTCCTCTTTATTACCCGATAAATTACTAACAATCTTATCCTCTGCTACAAAAACTCCCCGGTCTAAACTAACCTGTTGACTAAAGAAGATAACTTCTGCCTCTGTAGCACTAGCAAATTCTCTTACTTGGGGATCATCATAGTTCAAGACAGCATAATCATCAGCCTTTTGCCTAGCAACTAATTTCCTTTTAGCAGCTACATAATTAGCAAAGCTACCGTGGCGCTTGATATGGTCAGGAGTTAAGTTAAGTACCAAACTAATATCAGGTTGAAACTGCTTAACTCCTTCTAATTGAAAAGAGCTGATCTCAGCAATAGCTACATCTCCACAATTAAGATATGGTAAATCCCTAATTAAAGTCCGCCCAATATTACCTCCTACAATAGAATTAAACTCAGATCTGTTAAATACTTCCCCAGCTAAACTAGTAGTTGTTGTCTTCCCGTTAGTTCCAGTAATAGCTAACAGCTGAGCTTTACCAAACCGATAAGCTAATTCTACCTCACTGATGACTTCTATTCCCTTAGCTCTTGCTCTTTCTAGAATTGGAATATCAACTGGCACCCCAGGACTAATCACAATTAAATCAGACTCTAAAATTAATTCTGGAGTATGACCTCCTAAATCCAAAGTAACATCTTCACTACCTAAGAACTCTAGTTCAGCAGCTAATTCAGTTTGCGACTTAGTATCACTAGCTATTACATTAGCCCCTTGCTGGAGTAAAAACTTGATTGTAGCTACTCCTGTTCTTTTACTCAATCCTAGCACAGTTACTGATTTATCTGTTAGTTTCATAATATCCCCTTTCTTAGCCTAACTGAAATAGCCCTAATAAACCTAGCAATGATAAAATAATAGCTAAAATCCAAAATCTAATTACTACTTTGGCCTCCTGCCAACCCTCTAATTCAAAATGATGGTGTAAAGGACTCATCTTAAAAATACGTTGTCCTTGGGTTAATTTATAATAACCTACCTGTAATATAACTGATACTGCCTCAATAACATAGACTCCACCAATAATTAATAAAAATAATTCTGTTCTAGTCAAAACTGAAATAACAGCTAATGCCCCTCCTAAAGCCAAAGATCCTGTATCTCCCATAAATACTTGAGCAGGATGGCTATTAAACCAGGAAAACCCTAAACAAGCTCCGGCTATAGAAGTAGCAAAGATAGCTAAATCTTGATTACCAAATTTAAAAGCCATGTAAGCATAAGTAATTGTTACAATAATTGTGACTCCTGCTGCTAAACCATCCAAGCCATCAGTTAAATTGACTGCATTAGAAGTTCCTACAATCACCATAATTACAAAAGGAATAAATAACTGTCCTAAGTCTATATTAATTAATAAATAAGGAACTAAAATTTCGGTGCCTAAATCCAACTTAGTCACAGCTACTAGTCCTACTGCTAAAGCAGCTAAAATTTGGCCTAGTATCTTCTGCCAGGCTCTTAAACCTAAAGATCTCTCAGCTAATATCTTAATAACATCATCTAATAAACCTAATAACCCATAACTTAAAGTTACAAATAAAGCCAATACAATCTCTATTGTTGGTTCTGCAAAAGCTAAAGTAGATAATAAGACAGCAAATATAATGATTACTCCACCCATAGTAGGGATTCCAGCTTTATCTAAATGTCTCTCCGGGCCAACTTTTCTAACATTTTGCCCAAACTCTAACTTTCTAAACCAACTGATTACAAAGGGGCCAATTACTATACTAATTAGAAAAGATACTACCGCAGCATATATTAAATCAATCACTACCATCACTCCTTATCTTCTAGCATATCAATAATTCCCTCTAATTTCATCCCCCGAGAAGCCTTAATTAAAATTGTATCTTGTGACTGAACTACCTGATTTAATTTAGTTTGCGCCTCTTCTTTAGTCGGGTAACTAAAAACCTGCTCTTGTGTCATCCCTGCTTCTAAAGCCCCTTGAGCTATTTGAGCAGCTAACTCACCAATGGTAAATAAATAATCTAGCTCTATATTAGCTACTACAGTACCTATCTTTTGGTGGTGCTTAGCAGCTAGTGTACCTAACTCTAGCATATCACCTAAAATAGCAATCTTTCTGCCCCCTGTAATCTCTGCCAAGTTATAAAGAGCTGCTTTCATTGAAATAGGATTAGCATTATAAGCATCATTGATAATCTGTAAACCACTATCTGTAGTTATTAATTGATTACGCATTGCAGTTAGCTCTAGATTAGCCAGTCCTCTTTTAATCTCTTCTATCTCCAAGCCTAGTTCTTGGCCCACTGCTATAGCCGCTAGGGCATTGTAAACATTATACTTACCAGGAATCGGTAACTGAAACGGATAACTAGCTGCCTGTGAATTACATCTAACTGTAAACTCAACCCCTGAATTACCTAAACTTTCGATCTCAGTTGCTTGGAGTTGATTATTATCTTCTAGCCCATAATTAATAACTGCTCCTGGAGTTAAATGGTGCATAGATTCTACAAACTGGTCATCACCATTGAGGACAGCTACATCATCACTAGTTAATGAAGCAATCAATTCTCCTTTAGCCTGAGCTATCTTGCTTTGACTGCCTAATAACTCAATATGAGCCAAGCCTACATTAGTAACTACCCCATAATCAGGTTCAGCAATACTAGCTAACTCTTTAATTTCTCCTAAAGACCTCATCCCTAACTCCACCACTAGTGCTTCGTGATTAGGCTCTAATTCGAGCAGAGTCAAAGGAAGACCAATTTCATTATTGTAATTCCCTTGGGTCTTTAGCGTCTGATACTTTTGCTTTAATACAGCAGCAATCATATCCTTAGTAGTAGTCTTACCAGTACTCCCTGTCACAGCTACTACTGGTAAAGAAAACTGGCGCCGGTAGTAGGCAGCTAAATCCTGTAAAGCCTGAGTTGTATCTTCAACTACAAGCAAAGGCCCTTCAACTTCTACTTCCTGGGAGACAATAGCCAATTTAGCTCCTTTAGCAAAGGCTTCAGCTACAAAATCATGGCCATCAAAATTAGAGCCTACCAGAGCAATAAATACATCTCCAGCTTGTAACGTCCGGGTATCAGTTGAAATACTATCTATTTTACCTGCAACATCAGCAGTCAACTCTCCTGCAACAGCTGTTGTAACTTCTAGAATGGATAATGGCTTCATTAGTCTTCCTCCCACTAAATCAATTTACAATTTACAATTGAGAATTATTGATATATTGTGTCACCAGAGGTGACACAGTCGTCAGCTATCTGCTATGAGCTGTCAGCTGATTCAAAACCTTTAAATTCAAAATCTAACCCTTTAAGATTACTATGTTTTAAGGAATTGAACTGGATCTGTGGTTTTGAATTTGATTTGGCTCACGACACATAGCAGACGACAGATAGCTGATATAATGTGGCACAAAAGTGCCACATTATATCAATTCTCAATTATTAAGAGCTTCTCTAGCTACTGCTCTATCATCAAAATCAATCACTCTTCCCCCAATCTCTTGATAAGTTTCGTGGCCTTTACCAATAATTAATACTATATCCTCTGCTGTAGCTAGTTTAATTCCTTGCTTAATTGCTTCCGCTCGATCTTCAATAATGACATAATCCTCACCTTCTGTCTTATCCAACTGGTCAATACCTGACTTGATATCTTGAATAATATCCAGGGGATGTTCACTGCGCGGATTATCAGAAGTTACCAGAGCAAAATCAGCTAGTCTGACACCAAGTTGGCCCATAGTCGGTCGTTTTTTACTATCTCTATCTCCTCCACAGCCGAAGACAACAATAACTCGCCCAGTCGTAAGTTCCTTAGCTGTCTGGAGTACATTTTTCATTCCATCAGGAGTATGAGCATAATCAACGATCACCCCAAAATTTTGGCCCTCATCTAGCAATTGAAATCTACCTGGCACTCCTGTAACCTCCTCTAACCCAGCTTTAACATCTTCTAAAGCAAAACCTAGACTAGCCACAGTAGCAATAGCAGCTAAAGAATTATACACATTAAACCTACCAGCTAAATCAATTTCAATTGGTAGTGTCTGTTGATCAGTATGTAAGCAATAACTAACTCCTTTAATCCCCACCTCAATATCCTGGGCTTTGAAATCAACTTCTTCTTCTAAACCATAACTTATAACCTCACCTCGAGCTTCCTGACAAATTTCTCCAGCCTGCTCATCATCAAAGTTAATAATACTTGGTTGCTCATTCATACTAAATAATTGAGCTTTAGCCTGTAAATAATCCGTTAATGACTGGTGAAAATCAAGGTGGTCCTGACTTAAATTAGTAAATACTTGGCGATCAAAATCAATCTCGAGTACTCGTTGTAACTTCAAAGCATGAGAAGAAACTTCCATTACTACATGCGTAACTCCCTCCTCTAACATATTAGCTAGATAGCGTTGTAAATCCAGGGACTCAGGAGTAGTTCGACTAGCATCTTCCTCAACTAAACCTATCTTATTCTTAATAGTTCCTATCAACCCTGTTTTAAAGCCTAAATTCTGTAAAATAGAATCTAAAAGATAGGTAGTCGTTGTCTTACCATTTGTACCAGTAACTCCAATCACAGTCAAATCATCAGCAGGATAGTCATAAAATCGAGCACTAACCTTAGCCAAAGCTTCTCTAGTATCAGCTACTTTAATTACTGGCACTCCTACAGATGTAACATCGTCTTCTACTAATACTGCTTGAGCACCATTAGCAATAGCATCCTCTATGAACTGATGGCCGTTCTTTTCAAAACCAGTAATTGCTACAAATAAATAACCGTCTTTAACTTCGCGGGAATCATAAGCAATACCAGTGATTTCTTGATCTAAATTACCAGTTATATCTTCAGTCTCTAATACTGTAACTAATTCCTGTAAATAACTCATAATTAACCTCCTTATATAATTTAATTTTATTAATCCGATAACCAAACCTTTATATACTCTCCTGAATCAACTGTTAATCCAGGAGCAGGATCCTGTTCTTCTATCGCACCTGTCCCAGACCATTTAAGTTTCAATCCTAATTCTCCTACTAAATTAGCAGCTTCTTTGACTCTCATTCCTTCCAAATTAGGTACTGTAACCTGATACTTTTCCTGTTGCTCTGTAGCTCCATCAAAAAATAAAATCACTGTACTGTTTTTATTAACTACTACCCCAGATTCAGGAACTTGGTGGACTACTTGTTGCCCTCTACCTTCTAGTTTAACTTCTAAGCCGCGCTGTAATAACTTATCCTCAGCCTCGGATAAAGGTAGATTTTCAACATTAGGTACCTTAACCTGTTTCACGCTCTCTTCTTCTTCAGTTGGTTGATTATTCTCCGGGGGAATCTCCAAATAACGCAAAGCATCTTTAACTATATTATGAAAAATAGGAGCTGCTACTTGCGAACCATAGTAAGGATAACTTTCTACCCCATATAAAACAACTAAAGTAACTAGTTGGGGATCATCAACCGGAACCATTCCTACAAAAGAAGAATCATAGAGCCGCTTCCCATAGTGCTTAGCTGTTCCTGTCTTACCTCCAATCTCGTAGCCTTCTATACCAGCTTTCCGGCCTGAACCGCCTGCTACTACCCCTTCTAATAAGTTCCTCAATGTTTGAGAAGTTTCTTGAGAAATAATCTTTCTGATTGGTTCAGGACTAATCTTATTAATTAATTCTCCATTAGGTTTTCTTATCTCTTTAACTAATTGCGGCTTTAGCATCTGTCCATCATTGGCTACTGCTGATACAGCTGTAGTTAATTGGACAGGAGTAACACTAATTCCGTGGCCAAAAGATGTCGTAGCTAATTCAACAGGGCCAACATCATCCAAATCATAAACTAATCCCTCTGCTTCTCCTGGTAGCTTAATTCTTGTCTGTTCCCCAAACCCGAAAGCATCAATATATTCATAAAATTTTTCTTCTCCTATTCGCTGGCCTACTTGAACAAAACCAGGATTACAAGAATTCTGGACTACTTCAGCAAAAGTCTGCTTACCATGTCCACCACCCTTCCAACAATCAATCTTCTGCCCAGAGACCTTAATATAACCAGGATCATAAAATTTATCCTTCGGATGAACAACCCCTTCTTCTAAACCAGCAGCAGCTGTTACAATCTTGAAGGTTGAACCTGGTTCATATGTATCTGATACAGCTCTGTTTCTCCATAATCGCGGTTGATAATCAGCAAACTGATTAGGATTATAAGTAGGTTGGTTAGCTAAAGATAAGATATCACCTGTTTCGGGATCCATCATTACAATTGTACCTGCTTGAGCTTGATGTTCAGTCATAGCCTGCTTTAATTCTCGTTCTGCTATATACTGCAATACATGATCTATTGTTAAATAAATATTATTCCCATCTTCAGGGGCAATATAATCCTTGATTCCTTGGGGGATTTCTCGGCCAACTGCGTCACTTTCCATTGAAATCCGGCCAGGTTGGCCTCGTAACTGCTGATCATAAGATAGTTCTATCCCTTGTAGACCTTGACTATCAACCCCAGCAAAGCCTAACACATGAGCTGCTAAATTATCTTTAGGATAAAATCGTTTACTTTCTTGAGTAAAATAAATACCAGGCAAATCTAATTTACGAATCTGCTCTGCTTTTTCATCTGCCACTTTTCGAGCTATATAGACTGAACCTAATTGCTTAGTTAGCTGTTGGTAAATTTCTTCTTGCTCCAGCTCTAATATATCAGCTAGTTTACCAGCTGTCTTCTCAGGTTGCTCAACATCTTGAGGAGCAGCTACTACCGTATCTGCACTAGCACTAACAGCAAGTTCAGTTCCTGTTCTATCATAAATAATTCCTCGCTTAGGTTCTACTTTAACCTTTTTTAACCTTTGTTGTAAAGCCATTTGCTGGTAGTCATCATTTTTAGATAACTGAATCCAGCCCACTCTTAAAATCAATAACAATATAACCACAGCAGCAAGAACAAAAAGTAACACAATTCTTGCTCGCACTTGTTGACTAACCTGATTCACTTATTAACTCACCTTCCTTAACTTAGGAAGTTAATTTTGTAACGTATCTGCTTGGACATTAGTAACACTATGAAACCAAGCCATAATTTGTTCTGTAATCCCCGGCTTAGCTTGCGATTTATCCTGAGATTCCTCGGTAACAGATTCCAGATTATCATCTTGGGAGCTAGCAACCTTAACATACTGTATCTGTTGTGGTTCCTTCATTCCTAATTCCTGTTTAGCCCTTTTTTCGATCCGGTCTAAAGACATTAAATTAGAAATTTTCAGCTGTAAATGAGCCTTCTCAGATTTAAGTTGGTTTTTCTTTTCTTTTAGTTGTTCTAATTGTACATTCTTCCTTGATAACTGAACATACTGGTTGATATGGATTAAAATTAGAAATACAATAATACCAACTATTAAAATAAATCCTATAACTTGTTTGCCAGTCATCGATTTAGCCGGAGTTGATGAAGTTTCTTGTGGTTCAAAATGCTGATTCCTGTTATCTCTTACTCCCAATCTTATTCACCTACCTTTTACTTTAGAACTTGCAGAATCTCTAACCTAAATAATAACTCAAATTATTTTTTCTCAGCTACTCTTAATTTAGCACTTCTTGCTCTAGAATTACGATCAATTTCTTCTTCAGTAGGCGAAACTGAACTCTGAGTTATAATCTCCACTTCCGCTTGCCGGTCACAACCACAAACTGGAAGTTTGGGAGGACAAATACAATCCAGGGCCAACTCCTTAAAGTTCTGTTTAACAATTTTATCCTCTAGGGAATGAAAACTAATGACACAAATTCGGCCGCCAGGCTTTAATCTTGCTACAGCATCTTCTAAGGTATTCTCCACTACTTCTAATTCATTATTAACTGCTATTCTTAACGCTTGAAAAGTCCTTTTAGCAGGATGAGGACCTGTCCGGCGGGCTGGAGCAGGGATAGCATCTTTAATTACCTCTACTAGTTGGGTAGTGGTCTCCAACCTATCTTGCTTTCTGCGATCAACAATAAACTGAGCAATTCTACTAGCCCATTTTTCTCCTCCATATTTCCGAATGATTTCTGTTAATTGATCTGCAGAATAATCATTAACTATATCCGCAGCAGTTTGAGATTTTCTCTGATCCATTCTCATATCTAAATGAGCTTCATATCTATAACTAAAGCCTCGCTCTGGATTATCCAACTGATAAGAAGAAACACCTAAATCAAATAAAATACCATCCACTAAATCTATTCCTAATTCATCTAAAATATAAGTTAAATTTTCGTAGTTATCTCTGATTAAATCAGTCTGGACATCATACTGGCTCAATCTTGCAGTAGCTTCTGCAATAGCCGCTTGATCCTGATCAATCCCCACTAACCGACCTTGCTCAAGCTGCTGAATAATTGCTTCTGCATGACCTCCCCCACCCAAAGTACAATCAACATAGGTGCCATCTGATTGGCAATCAAGATAAGTTATTACTTCGTCTAATAAAACAGGTATATGATTAAATTCCATAATTATCCCCCACTTATTTTTAAGTATTTAGTTGCTAAAGACATTACATATTTTATTATATCCAGCTTGATTTCTCAATACAATTTGGTATTAAAAGTAAAAAGATATTTTTAATACCTGTTGTAGCTAGTAAAATAGAAAAATTGTAACTTTTTCTATTCCCACACATAAATATAAAATAAGGGAACAGTCCAAATTAAGCTATTCTCAGAAGGGAGGTCACACTATGAAGATTGACTTCTTATTTGCTTGGTCTAAAGATGAAGACAATTTAAAATCTGTAGGTGGGGGCTTTAACGTACCCGCTCCTTTTAAATGGATATTCTCCATCTTCAAAAAATAAATTTTATAATTTAATTAATAGCGGAACCAAAATAGGAACTAAAGCAGATAAAACAGCACCACTAATAAAAGAAATAACTACTATTTCTGGATCATCAATAGCCTCAGAAATCAAAGGCAAAGTAGTATCCATTGTAGTGGCTCCACCAGGAGCAATAACTACTAAATCAGCTCCTAACTTAGCTATCATAGGAATTAAAATAATAGCTAGAACTTCTCTAAATACATTAGTCAAAAAAGCTAAAGCACCCAATTGAGCACTATACATCTCAGCTAATAAAACCCCAGATAAACTATACCAACCAAAGCCAGCTCCTACAGCACTAGTTTCATTCAGCGGTAAACCTAATAAGCTACCACTTATTATGGCTCCTACTATACTTCCTATAGCAATCAATAGAGGAATTAACAAGACTTTAACTCCTAACTTTTTTAATTTATGTAATAAGTCTTGGTTACTTCCAATATCTATTCCTACCCCTAATAATAAGATAGCTAATAATAAATTGGATATCTCTGCTAGAGAACTAATCCACAGGCTAGGGAGCCAAAAATAACCTAATAAGATTCCAAGAATAATTACAATAATAATAGCCAATAACATACTCTAATGCCCCCTATTACTTACAATTTTAAAAAGTAATATTACTAATATACTACCTACCACAGCACCACTAGCTAAAATAAAAGCCTGTAGGCCTAAGTGGTTAAGATTAGTTACTATTTGTTGATCAGCTCCAATCTGTAAGCCCATTGTAAATAATAATAAAAATAAGCCCCCTAATACTAGCTGATCAGTTAACTTTAATACAGCCTGAGGTAACAACTCAAAATAACCTATTAATAGACCAGCACCTAAAGCTAAAATAATCACTTCCATATTTCTGCCCCCTATAATCTATCCCTTATAATTATAACATAGTTATTAGGATTTTGCAGAAATAAACTAAGTCTGATAATTAAAGGCTTTCTAATCGATTAGAAAGCCTTTAATTGTTTTTATCAAAATCCTCCACTCTATCTGTTGGCTTTACTTTTGTTGGTAACACAAGCTGCAGTCCAGTTATTGTTTCTAACTTTTCTAGATTATTCATCTTTATAACTTGTTGTCTAGTAATATCATACTCTGTAACAATTTGCTCTATAGTATCTCCAGCCTGGACTCGATAATAATGATCCTTTGGTACTGGAATCTTAATCACCTGGCCTGGTTTTAAATCAGGCAGTGTTTTAAAATCATTAAACTTTATAAGTTCAGCAAAAGAAAGGTTAAATAACTCACTAAGATTCCAGAGTGTATCTCCAGCCTGAACTTCATAATCATAAGTGACTATCTGTTTATTATCTTGCACCTTAGTATTAGTTTTAGCTGCTTTATCTTCTATGATCTTAGGCGTAATAAAAATAACTAACTCTTTTTTTGTTTCTTCAGTACTACTACTTTGAAATAACTTCCCTAAAATCGGTAGATCGCCTAAAAAAGGAACTTTAGACAAGTTTTTTAATTCTTTTTCTTTAATCAAGCCTCCAATAGCAATTGTCTGACCATCTTCCACTCTAACATTAGTTTGAGCTTGTCTAGTACTAATAATTGGATATTTAGCAGTTTTAAGTTCCTTATAACGACTAACAATGCTCACTTCAGGATTAACCTTAATAAACACTTTATTTGGACTAGTAATCCGAGGTGTAATCTTTAGACTAATTCCTACATCTTTAAACTCAACTCTAGTTTCACCATCAGAGTTAGTCTGCGGGATTGGGACCTGATCTCCAATATTAATCCTAGCTTCCTTTCCGGTCACTGTAGTTATCTGCGGATTAGCTAATACAGAAGCATGCCCGCGATCTTCTAACAGACGCAAAAACTTTTTGTAGTTTACTCCGATACCTGTATTTCCAATCTCTACAGTTTCTTCATCACTAGCACTAAATTTAAAAGAACTAAAATTACCAATATCCCAGTTCAAACCTAATTCTTCTAACCTATCCCGAGACATTTCTTCTATTCTAGCTTGTAAAACAACCTGTCTTTTAGCTTGATCTAACTGCTTGATTACTCGTTTAATCATCGGGATCTGACTTTGATAAGCAGTCACTACTAAACTTTTAGTCCTGTCATCTACTTTAATTAGCCCCTCTTTTATTAAAGAATCTAAACTTTTTTTTACTTCTTGTGGTTCAGAATTTTGTAACTTAAAAACATCAGTTATTTTTTCTCCAAATCCTTGTCTAAGCTTCTCAGGAGCTGCTACTAGTACAGTATTATTAACAACCTTATAATCTAAGCCATTTGTTTTAGCTAACAATTCTACTGCTGCCAAAAAAGTAATCTCCTCTAAATGAACTGTTACTTTACCTTGCACCGAACTATCAGTAATTACATTTTTATCAGCTACATCTGCTAAGGCTCTAAAAGCATCTTTCAAATCGATTTCTTTAAAATTAAGATTAATACCAGTCTGCTGGCTGTCTTTGGCCCCCACTTGGCCGGTAGTAATTATAAGTAACAATAATAGTATAATAGCAATTTTTTTCTTAATCTTTTGCACCTCCTAAATGGTAGATCAAATACTCTCCACTCCTTTTCACCCTCACTCTATCCTCCAGTATGTTATCAATTTCTAAGCCATTAATTTTATCTCCTACTTGTAATATATAACTATTTCCGTCTCCAGTAGCAACAATTACTTTTTGCTTAGCTTGATTGTTAATAACTCCTACAAACTTAATTTTAGGCTGAGTTATATTTTCTTTTCCTTCTGGTTTATTTTTAGTTGTTTTATTAGCTTTTTTATTATCTTTCTGCTTAGTTAAAATAGATTTAAATGGATTAGTTTTAGTATCATATTGCTCGAGAGTAACTGATTTATCAGCAGCTGAAATATTTATTTCTGCTTCTAAATCAACTTCCTGTTGCTTAGAAACCATTTCTTCCATCTCCGCTTTGAAACCAGTCAAATCTTGACTTTGATTTAAATCTAAGGCTTGAAAAGCTGTTAGTCCACTTAAAATAACTATTAATAAAGCTAAACTAGTAATTAACAACCAGTTACTTTCCATATTAAATTACTCCCTTTTAGCTGAACTTAAAATATAAGCTACTAATTCCATTTCAACTGTCACTTCATCACTTTGAGTCAGAGGAGCTGAAATATTTAGTTCTTCCACTCTAACTAAATAATTTAATTGTTTAATCTTTTTAAGAGATCTTAAAAAATCTTCATACTTCGCTTTTAATTTTAATTTAATAGGAAATTTAAGATATTTATCTTCTTCTATCATAGACTGAGGCGTTATTGTTATTAAATCAATATCCGTGGCAACCACAAGTTCATTAACATCCACAATTAATTTCGCTTTAGCTCCTGATTTCAAAAAGTCTGTTTGGTCATCATTTAATTTCTTCAATGATTTGTATTTTGTAGTTAACATCTCCTTGTTATTCACTTTCTTACTTTTGATCTTTAAGTGATTGACTTTCCTGTCTAATTTTTGATTTAATCTCTTTAATTTATTAACTTGTGGCTGATAGAAATAAAAATAAAATCCGACCCCTAAAACTAAAACTAATCCTAGAACAATTATTAACCTTTCTCTCCGGCTTAACTTGGCCCCTAGCATCAATCTCCTCCTTATTTACTATCAGCTATCTTTCCTACAACTCGATAATAAACTAGCTGCTTAACATTATAATTTTCATTGACTAACTTTTTTTCTTCTATAGCTACTATAGATATCTCTTTAAAGAAAACACTACTTTGTAATCCATTAACAAGTAAACTTAGTTTCCTGCGTTCCCGAGTATAACCAGCTAGTTGAAACTGATTAGAATCAGCAATAGTAAATTCTGAAATCCAACTTTTTTGGGGAACTATCTTGCCTAACTTATATAACAGAAGATCCCAAGTTATTTGAGTATCAACTAGATCCTGTTTTTCTTTAATAGCAGTTTTTAGTTTAGTAATCTTTGTTTCTAACTCATTAACTTCTTTAAACTGAGGATTGAGTTCATTTAATTTATTAGTTACTAAGTTCAACTTAGCTTGCTTTCTTTTGATTTTAAACAATAGATTTAAGTAAGTTACTATTAATCCTAATATTATAACAATAAACAAAATTATAAATAATATCTGTTTAACATTTAATTTTTTAGCTTTATACTTTGGGGGTAATAAATTAATCATCCTTTTCTAACCCCCTAATAGCTAATCCAATTGCTACTCCTAATAGTTGAGCTATATCCTCTGTAAAATCTTGGTCTGCAATTGTAATCCAGTTAAATCCATTTAAAACTTCTATTTCAATTCCAAACTCATCTGTCAAATGACCAACTAATCCACTTAACTTACTTCCGCCCCCAGCTAAAATTAATTTACTTAACTCATAATCTTTATATTCAACTTGAAAATAATCTAAAGAACGATAAATCGCTGTCACCCAACTTCTAATTACAGGACTTAACTCAGGATCCTGGAAAATATTATTATTGAGTTTGTAATCTCTAGCCGCTGCTAAATCTAATTGGTAGGAATCTGCTATTTCTTCTGTGAAATATCTCCCAGCTGATTTTATAGTTCGAGTAAATAACAATTTCCCCTGGCGATAAATAGATACATCTGTAGTCTGAGACCCAATATCTACTAAGCCAATAACTTGGTTAGGATGTGAATGTTGGAGTACTTTAGCCATTGCCGTTGGTTCAATCCCAATTACCAAAGGCTTTAAATCTAATAACTCAAATAATTCCAAATAGCTATTGATTATCTTTTCATCAACTGCCACTACTACTAATTCATAATCTCCAGTTTCTTTTTGCTTCAGAATTTCATAATCTAACATCGCTTCATCTACTGGTAAAGGTAATTGTTCTTTAGCTTCCCACTTAACAGCCTCATCTAGTTCTTCTAGGGGCATTTTAGGAATTTCTATAGTTCTAATAATCACCTGTTCTCCACTAATAGCTGCTACTACTTTATTAGCAGTAAACTTATTTTCTGTAAATAAAAAATTAATTTCCTCTGCTAATAAATCAATTCTAGTTAATTGGCCCTCTGTAACTGCACCTTGAGGAGTTACTGCTGTACCATAACTAGTTATGGTTAATTCATTTGCTTGATTAGCGACTTCTACTACCTTAATTAAATCACTCCCAATATCAAGCCCAATCACTTTATTATTAAATAAATTCCAGAGTTTATCTAATAATCTCATTTTCACACCCCACTCTACTTCTCTTGCCAGTTGATCAATTTCAAATCAATTACTTTAGTATCTTCTTTATCTATTCCGTTCTCTCTCTCAGCTGAGGGTATCTCAATTCCATTAGCAGTAAAAGTATCCAAATAGGAATCAGCAAAACTAAAGTTTAAATTATTACCTAGTGCTATAGATCTGTTTGCTATTATGCTTCCTCTAATGTTAGCATTGTTCCCTACTGTAATACTTTCTTTAGAATATACCAAACCTTGCAGATTAAAATTATTACCTATCATAACATCACCAGTTACTATTATTAAAAAATAATCACTAGTATCTTTATTGATCTCTACCTGATTACCAATTGTTAAGTTACCTTTAACTACTAATATTCCCTTCCCCTTAATCTGGAGATTATTTCTAAGATTAAGGTCTCCTGTAACATAAGTAATCTCTTTTCCATTAATAATATCACTATTTCTTTGCTGCTGGCTATTACTATTGATTATTGTAGTAGCTTCTTCTTCCAACTCAGTGATATTTAGAGCTGGAAATAGAGAGTTAAAATTACTTTCACCTTGATTAGACTTTATACTAAGATCCATTGTATTATTGCCTAAACTTACTGGTCCTGCTGCATAAAGACCGCCTCCACTCACTAAAACATTATTACCTACAGCAATAGTTTTCCCCACAACAGGGTAGTTAAAAGCTGGACTATAATCAGGCGAGGCTTGACTATAAGAATAAGTAGCAGCTACAACCTTAGTTGCATCTTGATAACTTCCTTTACTACTAATAGTTAGCTTATCAGCAGTTAGCTCTTTTTTAATTGACTCAAGATCTCCCTTCATCGAATCAGATAGCTGACTTAGAGAGTTAGATTTTACTTTGAAATTATTATCTTCTTTTTGCCCCCAAACACTATTATCATTAATCCGAGCCGTAGCATACTCTAGGCCTGCTTCAGCTAAATAAAAAGCTTTAACTTTCTTTTCTCGCTGCGAAGTCATCCTTAATTCATTATTCAATAACTGTCCCATACTAGTTACTAACATCATTAATACAATTATGACTACTAAAGCTAAATAAATAATTGAACCTTCATTATTTGCCGCCATCTTATTTTATCCCTTCTTCTGCCTGTCTAAGATGGATCTTATGGTTCCTTAATTGATAATTCTGACTTTGCTTGGTCAAAATTAAACTTATAGTTACTACTTTATCTTCTTCATTATAGCTAAACTCAAAAGCATCCACTACTCCAGATATAATAGATTCACCTTTTATCCTCTCCCAATCTTCTCTAGTAGGCCAGTCCTCAATCCCGGAAATGATTTTATAATAAACTCTATTATCTGCAGCAGAAAAACAATATTTTTTATATTTGTCATTTGCTAGTTTAATTACTACTTCAGAGCTAGTCTTAGTTTGGACCATCTTTGCTTGTCTGAGTTCCTGCTCTAATTTAAGACTAATTATTCTTGCTTGTTGTTGTAAATCAATTTGTTGGTGGTTAAACTGCCAACTCTGCCAACCAGTTAAAAAAATATTATACAGTCCAGTACTTACTAGACTAAAAATAACTAGGCCAATCATCATTTCAACTAAGGTAAACCCTTCCGCATCTCCTAATTGCTTCATCTCATCACCTGCTTGCAAGCAAAGTCTGTAACTGTAAACTTTTAGTTTGGCCCCAAGAAATAGTTATCGTTATTTTTTTAAGGTCCTCAGCTGCTTGATAATCATCTAGCACAACCTGTCTATCAAATGGAGATATTGACTCTGTCTTCTCTGCTGCCTTAGTTTCTAATCTATTAAATTCAGTAGCCTTAATTTCTTCCATTGCTTGTTGGGCCAACTGTAAAGCCTCCGATCTTAGCCCACTTTCATAAGTCAGTCTAGTCTGATTAATAAAGAATCCCATGATAGGCAATAAAGCAGTAGTCAAAATAGTTATTCCAATCATTACTTCTATTAAAGTCATTCCCGCTTCTGTTACTAAATATTTCTTTAATTTTATACTAATCACCTGCTTCTAAAATGGCATAAAATTGATATATTGTGTCGTGTGCTGTGTGCGGATGCTTTTTATCACGGAAAGTTTCTGTGAAACTTGTAGGATCTGCTAATTCAAAACACTTAAATTCTAAATCTAAACCTTTATAATTCTTATGTTCTAAGGGGTCAGGGGTTAACTGTTTCTATGGTTTTGAATTTGATTCGGCTCACGACACATAGCAGACGACAGATAGCTGTGGCACAAAAGTGCCACTTTATATCAATACAATTGCAGATAGAAATTAATTATTTCCTCGCTCCATAATAAAACCACTATAGTCCCCAGAGCAATAAAAGGGCCAAAAGGCACCTTGCTTGTCCCCCTTTTATTTCCTAATCCAATTAGGATTAATCCTATAATTGAACCTACTACAGAGCCACAAAAGATGACTAATAGTGTATCTCTAACTCCTAGAAAAGTTCCAATCATTGCTACTAATTTAACATCCCCTAATCCCATTTTACCTAATAAAGCAATCACTAATAATAAACCAGCTGGAATTAACAAACCTAATAAAGATTCTATAATAGAGATATAATTCCCATAAATACTACTTACCAACCCTAATATAAGTCCCCCATAAGTAATTTGATTAGGAATAATCATCTCTTGGAGATCAATAATACTAATTGGAATTAATAAAGATACTAACACAAGATAAGTTCCTAATTGAAAGCTAACTTGATATTCTCCTAATAAAAATAAAAAAAGAAAAGCTGTTAATAATTCTACTAGAGGATACTGATAAGATATTTTAGTTTGACAATAACGACATCTACCTTTGGTAGCTAAAAAACTAATTACAGGAATCAAATCTAAAGGAGCTAATCTAGTTTTACACTCTGGACAATGGGAGCCAGGATAGATAATTGATTCTCCTGCAGGCAAGCGATAAACTACTACATTTAAGAAACTACCGATGATTAATCCCAAACTAAAGATTAAAATTTCAATCACTACTCTCACCTATTTCTAAATCTTTAATTTTCAAATTAGTACTGATCCCTATTCCTAATAAAACCCAAAAAACAGGAGCTACTCCAATCACGCTATCATTAAATAAGCCAGCTATTGCATAAGCAAAACAAGCAACAAAAACTGCAGCGCCAACTTTACTATAAAAATCATCTAATCTGCTAGTCCAATATAACTGAATACTGGATAAAAAATACCCCCCTAAAATAGTTACTAGTGCTAATAAAGAAATCACTCCTGTATTAATTGCTACCTGTAAATACAGATTATGAGGCTTATCTACTATTACTTTAGTACTATTAAAAGTAATTAACTTACCTACATTATCATACTGGGGAAAATAGAGAGCATAAGTATCCGGACCATAACCAGTTAAAATAGTATCTTTTATCAGTGGCAAAGACCTAGACCAAATATAACCCCGACCTGAGCCTAATCTTTCTAATCCTGCAAACCCCCACTTTTCAACCGGGTCTGTCTTATATACTTGATTAGCAAAACCAATAATCCCTAATTCCTTGTTAGGACTAGTTATAATTTTAAAGTTAACTTCTTTGGCTCCATAAGTGAAATGTAATATATTTTTAGGCTTTATTTTAAATTGATAATCTTGGTATCTATTATCCTGTAGCTTAATTACTCCCGTTTCTTCAGTTAAGTTATACCTGATTTTCTCTCCACTACTATCTGTAAATAAAAATTTATTATTCTCTAATAATTTCAGCTGTAACTTAGTCTCGTTAGTAATGATTGTTAACTGGTCTTGGTCAATTATTATATCTTTAATAGTCTCGGCTTGCTTCCCCGTAACAATTTGGGCCTCCTGCTGGAAAGAAAATACTTCTTGAACTAATCGATTATTACCAACATAATTCATCATTATAAATACAAGACTAAAACCAATCCCTAAGATAAGTATTGACTTCCACTTGTCAATTAACTTCTGGCCTACTAATAAACACAACAAACTAATAGCACCTACTCCACCAACTAGACCAGCTCGAGACAGACAACCAAACCAATTAGAAAAGATTAGCAGATTCAAAATACCTAGAACCATCTTGGTTCGCTTATCTGTAACTAAGATATATAAAGCAGTTCCTAGAGCTAATAACATTCCTGTATAACTTCCTACATAGTTGGGATTATAAAGAGTAGCAAAAATAGAATCAAAGTTAATATTTATTTTATCAATTATATTATATAATTCAGTAGGTAGAATAAACTTTTTTCCGAAAACTGTAGTAAACAAATCAAAACCAAAATATTGAGTCAGACCTACTAATGATATGATGATTGCTGAAAGGAATAAAGAAGTAAATAAAAACTTAATATCTTTTTCATAGTCTACTAAATTTATCGTTATAAATAAGACTAACAGATAACCTACTAATACCAAAGCACCTTCATACCGCTCTGGAAAGCCCCAAATAGCTACCTCAGGTACTGCTGAATAGTAGGTGGATAGCATAATACAAATTAGATACACTTCTATTGCTAGATAGTAATAAGTCTGTTTTATTTTTTTAGTCCGATAAAGATAGATTAAAAATAATCCGATAGCTATTGCACTAGCAAATAAAAAAGCAATCATTTTATAATAAGCAAAGAAATCTATCTCTTTCGACCAGTAATCAACTACTACTCCATCTAGCTTAATCTGTTTAGCAAAGACTATTAAAGGTACAACCCCAATAATAAAACTAAGTGGTAACAAATAAATAATGTTAGATTGCTTATCTTCCATTTAACCTCACCACCTACAACCCTTAAAGAATAGAGGACTCAGCACCATAAATAGTGCTGAGCTTAACAATTATTAATTAGTCATTTGAACTTACACTTATACCACCAGAAGTAAGGGTAACTGTTGTACCATCAACATCTTTAGTTACTTTATAATCGGAATCAGAATCACTATCATCATCAATAGTATAATCACCTTCAACTTCAACATACTCTTCAATATCAGTAATATCATCAGGATACTCTCCATTTTCTGCATTGTACATCACTAACCCTGATTTAATACTTCTTAGAGTACTCTTTACTGAGGCAATCTCTGCTTTATCTCTTACTCCTCCAAACTTAGGAATAGCAATTCCGGCTAACGTACCAATTACAGCAATCACAATCATCAATTCAATTAAAGTAAAACCTGTTTCCTGGCGCCCTATTCTAGCTAGCTTTTCTTTTAATTTGCTTAACATTCTTCCACTTCCTTTCTATAATTTCAGTAATGAGGATGGTCACTCGTCACTGATCACTATACGCCTTGAATCATATTAAATAACGGTAGCATTACTGCAGTAACAATTCCCCCTACTACTAATCCCAAGATTAACAACATTGCTGGCTCAATAAAAGATACTACTCGCTCTAACGTATGTTCTATTTCTTGGTCATAAAAGTTAGCTACTCGTTCCAACATTTGATCTAAAGTTCCTGTCTCTTCTCCTATTTTAATCATTTGCACAAACATTTGAGGAAATAAATTACTTTTCTCTAACGGTAGAATTATACTCTGACCTTGACTGATACTCTGCCGAGCTTCTAAAATTTTATCTGTAATTACCTGGTTACTAACTAGTTTGCTTATCACCTCCAAACCTTCTAAGATAGAAACCCCACTAGCCAATAAAACTCCTAATGTTCTACTAAATCTACCAATCGAAAGTTTTATAATAACATCACCAATAATAGGTACTTTTAATAGCAATCCATCGATTTTTCTTCTTCCTTGTCCGGTTTGGTAGTAATATTTAATTAATAAAACCAATATAACTATTAAAGCTAAAACTAAATACCAATAATTATTCATAAATTGACTGAGTTTTAACAAAACCCTAGTAGTTAGTGGTAGCTTAATACTAAAGTCTTTAAACATCTCGACAAAAGTAGGTAAAATAAAGGTTACTAAAAAGAAGACAACATTAATTGATAACAAACTAATTACTGCTGGATAAACCAAAGCCGAAGTTACCTTTTGTTGAATTTCTCGTTCCCGCTCAAAATGATCAGCCATTTCTTCTAATGTATTATCCAATATACCGCCAGCTTCTCCTGCCTTTACCATACTAATAAATAACCGAGGAAAAATATCATCATATTCCTCTAAAGCCTCTGATAAGCTTTTTCCTTTTTCTACTTCTTCTCGGATTGAACTGATTGCTGATTGTAATTTAGAATTAGAGGTCTGTTCTTCTAAAATACTCAATGACCTAACTAATGATAAGCCCGAATTAATCATAGTTGCAAACTGACGACAAAAAATATTTAAATCTCTTAAGCCGACTCTTCTCCATTTATTTAATAACTCTTGGAGCTTTATTCCTTGCGATTGTTGCTTAATCTTGGTTAAATAATAGCCTCTATCTTTTAATTGATCTACTGCACTATTTTTAGTTCTAGCCTCTATAGTACCCTCTACAAAAGTCCCCGTCTGGTCTCTAGCTTTATAATCAAAAACAGGAGAAATAAGGACACCTCCCTGTAACCTAAATTAAGTTCTGTAATGTCTGCTTATCTCCAGCACTTTCTAAAGCAGCTTCTCTACTGATTTTACGTTGGGTATATAAATCACGTAAAGAATAATCCATAGTATGCATTCCTTCTTCTTTCCCCGTCTGCATTATTGATTCTAGTTGATGGTTTTTTCCTTCTCTAATTAGATTCCGGACTGCTGAATTAGCTACTAGTAATTCAGTTGCTGCCACTCTATCTAATCCATCAATAGTAGGAAGTAATTGTTGGGCTAAAATTCCTTGTAGATTCATAGATAATTGAATTCTAATCTGTTCCTGCTGGTGGGGAGGGAAAACATTAATAATCCGATCAATAGTCTCCGCAGCACTATTAGTATGTAAGGTAGCTAAAACTAAATGACCTGTTTCGGCAGCAGTAATAGCAGTAGATATAGTCTCTAAATCTCTCATCTCACCAACTAAAATAATATCAGGATCTTGGCGTAAAGCAGCTCTTAAACCAGTAGCAAATTCTTGCGTATCCCTTCCAACTTGTCGTTGATTAACTATACTCTGTTTATGCTGATGGACATATTCTACTGGATCTTCTAAAGTAATAATATGTTTACTAGATTGCTCATTAACTAAATCAATCATTGCAGCTAAGGTAGTTGACTTCCCGCTGCCAGTTGGCCCGGTTACCAAAAATAATCCTCTTTGTTGTAGAGCCATTTCTGTTAATTTATCTGGTAATCCCAATTGACTCAAACTTAAAATTTGATTAGGAATGATTCGTAAAACTGCTGCAGGATGATTTTGTTGATAAAAAACATTAACTCTAAATCTATAATCATTCCACTGGTAGGCAAAATCCAATTCTCCTTCTTGCACCAATCTTTCTTCTCTATCTGCTAGCAAATCAGCCACCAATTCTTCAATTTTATCAGCGGTTAAGACTTGCTGATTCATACTTCGTAAATCACCATTAATCCTAGCCATAGGTTCAATTCCTACTGTTAAATGAATATCAGAAGCACCTAGTTTAATCCCTTCCTGTAATAAATTCGCCAACTTCATTCCTAACTCCTCCTAATTGACTATAATTTTGTAACTCGCATTGCTTCTTCTAAGGTAGTTAACCCTTGCTTTACCTTTTGGAAAGCAGAATCCGTAAGAGTCTTCATTCCTTTTTCTTTTGCTATGTCTTCGATTTCAGCTGCTGATGCTTTTTCAATTATCAACTTTTTAATTTCAGAATCAATATCTA
This sequence comes from Halanaerobaculum tunisiense, assembly GCF_054657635.1. Taxonomy (NCBI): domain Bacteria; kingdom Bacillati; phylum Bacillota; class Clostridia; order Halanaerobiales; family Halobacteroidaceae; genus Halanaerobaculum; species Halanaerobaculum tunisiense. Next base: position 316,399 of record NZ_BAAHYI010000001.1, read on the forward strand.
ATATTTCAAAAATAGCAGTTCTGCCTCGATATCCAGTCTCATTACAATTTCTACAACCTGAACCGTAATAATCAATAAACTCATTCTGTTCTTGTAAATATTCTGCTAAGACTGAATCAATAACTTCATCCTCATTTTCTCTCTTACAATCAGGACAAATTTTTCTTACTAATCTTTGGGCTACAACTCCCATCACTGAAGAAGCTACTAGATAAGGTTCTACTCCCATATTAATTAATCTAGTCAATGCCCCAGCTGATTGATTAGTATGTAGAGTGCTTAATACTAAATGGCCAGTCATAGCAGCATGAATAGCAATTTCTGCTGTTTCTTTATCTCTAATCTCTCCAATCATTATTATATCAGGATCCTGTCGAAGTATAGAACGTAATCCATTAGCAAACTCAAGTCCTGCTTGCGGATTAACTTGAACTTGATTAATCCCCTCTAATCTATATTCTACTGGATCTTCAACGGTAATAATATTTTTATCAGCATCATTTATAGAACTCAAAGCTGAATAAAGAGTAGTAGTTTTTCCACTACCAGTTGGCCCAGTGATCAATAGCATTCCATGAGGTTGACTAATCATCTTTTTAAAAATTGGTTTATGTTCAGGTGAAAAACCTAATTCATCAATTCCCAACATTAAACTTTCTTCATCTAAAATCCTGATAACAACTTTTTCTCCTTCAACTGTAGGTAGAGTAGAAACTCTTAAATCAATTTTTGTCTGGGATAATTTCATTTGAATCCTACCATCTTGAGGAATTCTGCGTTCCGCTATATCCATTTCAGCCATAATTTTAATTCTAGAAACTAAAGCAGAAAGAGTCTGTTTAGGAATTTGCATTTCAGTATGGAGTATACCATCTATTCTATATCGAATTCTTACTTGATCTTCTTCCGGTTCTATATGTATATCACTGGCTCTAGCTTTAACTGCTCTAGAAATAATATTATTGACTAATCTGACTACTGGTGCATCCTGTACCATTTGACGCAGATTACTAGTATTTAAATTACTATCTTCTATTTCTTCCATTGTAGAATCAATATCTGCTATAAATTCTTCTACAATATCATCATCTCCAAAGTATTGATTGATAGCATTTTCTATTTCCTCTTTACTAGAAATAACTGGCGAAACCTCATATCCTGTCTTAATTCTAATATCATCAATTGCTAATACATCTAAAGGGTCTGTCATTGCTACTGTTAAGGTATTATCCTCTTTTTTAACTGGGATTGCTTGATGTCTTTCTGCTAAAGACTTGGAAATCAAATTAATTATTTCTGGATCAATTATTATCTGGTTTAAATCTAACCGAGGAATCCCCAGTTGATATTCCAAAGCTTCCATAACACTTTCTTCAGTTACTAATCCCAGCTCCTCTAAAACAATTCCTAATCTTTTATCAGTCTCTTGTTGCTTTTCTAATGCTTGGCTTAATTCTGCTTCAGTAAGAAATCCAGCTTCAACTAGTATATCTCCCAATCTCTTCTTTTTAATCACTCTGCTCCTCCTTTTTAAACTATTTCTAGTAAACATTATAATAACCATTATATTACATAATATTATTTCCTCTTAATTTTTTTCCTGCTCAACCCTCCAAAAAAATAAAAATTCTTCACCATATGGTGAAGATAATTGGGGTGGATGATGGGAGTTGAACCCACGGCCTCAGGAGCCACAATCCTGCGCTCTAACCAACTGAGCTACATCCACCATGATATTTAATTGATTTTAGCTTTTAATTGTCAATTCTCAATTGTACATTGTAAATTGATTGATGTGGCGTGCTTGGGAGGATTCGAACCCCCGGCCCACGGCTTAGAAGGCCGTTGCTCTATCCAACTGAGCTACAAGCACATAACTTGGAGCGGGAAACCGGACTCGAACCGGCGACACCCAGCTTGGAAGGCTGGTGCTCTAGCCAACTGAGCTACTCCCGCACTAAATTGGTGGCAAGACCCGGATTCGAACCGGGGACACGAGGATTTTCAATCCACTGCTCTACCAACTGAGCTATCTCGCCCTAATAAACTTAACTAATAACTTTTTTATTTGGTTGCGGGGACTGGATTCGAACCAGTGGCCTCCGGGTTATGAGCCCGACGAGCTACCAACTGCTCTACCCCGCGTTATTGGTGAGCCATGGAGGAGTCGAACCTCCGACACCCAGATTAAAAGTCTAGTGCTCTACCAGCTGAGCTAATGGCCCAAATAACTTCTATTGTAGAGATAACCGAGATCGAACCGGTGACCTCTTGTCTGCCGGACAATTATCCTGTCCGACACTTATATACTATACCATTATACTCTTTATTTTTCAAGGGTAAATTTAAAAAATATTATATTACGTGGTATATTGTTGTTGTGAGTTTGTTGCGTAATTATTGTAATTTTAAAATCACATCTTATCCTTTAATCTGGTTTCAACAAATTAAAAAACTGATCTGTTATTTATACTTCTCCTTAAATATGTTTAACGCAAATCAAATTTATTTTCTAGAAGTATCCAATGTACCATTACTATATTATTAATTATTATATCTGAATTTATATTGGCTTAAACCCTGCCATACTGCTTAACAACCCAACCGCTAACTAATCCAAATATAATATGAAGGAGAAATCCTAAGAAATTTGGTATAAGTAATCCTTTATAAATCTCATAATCATTGCCCGTTGATCGAACAATGTATACAAGTAATACTCCTAATAAAGCAGCAAACGTAAAATTAACAGAATAACCCATAATTAAAGATATAGGAATGTTGCCCGCTATTCACGCAATTGAACCAAGTAATATTGGATCCGAAAACAATTCTGATTTTTCCATTATCCTACCTCCTGATCAATTTGTTCTTTAGCCCAAGCACTTCCAGTAAACCACGTAACATAGATAAAGAATGGAATTATTATCTCACTAAAATTCCACCTAAAAATATCAAAGTTAGCTAAAATATTAGAAAATAAAACAGAATAAGCAGCTGCTGATACTATATAAACATATCTTAATACCTTGTGATCAGGCATAAAGTAAAAATACATTATAAACCAAATTGCCCAAGCTAATAGTGGGAAAAATGGTATATCTCTAAAACCAAATGGGCCATAATTAATGTAACCTCCCCATTCTAAAAGATGAGTTACAATAAAAACAGCTAAGAAATCCCCAATAGCACCAAAAATAATACCATAAATTATTAGTTCTCTAATCATCTTTCTGGGTACAAGTGTAACAAGCACTAAAGCTAAAATACCAGTATATATTGCAAAGGTAAAATGAATTGACATTATATCACCTATTCCCATTAAAAGTTACTATTATTTTTTTATAATTAATTTATTATTATACAGAAAGAAGACAATAATTTTAAACCCATATTCGCAAATGAAGAGAAAATGCACGAGTTAGAACATGAAGTTGCTAGCGGTAGTTATGTAGAATTATCTGAAACGAAATCACGTTATAGATTTTATCGACAGAAAACCAGATGGACTTGCCCTCTGGCTGAATGCCGATCTATTCCCGAAGAATGGAAAAATGAACTTGAAAATTTAGTAAGAATCTACTCTGTGGAAGAAGAAACAACATTGACTTATTTAGACCTAATGCGTAGAGCTATACAAGAAAAATATGGGTTGGATAGCAATGAGTAATGACTATAAAAGTTTAAGTCATTGTAAATATTTAATACAATATCATCTTGTATGATGTCTTAAATTTAGATTTGAAGTAATAAAAGGCGATATAAAACAATCATTAAAAAATATTATTGCTAATATATGCGATAAATACCAATATGAAATTTTAGAATTAGAAGTAATGCCAGATCATATACACATCTTTCTATCAACTAAACCAACAATAGCACCTACTGATATAGTTAGAAATTTAGAATTTATCCTAATCACGAACAGCAAGAATTAATAGATAAGATAATAGGTTGTTCTAGATTCATTTACAATGATTTTTTAGCAAAAGCTAAAGAAAGTGAGTATCAATCATATACTAAATATTCTAGACAGCTACCTCAATTAAAAAAAGAATATGAGTGGTTAAAAGAAGTTGATAGCATTGCATTGCAACAATCACTTAAAGATTTAGATAAAGCATTCAAAAACTTCTTTGAGGGTAGAAGTAATTTTCCTAAATTTAAATCTAAAAAGAAATCTAGATTATCATATAGAACACAAAAATTCATTAAACCTAGTGGTTAAACCAATATTGAGATTAAAAATAATAAAATTAAATTACCTAAACTATCTTGGGTTAAATTTGCTAAATCTAAAGAGGTTAAAGGTAAAATTAATAATGTTACAGTTTCTAAATCTAGAACAGGTAAATACTATATTTCAATTAATGTTAGGCAGGTTCTAAAAACTGTTGTTAATAATAATCAAGGGGAGTTAGGATTAGATTTAGGTAACTACTTCTGATGGAGAACATATATTAAACCCTAGACATCTTTCTGAATATGAAGATAAATTAGCCAAACTTCAAAAGAGATTAGCTCGTAAAGAAGAAGGTAGCAATAATTGACATAAACTTAAAAAGAAAATTGCTAAAGTTCATATTGAAATTAAGAATGTTCGTAAAGACTTTTTGCATAAACTGTCCACTAGGCTAACAAAGGAGAACCAACTTTTAGTCATAGAGGACCTGAATATAAAAGGTATGCTTAAAAATTCAAAACTAGCCAAACATATCTCTGATTGTGCTTGGAATATGTTTATTACTATGCTGGAATATAAAAGCAAATGGTATGATTACACATTACACAAAGTAGATAGATTTTTTGCTAGTAGTCAAACTTGTAATGAGTGTGGTGTTAAAAACCAAAAAGTCAAAAACCTATCAGTTCGTACTTGGACTTGTAAGTGTGGAGCAACCAACAATAGAGATATAAATGCTAGTAAGAATTTGCTTAATCAAGGCAAATTAGAATTAGGTATAAATTAGTTTCATTAGGGTAGGGCTTACCCGAATTTACGCCTTTGGAGAGAAAGTAAGACCTACTCAATCTACCATTCGGTATGCTTTAAGTAGGCAATTCTCTATGAATAAGGAATCCTCGGTGGCTTGCCCCGGGGAGGGTCAATTTAAACTCTTTGTTGTGAAATTATTGCGAGGTCCACAAAAAATACAAAAATAGCCCGTATTAAAACAGGCTATTACTTCTATAATATCAGTAATTGTAGATGGTGGAGATAACCGGGTTCGAACCGGTGACCTCTTGTCTGCCAGACAAGCGCTCTCCCAGCTGAGCTATATCCCCTCCAGCAATATTTTAATGGTGGGCGAAAC